>DAHVOJ010000005.1 GCA_027318865.1 bacterium | reverse complement strand
CCCGAAAAATCAAACGGGAGAATAGCCTATCCGTTGTTTATCGACGGCGGTTCGCCGCGCTTGCGATATTTTTCGATGCCACGGTAAGGTATTGTCGGAAAGGTAATTGGAAAAAAGAAAAATGAGATATAATATGTAATATATAAATAAAATTAAAAATCGGCGAAAAACATGCCTAAAATAAATATTAATTCCATAAAATTTAAAATATATTTTCTTTTTATCGTATCGAATATCGTTATTTTTTCGATAGGCATATTCTTAGCCGTCCATTATATCGCCTTATACAGCCATAAATCTTTAAAGGAGCAGTTAAAATCCGGATTAATGGCGGAGACGATGGCGTTTATCGGCGACAGGAACTATATGCTCGAAAAGGCTAACGACATTGTCGCTCATAACTTTAAAAGCCGGTTTATACGAAAAATATCCGATTCCAAAAAAATATCGAGCATCGTATTGATAAGAATAAAAAATGGGCAGGCGGACTACTTAAAAAAGTTTAAATATAAAAAATACAGCAATAAAGTTAAAAAATTAAGCGACTATCGAAGATTTCTGGGAATTATTCTAACAAAGAACAGGCATATATTTACCGGATTTGGGAGGGATAAATCGGACAGGCTTATAGAACTAAGGGTAATTTACTGGCTGATACATAAAAACAGCGGGTTTATAATTATATTAAATAAGCATATAACCAGCGGTTATTTAAGAAGCATAACTATTAAAAACAATATGACCGTCCGTTTGGGCATCTATTACGGGAGCAAGAGGTCGGCGGTTTCGACCGTCATAAATAATAGGTATTGGGGTGTCGGTCAAAGCGCCACGAAAAAACAGCTCTTGGTTTTAGAAAAGGGCGAAAGCATTTATACATCGGTGATCGTAAGCGGCATCCCGTTTTATATATACAATAAGCCGGTAAGAAACTACGGCGGCAGGATAATAGGAATTTTAGGCTCGGGGATAGAACAATACAGATGGTTCTGGTATCTTTCGAAGGTTTATATTCCGATACTTTTTTTCGTCGGGGTATTCGTTTTTTCAATCTTGATTTTTATTTTAGTTAATAAGAAATTTTCGGACCCGTTTTACGGCCTTTTAAGAAACATCGAAGAAATAGACCCGAATAACCCAAAAAGGCAGGATTTGGCAAGCAAATATCAAAATAAGGAAACCGAATTTTACAAGTTTGCAAAAGCTATTACTGTTCTAAACGATACGATAATCAAAACACAGGAAGAAAATAACCTTATCGTATCGAATATAAACTATTTTTCTAAAGCCGTTTCCGACAGGGACGATTCTAATTCGTTAACCCTCAAACTTATGAACCTAATAGTTGAAAGAATGGGATACGGCTATGCATGGTTCGGGGTTTTAGACGAGGGCAAAAAAGAGATAAAAATAGTAAGCGCCTATAATAACGATTTTAGCTATACGAAAAACCTGATTCTTAAATATGGCGACCAGACCGGCAATTTAAAATATTCGCAAAATTTAATGGCAACGGCAATAATGTCCGAGGATTATGCGGTGATAAACGATGTAGAAAGCGATGAAACCGTTCCGCATTATTATAAAGATAAACTTCTGGAATATAAATTTTTATCGGTAGGAGCATTTCCGTTAATCGCACAGGGCCGGGTTATAGGCGTGATGGGGGTTTATTCAAACAAAAAAGACGTCTTCGACCCTATTAAAGCCGGTGCGATTTTAAATTTGGCAAATTATGTTGCACATTTAATGATTTATCTAAAAAACCTTAAAAGGTCGTCTATTTTATCGGAAATGGCGGAACGAATATTATTTTCCATGACGACGGAGTATGAAAAGCGGCAGGAAGAAGACTCGACCCATGCCGGCAGTTCCGTTCCTTCCCGGGAAGCGGGACGGCGGGACGGCGGTGCGTTCCTTCAAGAATTTTTAAATAATCTGGAAGATAATCTGCAGACCGATTTCGTCGAATTTATCGTCTATGACGGGATTAAAAATGAGATTGTAAGAGGCGAGTTTTCAAGGGGGTGGGAATACAATTTAGGTAAAAGCACCATAGCGCCTACCCCGACATTATTCGTTCAAAAAAGAATCGCGGAAAACAGGCTGGATGCCTATAATTATCAGGAAGACGAATTTGCAGGCGAGTTTTTTAAAGATAAGGGCGTTAAAGACATAATTCTTTACGCATTCCAGGGAACAGAGGGCAGAAGGTATCTGGCGGTAACCGGAGTAATCAAAAGAAAAGCGGCGTTTTACGGCGAAGATTTAGAATTTTTTAAAAGCGGCATTAACTTTTTTGCCTCATATTTTGAGATTAATACGCTTTTTGAGAAATTGGATTCGTCCTTAGAACTGTTGGAAAACAGGGAAAATTTGATAAATAAGATGGTCGAGTTCGGGGTTGTTTCCATAAATCTGACGGATAAAGTCGTAAGCCTTTACAACGATTACTTTGCTCAGGTTTTCAATTTGGACGGATTTTCTACCCCGGTAGATTTAGATAAATTTTATAAAAATATAAAACCCGCTTTCAAAGACGAAAATTTTGCGCGCAAAATTTTCGAAACATATATAAACAACAGATATACGACTACCGTCGAAAACGTAGAAATCAATCTTAAAAACGGGATTACGCTCGGCATGAAGTCGAGCCTTTTTTTAACAAAAAACAACAGCGCTATAAGGCTCGTTGTGTTTGGAAATATTACGGAACTGCGAAATCACATAAAAAAGCTTAATTTATTAAACGATTTATCGTATAGATTATCTATGGTTTTCACGCTCGAATATGCGATAAAAACATTTGCGGAGGGGCTTTATTCTATAAAAAAAGATGGAGAGGAAAGAGTAGATGCCCTTCATATCAATATATTCGATACCGTTAATAAAAAGACGGTTACGTCGCTGATTTACAGCAGGAAGGAAAACGGGCAGGGAGAAGATGAAAATTCCGGCAAGATTATCGTAGCTACTAATAATATCGACTATGAAGATTATCTGTCGAACTGCGAACTTTTAAAAGACGGAAAGAATAAAAACCGGGGCGGAACGGTCGATAATTGCGAGTTTCGCGGAACGGCAGGCAGTTATACCTGTTTTGCGCTTAAAATCAGCGACGAGATTGCAGGAACAGTTTCGATAGATTCGGGAGATAAAGGTTTTTTTACGCAGGAAATGACGGACTTGATAAAAGAAATAATCAACATAGCCTCGCCGGTATTTGCGAAACTTATATTAATAGAAACAAATAGAGAGCTTGCAATTACGGATTCTTTGACTGGAATATACAACAGAAGATTTATGTATGAATTTGCAAAAAGAGAAATTGCAAGAGCCGTTAGAAATTCGAACGATCTTTCCGTTGCAATATTAGATATAGATAAATTTAAAAATATAAACGATAATTACGGTCATCATATCGGCGACGTTATGCTTACGGAATTCACTAATGATTTGAAAAATATTTTAATGAGAAGGCAGGATATTATAACAAGGTACGGCGGCGATGAATTCGTTATGATTTTACCTGATACGTATAAAGAAAACGCCGTTAATTTAATGGAAAAATTGAGAATTTATATTAAAAACAAAATCTATGTTTTTGAAAACGATCTAAGTTTAAATATTACTGTATCCGCAGGAGTTTCAAGCCTAAAGGGCTTGTTGAACGAGAAAAACGGAAAAAGCATTAAGAATAATAACGATTCGGATGAAATATTAAACCGTCTTCTAAAAATCGCCGACGATAACCTATACAGGGCAAAAGATTCAGGAAGAGACAGGGTTGTAGGATAAATTTGCGGTTTGAAACAAGCAATAAATCAAAATCGTTATTGAAAAATTCACTAAAAGTTTGTAGTATATAAAAATGAATAAAAATTTAGAAGTAATCGATAAGATCGACGAAGTTTTTAAAGATGCAAAAGAAATACTCGAGTCTGCAAAAAATTTAAATGAACTTGAAGATAATTTTCGATCTTTTACCGGTAAAAAAGGCAGATTAACCGAGATTTTACATAATATAAGTTCATATTCCCCCGAAGAAAAAAAAATTGTAGGCGCAAAGTCCAATGAAGCCAAAAATGAAATAGAATCAATTTATAATAGGAAAAAAAACGAACTTTCCGGTAACGAAAATAAAAAATTTTTGAATGAATATAAAATAGACCTGACCATCCCCGGAAATCGAATAGAAAGATTTCATAAACATCCTATAACCGCAGTTTTAGAAGAAGCCTCGGATTTTTTTACGTCAATGGGTTTTGAAATAGTCGAAGGCCCTGAAATTGAAACGACGCATTATAATTTCGATGCTCTTAATATACCGGCGGATCATCCCGCAAGAGACGTGTGGGATACTTTTTATTTGCTCAACGGCCTTGTTCCCAGAACGCATACATCCAGCGTACAGGCAAGAACATTGGAAAGCAAACCTCTCCCTTTCAGGGTAATTGCGCCCGGCAGATGCTATAGGTACGAAGCCGTAGATGCCACCCATCTTTTTATGTTTAATCAGATGGAAGGGCTTTTTGTCGCTCACAACGTAAAACTTTCGGATTTAAAAGGGATATTGGAAGAAACGGTGCGGCATCTTCTCGGCGCGAAGAAAACGCGCTTCAGGCCGGCTTTTTACCCTTTCGTCGAACCGGGTTTAGACCTCGATATAGAGTGCGTATTCTGCGGCGGAAGAGGTTGCGGAGTATGCAAAAATACCGGATGGATAGAAGTAATTCCGTGCGGCATGGTCCATCCTAACGTTTTTAAATATGCCGGAATAAATCCAAAAGAATATAAAGGGTTTGCATTTGGAATGGGATTCGACAGAATAGTCATGCTTAAATATAATATTAACGACCTCAGACTGCTTTATCAGGGGAACCTCGATATTTTGAACCAGTTCTAATTTAATTTTTATTATTTTTATTGTTTTAAAAAATCAGAAATTTCTCCGGAATAAGATATATAAAGTTTTTCTTTTGCCCTCGAAGCCGCAACGTAAAAAAGCTTAATTTCATCGTCACGGTCCGCGTTCAGCCTGCCGTCCGTTTTAAAAAATTTAACGAAAGGATGAATATTGGAATCATATTCTTCATTCTTAAAAGCGGAGCGGATGCTTTTAATATGCGGTATGTTGCCTTTAGATACGCCGGATATAAATACGATATCGAACTCGAGCCCTTTACTGCCGTGAATAGTCCATACGGAACAGAGACCGGCAAAACCGGAAATAGACAAAAATTTTGATTTTTCTTTTTTAGTCCTTACCAAAACCGCCGCTTTTTTTCCCTTAAGGGCAAGTTCAACGGCAGTTTTTTTTATAAAATTTTCCTCGTCCGTTCCATTTTCGAATCCAAAAATTTCTACCGCTTTATCGGGTATTTCTCTGTTTTTTGCAATTAATTTTTTTTTATATCTGAAACTTATATTGTCTAGTATAGAATTGCAAAAATTCACGATTTGAGAACCGGATCTATAATTATTCTGGAAGACGAATACTTTTCCAGAAGGAAAAAACAAATCAAATAATAGTAAATTAAAAGAATCCCCTCCGTTAAACCCGTATATCGACTGGTCGTCGTCTCCGGCATGCATTATTTTCCCCCTGCCGCCGTCCAATTTTTTTATAACATAATCGCAGGTAAAATCTAAATCCTGATATTCGTCGACCAAAATATATTTGAATCTCGATGCTATTTCATAAACGATTGAATCGTTTTTAAAGAGCTCTAACATATTTAAAATAATTTCGTTATAAGAAATAAAAACATCATTCCCGCGCTTATCATATCCGCCTTTTTTATCGGATGCCAAAGGAACGGATTTATATCCCAGTTCCAGATAAAATTCTTTTATTATGGAATAAAAAAAGCTGTGATATGTCGAAATATTTAAAATTTTATCGATTATTAAAGCGTTATAGCCGTCAATTTGCAACGATCTTGCAATTCTAGTTTTGATTTCGTTTACCGCATTGTTTGTAAAGGTTAAAACAAGAATAGAATCAGCGGAAAAAAAGTTTAACAGATATAAAAATTTATTCGCTATAACCTTAGTTTTACCAGAACCTGCGCCGGCTATTACGAGTTGCGCCGCATCTATCTCGTCGATAGATATTTTTTGAATTTTGCTCAATCCCGAAGGCGCTCTGTTTTTTGTTTTATAATTTCTTCGTCTGCAATAGATTCTCGTCGGTAAATTTTTAGCCGTATTTAAGAATATTTTAATTTTATTTATTAATTCGTTTTTATAAAAATAAATATCGTATAAATTAACATTGAGCGAAATTTCATTTTTTGAAACGAATTCCGGTTCTTTAGGAGCCAAAATTGATTTTAAAGGCGATAAATTTAAGGTTACGGCGGATTTCTCGGAATTCAAGAATATTAAATTTGATTTTCCGTTATTATAGGAGACGGCTTTATCAAGATTAAACCCAATAGTTTTTATTCCGGATATAAATTCGGCAATAGAAGCGGTATATCCCAAGTTTCTTTCGTCCGCTATCATTCTTGTCAGCAGGAGCAATTTTAAACGCATTCGGTAAATGTCCAAAATTAAATTTTCATAATAATTTCTTTTAAAGCCGGGATGCAGATAAAAGTCTGTTTCGCAATTAAACCCCTTTTTTGTTATAATGCCGAAAATAATTTCGTTATTTAATGCAAAATCGCATACCGCGTTAAATAAAGCGGCATCGGCAAGAGAGTTTACGGCTGCGTCGTACAAAAAAACAGCCTTTGCCGGTAAAAAACCCGCAAGGTTTTTGAAAGGGAAATGAAGCGCGGATTCTATTTTTCCGTCTATATCAAAATGTTTTTTTAACGTTTCGAAAGAATAAATTTCGCAATTTATGTTTAATCGTCCGGTTTCTTTAATAAAATTTTTCGATTCCGAAGCGGAGGACAATAAAATTCCTATAGAGTTCGAGATATTAAAATTGAAATTTTTAAAATAAAGATTTATCATATTATAATTAATTAAAGATTTAATTTATTTAAAACAAAATATAAAGGCAATGTTCCAAAAAAATATTAACATAAAAACAGGCAAGAACGAAGAATATTTCTATCTGGATTATTATATTCCCAAAAATAAAAAAAAAGCATTAAATAACAATGAATCCGCCGTTAAATATTCGGAGTCGATATTAAAGTATAAAAAAGGGGACCCCGGCGCTATAGCTTTTTTTGTTAAAACTTTAAACAATATTATATATAATTATTTTTATTTTTACGATTTGATTCTCCCGGTTCCACCGAGCAATTCCTATTTAGACGTTTATCCTAATTCGCAGGTATGCTTGTATCTTTCGGCGTTTGGAACTATTGCAACCCTCGATAAAGCTATTATTTGCGCAAAAGGTCATAAGCCCGGACATATCGAAAACGTCAAATCCAAAAAAAAGGATTTGAATAATATTGCGGTTACGGATAAATACGATTACAAATCAAAAAACATAATAATTTTTGACGATATTATAACTACGGGAACGACTTTTGAAGTTATAAAACGCGAACTGTCGAAAAAGGGCGCAAATTTAGTAACCGGAATATTTCTGGGCAAAACATTTACGGGAGCTGAATTTAAAAACAATGCCGAAAAAAGGGATATCGATGGACGATTTGATATGCGCCTTAGCGCTTAAAAAAATAAAAGGGCTGCAGAATAAACATATAATTTTCTTATTGAATGCTTTCGGCAAGCCTTGCGAAATTTTTAATGCCGATAAGTCCGATTTGATAAAATCGGGTTTGAAAATGGAGTATATAAAAATATTGATAAATTCTCGAATTATAAGGACCGCATTTTTTGACGCGATAAAAGAAATAGAAGAAGCTTCCAAAAACGGGGTTAAAATAATAACTTTTAATTCGCCTCTCTATCCTGCTAACTTAAGAAACATAAAAAATAAACCGCTAATTTTATATTATAAAGGATTTCTAAAAGAGAATTTAAAATCAGCCGCGGCTGTTATCGGACAGAGAAAGCCCCCGGAATATGCGGTTAAACTTGCCGAAGATATTACGGCCCAACTGTGTTCATACGGTTATGCGATAATAAGCGGACTTGCTCTGGGTATAGATTCCGCCGCTCATAATGCGGCATTAAAAAAAAACGGATATACTGCCGCATATATAGGGTCGGGATTGCTTGCCCCCGTGTATCCCCCCGAAAACAGAGATTTATACAATGAAATTTTATTAAACGGAGGAGCCGTAGTTTCGGAACTGCCGCTATACGAAAGTATATCTTCTAAAAATTTGGTGGCAAGAGACAGGCTTCAGAGCGGTTCGGGACTTGGAACTTTCGCGCTATCTTCGCCGGTAAAAAGCGGTACTATGAAAACCTGCCGTTTTTCCGTAAAACAAAAAAGACCGGTTTTTATTCCGGAATATAATATGAATCTTATGAATTCCTACGACAATGAAGGATTAAAATCGCTTTACGGGGAGTTAGGAATTTTCGGAATAAAATTAAACAAAGATTTTTCTGCAGATATAGGGGCGGCGGTTGAAGAGATGAAAAATATTCATAATAAACTTTACGCGGATAAATTCGACGAAGACGATTTGCTCGTTCAGCCGGGATTATTCGACTTTATCTGATAACCGGAGGAATTAAAATTGAAAATAAGCTTAAACTGGCTTAAGGAATTTGTTTATTTTAAAATGGAGACGGAAAAAATAGCAACTCTTTTAAACGGCAGAACTATGGAAGTGGAAAAAATATTGCCTTATTATTCTCAAAAAAAATCATTTGAAAATATCGTGGTCGGCGAAATAAAAAGCATATCGGAACATCCTTCGAGCGATAAATTCGGGGTAGCCGAAGTTTACGGCGGAGAAGCCGCAGGAACTAAAAGAATTGTTTTTACGAAAGAAGGTCTTGATATAAAAATCGGCGATAAACCGCTGATAGCTACTAAGGGAACGGTTTTCGAACACGGTTTAAAAATAAGGGATAAAGCAATATTCGGCGTTGTTTCGGAGGCGGCGTTCTGTTCGGAAAAAGATTTAGGATTGCAGTTAAATATTTCTTCTATAGCAAAATTTCCTTTTTTAGAAACCGGAACGACCGCTTACGATATTTTTGAACTCAACGATACCGTATTAGAATTCGACCTTGAGCCCAATAGACCCGATCTGTTTGGGATAATGGGTTTTGCATATGAACTGTCGGCAATATTAGATAAAGAACTTACCCTGCCCGAACTTTACGAAGATATAAAAATAATTCCGGGTAAAAATTATGCATCGGACGCAAACGGGCTGACTCTCAATATTGCAAACGGCGATTTAATCCCGGCTTACATTGCCGTTAGGCTCTCCGGTTTAAAAATAAAAGAATCGGACATGCATATAAAAAATAAATTAATTAAAAGCGGAATAAGACCGATTAATAATATCGTAGATTTAACCAATATCGTAATGTTGGAAACCTCGCAGCCCCTGCACGCTTTCGACGCTTCGAAACTCGACGGCGGAGGTATGATTAATGTAAGGTTTGCGACTACCGGCGAAACTACGCTTGCTTTAGACGGAAAGGAAAGAACGTTGTCAGGCGAAGACATAGTTATAGCCGATAAAAATAAAATTATCGCTATAGCAGGAATAATGGGTTCGTTAAACAGCGAGATAGACGAAAATACGACGGATATTATAGTCGAATCGGCAAATTTTAATATGTCTAAAATTAGAAGAACTTCGAGGACTCTTTCGTTAAGAACGGATGCTTCTACGCGGTTCGAAAAAGGCATAAGCCCGGCTTTAAGCATAACGGCTATTAAACGTTTTTTATACCTTCTTCACAATTTCGAAAGCGGTATTAACGTTTCTTGTTATGCATATAATATAAAAGAATATGATAAGCCTGCGGCATATGAAATAAATTTTGACGATTTATCGGAATTTTCAGGCGATTCTGCCGTAAATAACAGGGCGGCAAGCGTTCTGTCCAGATTAGGATATTCTATCGGAGGGACCGGCGAAAAAACTGCTTCTGATAATACTACCGTTAAAAAATTACTTAAAGTTTCACCGCCTTATTTTAGAACCGATATAACGGAGACCGTTAATATTTACGAGGATATATTAAGGATATACGGTTACGACAATATTAAATCGTCGATACCGTTCGGAATGCTAAAGCCCCCCCAAAAAAATTCAAATTTCGAAACATACGGATTATTCAGGAATTTGTTAAGATATATGGGATTTACCGAAATAATTTCGCCGTCTCTTACCGGAGAAAAGGAGATAAATATGACCGTTTCAAACTCCGGCATAGATAGAGATATGGTTTTGGAGCTTAAAAATTATATTTCTAAAGATTACGCGTTTTTCAGGATAAATATCGTACCGGATATATTGAAGGCCGTATCGCAGAATTCCAGAAGACATAAAAACATTAAAATATTCGAAATAGGAAAAGTATATACCGGAGTAAAATCAGGAGATTACCCCGTTACCGAAAAAAACGTTTTATGCGGGTGTGTCTCTACGGGCATTAAAAGTTCGAGCCGCGATCCCGAATTTTATAACGGCAAAGGAGTAGTCGAATTTTTACTTAAAGAATCGGGTATTAAAAAATTTTTATTTAATAAAACGGCGGCAGTCAGTTTTTATAATGAAAATGCCGTATTAGATATTTTCATAGCCAAACAAAAGGCGGGTATTTTCGGCGAAATAAAAAAAGATATACTCGATGAATTTAAAATAGATACTAAGGTTTTCGCATTTGAATTCGATATAGATTATATCAAGGACTTTATTTCCGACAAGAAATCTTTTATCCAGCCGGATAAATATCCGGAAATCGAACAGGATATTTCGATAGTTGCCGATAAAAATATAGAATATGCAACGATAGAAAAATTTATTAAAGGATTTTCCGGATTAATCAAAAATGTTAGGTTGGCGGATGTTTATACCGGCAAGCAGATAGGAGGCGGACAAATATCGTTTCTTATCAGATACGATGCAATTGCAGACGACAGAACGCTCGCAATGGAAGAAGTTAATTTATTAAGAGACGGTCTGGTAAAAGAGTTGAACTCCCGTTTTGGAATTACCCTTAGGCAATGAAAGGTAATAATGCCGGATTAATTAAAGAAATTAAAATTGCATTTTTAACAAAAAAAAAATATAATAAATATATTGAAACAGAAAGATTTTAAACTTTTAACGGGGTATAATTTATAAATAAATTATGTTTAGCGGAATTATTTACGATATAGCGGCATTTCTTATAGTTATAAGCATCATAGTCCTTATTCACGAGTTTGGACACTTTATAGTTGCAAAAAAAATGGGAGTTAAAGTCGAAAAGTTTTCTCTCGGTTTCGGACCTAAGGTTTTCGGCAGGCAAATCGGAGAAACGGAGTACGTCGTTTCCGCTCTTCCTCTCGGCGGGTACGTAAAACTTCTCGGCGAGGATCCTTCGGAGGAATTGCCGCCGGAAGACCAAAAGCGTTCTTACAGCAACTTATCGCCGTATAAAAAGTTTTTGATTATATTTTTCGGCCCTTTTTTTAATTTTGCTTTAGCCGCCGTAATATTTACGGTTATTTTCATGGCCGGAAGACCCGTTTTAAAGCCTGTCATAGGCGGGGTTATGAAAGGCAAGCCCGCGGTAAAGGCAGGTCTTAAAAAAGGCGACGTCATTGCAAGCGTTAACGGAATAAAGGTTCGTTCTTGGGCGGGCTTGGCCGGATATATCGAAAAATTCGGCAAACATACTTTAACGTTGGGAATAGAAAAAAAGATAGATAACAAAACTACATTTTCCATGATACGCGTAAAACCCGAATTAGTATCGGGTTTTAATATTTATAAGCAGAAGATAAAAAGATATATAATCGGGATAACCCCTTCCAACAAGGCTGTTTTTTACAAATATACCGGTTTATTGAATTCTTTTTACTCCGCCGTCAAAGAAATCTGGTTTATTATTTACATTACCGTAGTCAGCCTTTTTTATCTCATCGTCGGAAAGCTTCCCGCAAGCGATCTCGGCGGACCTATAATGATAGCCCAACTTTCCGGACGCGCCGCAAGTCTCGGCATTTCCGATTTTTTTTATTTTGTAGCATTTATCAGCGTTAATATCGGACTTGTAAACTTATTTCCTATTCCTGCATTAGACGGCGGACACTTATTGTTCTCCGTTATAGAAATGGTCAAGAGAAGTCCTTTAAGCGTTAAATTTCAGGAAACGGCGGCAAAAGTAGGGTTCGCGCTTTTAATTCTCCTGCTTTTGTTTGTTTCTTACAACGACATTTTGCGGGCTATAAAAACTTAATTTATTATGTTTTTATCGATAGACAGTTCAAACGGATATTCTAATTTATTAATAACGGATGAAAATTTTAATAAAAGAGCGGAATCCATATCGGGTTTTCATGAAAATCATTCTATATTAATATTTAAACAGTTAGACGAAATAATGTGTAAAGCCGGTATAAAATTAAACGATTTAACTGGAATAGCCGTTATTTTAGGCCCCGGTTCTTATACCGGCATCAGGGTTTCCTTGACTATTGCCAAGACGTTATCGTATGTTCTGGGGGTAAATATTATCGGATTGGGAAGTTTATCTGTTTGCGCATATTGGGTAGTTAAGAAAAACTTAAATTTTAAAAATATCGTTGCCGTAAAAGATGCGTCAAAAGGTCGTTACTATGTTTCGGAACATTCTTGCGCAAACAAAAATTTTACCGGTCAAATTAAAATAAATCTTTTTGCTTTAGGCGAATTAAGATCTTTTTTGAACAATATGGAAGATGAGCCTTTCCTTGTTTACGGCCTCAATAAAGAAAAAGGTCGCGCAATAATTAACGAAGAATTTAAAAACTTAACTTCGCGTTTATTATTTTTCGATCTTAAACAGACCGCTTATTATGCATCTATGTATGCATTAGAAAATAAAAAAGAGGACGCGGGTTTGTCTCTTAAAAAAATCAAATATGCCGAAGAGCTATCGCCGTATTATGTATATGGCAACGGACCTTTTTAAAGTAATTTAATTATTATAATTTATAAAAATAGGCTAGGAGGTATATTTATTATGCAATTTTTGGATGAAACGGAAAGAAAAACGGCAGAATCTCTTGTCGCGGAAGACGAGCATTTTAAAAAGATTTATAAAGAACATATCGAAATAGAAAAAGCATTAGACAAATTTAGCACCAAACCTTTTTTAACGCCCGAAGAACAGAAAGTTATAAAGGAGTTAAAATTAAAAAAGCTTAACGGCAACGACGTCATGAAAAAAATTATTAAAGAAAAAATTGAAGAAATCAATTAATTAATAAAAATAAGGATAAATATTATGAAGAGCGACAATATCAAAGAAGGAATAGACAGAACTCCACACAGGTCGTTGTTATATGCCACCGGAATTGCTAAAAGCGAGATGAAGAAGCCTTTTATAGGTATTGCCTCCAGTTTTACAGACTTGATACCCGGACACGTCGGCATGAGAGACTTAGAAAGAGCGGCGGAAAACGGCGTTTACAGCAACGGCGGGCATCCTTTCGTTTTCGGCATTCCCGGAATTTGCGACGGGATAGCTATGGGGCATATGGGAATGCATTATTCGCTGCCTTCCAGAGAGCTTATAGCCGATATGATAGAAACCATAGCGGAGGCGCACAGTCTCGATGGACTTATACTGCTTACGAATTGCGATAAAATTACTCCCGGTATGCTAATGGCATCTTTGCGCCTTAATATTCCCTCCGTCGTTGTAACCGCAGGACCTATGCTTTCCGGACATTATCACGGGAAAAGGCTTTCTTTCGTCCGCGATACTTTCGAAGCGGTAGCAAAATTCAGAATAAACGAGATAACCGAAAAAGAGCTAAACGGTTTAGAAATGTGCGCATGTCCCGGACAGGGTTCCTGTCAGGGTCTCTATACCGCAAATACTATGGCGTGCATGACCGAGGTTCTAGGTATGTCTCTGCCGGGGGCAGGCACGGCGATTGCAGGCTCCGCAATTAAAAAGAGAATTGCTTTCGAAAGCGGGGTAAGGGTCGTTGACCTTGTGAGAAGCGAAAATTTATTTCCAAGAGATATAGCGACCATAGACTCGTTTAAAAATGCTATAGCCGTCGATATGGCTCTCGGCGGTTCTTCAAATTCGGTGCTGCATCTGCTTGCTATTGCAAACGAAGCCGGAATCAAACTTGATTTAAAGCTGTTTGACGATATTTCTAAGAATACCCCGCAACTTACTAATTTAAGACCTGCCGGAGAATATTTCCTGGAAGATCTGGATTTTGCCGGAGGAATTCCGTCATTGTTGTATGAATTAAAGAATTTTATAAATCTTGCTCCCGTTACCGTAAGCGGTAAATCGATAGGAGAAATTATATCCGACGTTAATTATGTAAATAACGAGGTTATAAGGAAAGCAGACAATCCTTATCGCAAAGAAGGCGGGATAGCCGTTCTGTTCGGCAATTTGGCGCCTAACGGAGCTGTTATCAAGTCCAGCGGCGTCGGTCAGGCCGCGATGAAATTTACCGGAAGAGCGGTAGTTTTCGACAGCGAAGAATCTGCAATGGAAAATATTTCCAAGGGTAAGATTAAAGAAGGGGATGTCGTAGTAATAAGATACGAAGGTCCTAAAGGAGGACCAGGAATGAGAGAAATGCTTGCTCCAACGTCGCAGATAGTCGGAATGGGACTCGGCGAAAAAGTGGCGCTTATAACCGACGGAAGATTTTCGGGGGGGACAAGAGGCCCTTGCGTAGGGCACATATCTCCCGAGGCGCAGGAAGGCGGACCGATTGCTCTCGTGAAAGACGGCGATAAAATAGAAATAGATATTCCAAACAGAAAATTAAATATTGCGCTTTCCGCTCCGGAATTAGAAAACAGAAAAACTAAATTTTCAAAAAAACCTAAAAAAATAGATTACGGATATCTGTCAAGATATGCGGAATTTGTTTCTTCAGCCGACGAAGGCGCTATAGTTAACAGAAATATAAGGAAATAACAGATGAATCATAATCATAATAGTTCAAAGAAAAATTTAATGACCGGTTCAAAAATAATTTTAGAAAGCCTTATAAAAGAAGGGGTAGATACTATATTCGGTTATCCGGGCGGTGCGGTTTTAAATATTTACGACGAACTTTTAAATTATAATGCTCAAATAAAACATATACTTGTCAGGCACGAACAAGGTGCGGCGCATGCCGCGGACGGTTATGCGAGGGCTTCCGGCAAGGTCGGCGTCGTCCTTGTAACTTCCGGTCCCGGCGCCACCAATACTATAACCGGCATCGCTACCGCCAATATGGATTCAGTGCCGATGGTTATTCTTACGGGGCAGGTCCCTACAAACCTGATAGGCAACGATGCGTTTCAAGAGGCGGACACCGTCGGCATTACCAGACCCTGTACCAAACATAATTATTTGGTGAAAGACATAAAAGATCTTGCCAGGACTATTAAGGAAGCATTTTATATAGCTTCGACCGGAAGGCCCGGTCCAGTCCTGATAGACATACCTAAAGATATTACGTCGAGCGTATATGAATTCGATTATCCGGAAAATATAGAATTGCGCGGTTATAATCCGACGTATTTCGGTCATCATATTCAGATTTCAAAACTCGCCGCAGAAATTTTAAAAGCTAAAAAACCTTTGCTTTATGCAGGCGGAGGCGTAATAAGTTCAAACGCCGCGGGAGAACTCTTAGAACTGGCGGAATTGCTTGATTTGCCGGTAACTTCGACTCTTATGGGACTCGGATGCTTTCCGGCGGAACACCCGCTGTTTTTCGGCATGCTTGGTATGCACGGTACTTATGCGGCCAATATGGCAATATCTAATGCCGATTTTATCGTAGCTATAGGAGCGAGGTTTGACGACAGGGTTACGGGGAAAGTCGAAGAGTTCGGTAAAAATGCAAAATTTGCCCATATAGACATCGATCCTTCTTCGATAGGAAAGAACGTAAAAATAGAAATACCCGTCGTAGGAGACGTTAAGTCCGTGTTAAGCAGTCTTCTTGAAGTTTTAAACGGCAGAAACGAAGAAATTTCGTCTGCAAAATACGAAAGATTAGGCTGGCTCGAAGAAATAAACGGATGGAAATACGAACACCCTCTTTTGTATCATATGAAAGATATAATAAAGCCTCAATACGTAATAGAAAAAATTTATGAACTTACCGGCGGAGAAGCCGTCATAGCGACAGAAGTCGGTCAGAGTCAGATGTGGACGGCACAGTTCTATAAATTTAAAAATCCAAGGACGCTTTTGACTTCAGGCGGGCTGGGCACTATGGGTTTCGGATTTCCGGCGGCTATCGGGGCGCAGATTGCGCAGCCGGATAAGACCGTTTTCGATATTGCCGGCGACGGAAGTATTCAGATGAATATTCAGGAACTGGCAACTGCGGTGCAGTATAATCTTCCGGTTAAAATAGCTATAATTAACAATAATTTTCTCGGCATGATAAGGCAGTGGCAAGAATTGTTTTATCATAAAAGATATTCTTTCTCCGAGATGAACGTTAATCCCGATTTTGTTAAACTTGCCGAAGCATACGGGGCGGTCGGATTAAGGGCGAAGGATCCCGACGACGTAGTTCCCGTAATAGAAAAAGCGTTATCTATAAAAAAGCCCGTAATAATGGATTTTGTAGTGGACAGGGAAGAAGGAGTGTATCCAATGGTCGCACCAGGCGCTCCAATTACGGGAATGCTTTTAGTCTAAACTTAATAATATTCAAAATATTTATTTTATTATTATGGAAAAAACTCATATTCTTTCTATTCTCGTTGAAAACGAATCCGGGGTGTTAACCCGCGTAGCCGGACTTTTTTCGGCGAGAGGATTCAATATAGACAGCATCTGTGTAGCGAAAACGCTGGAAAAAAGTGAATCTAAAATGATAATTGCTACTTCCGGGGATACGCAAATTTTAGAACAGATTACTAAACAGTTAAACAGGCTTGTCAATGTGATAAAAGTTCAGGAACTAACCGACGAGGATTCCGTTCTAAGGCAAACCGTTTTAATAAAAGTTAATGCCGACGAAACTACCAAAAGCGATATTTTTAGAATAAAAGAAATATTCGGCGGCAGGATTATAGACGTTTCCAGAAATTATTACACGCTCGAAGTTACCGGTTCCGAAAGGAAAATCGATTCCCTCATAGATATTTTAAGACCGCTCGGAATAAAAGATATAGTTAAGACCGGTATAGTAGCATTGCAAAGAGTCAAAAGAACTAATTGATTTTATATTTATAATTATAACAAGTCTTAATAAGAATGGAAAACGGGCTCGAGCCTGTTTTCCGCTACAAAAGGAGGATTTAATGAATATTTATTATGAAAAAGATGCCGATTTAAGATTAATTCAGTCAAAAACGGTAGCCGTCATAGGATACGGTTCTCAAGGGCACGCACATGCTTTAAATTTAAAAGATTCAGGCGTTAAAGTTATTATAGGCTTAAGACCGGACGGCAACTCTTTTTCAAAAGCTAAAAATGCCGGCTTTGAAGTATATCCCGTCAAAGAAGCGGCAGAGAAAGCAGACGTTATAATGATTTTGCTTCCCGACGAAATTCACGGAGAAGTTTATAAACAGGATATCGAAGCTGTCTTAAAGGCTGACAAATATCTTGTTTTTGCCCACGGTTTCAGTATCCATTTCGGGCAGGTAGTTCCTCCCGGAGAAGTAAACGTTTTTATGGTTGCCCCTAAAGGTCCCGGACATCTTGTACGCCACGAATTTGAAAAAGGAGGCGGAGTGCCCGATTTAATTGCGGTGCATAACGATTATACCGGCAATACTAAGAACATGGCTTTATCTTATGCCGCTGCGATAGGAGGAGGTAAAGCCGGTATTCTGGAGTCCACGTTCAGAGAAGAAACGGAGACGGACCTTTTCGGGGAACAGGCTGTTCTTTGCGGCGGGCTTGCCGCCCTTATGACTGCCGGTTTTGAAACGTTAATTGAAGCCGGATATCAGGAAGAAAGCGCATATTTCGAATGTATTCACGAAATGAAGCTTATAGTCGATCTTATATATGAAGGAGGAATTTCGAATATGAGATATTCTATAAGCAATACCGCTCAATACGGCGATTTGACGAGAGGTCCGAGAATCGTCGACGAAAGGGTGAAGAGCGAAATGAAAAAAGTGCTTGACGAGATAAGAACCGGAAAATTTGCAACCGAATGGATGCTTGAGAATAAAGCAAACAAACCCTCTTTTAACGCCCTTACGCGAAACGGGGAAGAGCATCAGCTTGAAAGAGTCGGCGGCAGGCTGAGGTCGCTAATGCCGTGGATAACGAAAAATAAAATAGTCGATAAATCTAAAAATTAAAATATAAAAATGCGTAAAAAATACAAAAATGAAATATATCGCAAAAGAAGGGGTTAAATTTATAATCGCCGCATTATTTTTATCCCTATTTTTTTTGTTTTTGTATTTTTATGCAAAATATAAAATTTTAAAATATATTTTTTTATCGCTGTTTATCTTTTTTATTTTATCTTTTTTATTCTGCATTTATTTTTTCAGGGATCCCGAACGCAAACCGGACACCCCGTTGAAAGCTGATGAAATAATTTCTCCCGCCGACGGTAAAGTAATATTTTTGCAAAAAGTTTTTGACGGCAGGTTTTTAAACGGCGAGGCTTTTAAAATAAGTATTTTTATGTCTCTTTTTAACGTGCATATAAACAGAATTCCTATTAGCGGAAGAGTGGAAAGGATAATTTACAATAAAGGAAAGTTTCTTTCCGCCAATTTAGACAAAGCATCCTCAGAAAACGAATTTAACTGCATAATTTTAAATTTAAACGGCGGCAAGGAAGAAGAAAAAAATAAAAAAATAGCTTTTGTTCAGATAGCCGGACTTATAGCAAGACGAATAGTATGTAAGATTAAAGAAGGGGATGCCGTAGAATCCGGAGAAAGGTTCGGTTTGATTAAATTTGGTTCCAGATTAGATATATATCTGCCCGCCGGCTTTGAACCTTATGTCGGTATCGGCGATAAAGTGTTTTCGGGAAGAACTATTCTTGGAAAAGTAAATGATAACGTCAAATAAACAGAAAAAAAATCATCCTCCCATAGAGAACGCCTTAAAAGCTAACGATATTTACAGGAACAGCATGACCAAGGGGGTTTTTCTATTACCTAATCTAATAACCAGTCTTTCGCTTTTGTCCGGTTTTTACTCTATCGTAAACACTATAGAAGGCAGATACTGGATAGCGGGCTGGCTTATAATCGCTTCGATATTTCTTGACGGAATAGACGGGAAAGTAGCCAGACTTACAAATACCAGTTCCAAATTCGGCTTGGAATACGATTCGCTGTCGGATCTTATAGCATTCGGGGTCGCCCCTTCCATATTGTCGTTCAAATGGTTTCTTATGGGATACGGCAGAGTAGGATGGGCGGCGGTTTTTGTTTATCTGCTTGGAGCCGCATTAAGGCTTGCCAGATTTAACGTGCAGGTAAATTCGGTGGAATATAATAAATTTACGGGTCTTCCTTCGCCGGCGGCAGCGGGAACCGTGGTTTCATCCCTTTTTTTTATGACGGAATTTTCGCTGCAAACAGAATTGATAAGTAGAATAATACTTGCTTTGATCGT
Source organism: bacterium (assembly GCA_027318865.1). GTDB lineage: Bacteria > SZUA-79 > SZUA-79 > Acidulodesulfobacterales > Acidulodesulfobacteraceae > Acidulodesulfobacterium_A. The sequence goes on along the minus strand of DAHVOJ010000005.1, from coordinate 54,752 downwards.
AATCGTCGGATTATTGATGATAAGCAATATCGGATATTTTGCAATGAAAGATTTTTCCGTGTTTAAGCGCAGAGCTTTTGAGTCTCTTATATCGGTTTTATTAATTTTAATTATAATTATAGTGAAGCCCGTGGAGTCTCTTTTTACCATTTTTATCCTGTATTCTTTTGTTTCGCCTCTATTGTATTTTTATCTCGTTAGTGTTAAGATAAAAAAGAATAAAGAAATTAAATAGGCGGTATTTTGGAGGGTTTATGGGCGATATAAGGTTGAAAAAAATTAAAATATTCGATACTACTTTAAGGGACGGCGAGCAATCTCCCGGCGCAAGTATGAATATAGAAGAAAAATTAAACCTGGCGCGTCAGTTGTCCAGACTTGGAGTGGACGTCATAGAGGCGGGTTTTCCTATCGCATCGGAAGGCGATTTTGAAGCCGTTAGAACTATAGCGCAGGAAATAAAAGGAGTAGAAATAGCGGGACTTGCAAGGGCAAACGAAAAAGACATATACAGGGCTTATTCCGCAGTCAAGTATGCCGAAAAGCCTGTTATACATACTTTTATAGCAACATCCGACGTACATCTAAAATATAAGCTTAAGATTACCCGGGAAGAATTATACGAAAAAGCCGTAAATATGGTTAAATATGCAAAATCGTTTACCGAAAATGTAGAGTTTTCGGCAGAAGACGCTTCGCGGTCCGATTTGGATTTTTTATGTAAAGTTATAAAAGGAGTTATAGCGGCTGGGGCAACGACCGTAAATATTCCCGACACCGTCGGATATATTACTCCTTTCGAGTTTTTTAACTTTATAAAAAATATTGGAGAAAAAGTAGAGGGTATAGAAAACGTTATTTTAAGCGTTCACTGTCATAACGATCTTGGGCTCGGAGTCGCTAATTCTTTATCGGCTATTTTGGCGGGAGCAAATCAGGTCGAATGCACAATCAACGGTATAGGCGAAAGAGCCGGAAACGCCGCGCTCGAAGAAATAGTAATGGCTTTAGACGTAAGAAAAGATATATATAATGCCGAGACTTCGATAAATACCGCCGAGATATTCAGGTCTTCACAGCTTTTGACCCATATAACCGGAATATCCGTTCAGCCCAATAAGGCGATAGTAGGTAAAAATGCTTTTGCGCACGAAGCCGGTATTCATCAGGACGGAGTGCTAAAAGAAAAAACTACATACGAAATTATGACTCCGGAGCGTGTAGGAAGGCAGCCCGACGAACTTGTTCTCGGAAAACATTCAGGGAAACATGCTTTTAAGGAAAAGCTTATTTCTTTAGGTTATTTATTAAATGACGAAGAAATAGAAAAAGCTTTCGCAAAATTCAAGAATCTTGCGGATAAAAAGAAAGATATTTATGATGAAGACATAGATTCCCTTGTTTCAAAGTCTCACCATTTCGAAAAGTACGAATTAAAATATGCAAACGTAATTTGCGGCGATACCGTTTCTCCGCTTGCAATGGTTAAACTTAACGTTGACGGAGAATTAAAACATGATTCTTCATGCGGAAACGGTCCCGTCGATGCGGCAATCAACGCAATAGAAAAAATTGTTAATTCAAAAGCAAAAGTAGTGGCTTACGAAGTTAAATCCATAAGAGGAACGACGGAGGCTCAGGGAGACGTTTCCGTTACCATAGAATATAACGGCGCAGGCATCACGGGGAGAAGCGCCCATACCGATATAGTAGTCGCCAGCGCAAAGGCCTACGTGAATGCTTTAAATAAACTGTATATCCATAATAAAAATATCGCGGATAAACCCGTCTGCGAAATTGAAATAAATGCATAAGCCCGAATGCAGGCGGGAATGAGAAATAAAATCAATTAAGATACAGGTTGCAGACTTAAGTCTGCAACTATAAAAAAGGGGCTCAAAATGTCAAAACCTTTAACCATTACGGAAAAAATAATTTTAAACCATACCGATTTAAACGAAATATCTTCAGGAGATATAGTCAACGCAAGGGTGGATATAGCCTTAGGAAACGACATTACCGCTCCTATAGCCATAAAAGAGTTTGAAGCTATAGGAATAAGCGAAGTTTTCGACAGAAGAAAAATAGCTTTAGTCCCGGACCACTTTGTTCCGAACAAAGACATTTTAAGCGCTAAACAGGCAAAGATGCTCAGAGAGTTTGCGAAAAAATTCGATATAGAAAACTATTTCGAATGCGGAGAGGCAGGCGTCGAACATGCGCTTCTTCCCGAAAAAGGTATAGTCCTTCCGGGCGATCTCGTAATAGGGGCGGATTCGCATACATGTACATACGGCGCTCTGGGGGCATTTGCCACAGGTGTAGGTTCTACGGATTTGGCTTATACTATGGCGTTTGGAGAATTATGGTTGAAAGTTCCCGAATCTATAAAAGTTATTTTTGAAGGAAAGCCTAAAAAATGGGTGTCCGGTAAAGACTTAATTCTTTATCTGATAGGACAGATAGGCGTCGAAGGCGCAAACTATATGGCATTGGAGTTTACGGGAAGCACCTTTAAGCATCTCGGAATGGCTGACAGGCTTACAATATCCAATATGGCGATAGAAGCCGGAGCAAAAAGCGGAATATTCGAACCGGACGAAATCACCGAAAATTATGTTAAAAGCAGGGCAAAAAGGGATTATATATTTTATAAGAGCGATGAAGAAGCCGAATATGCCAAAGTTTTAAATTTTAATACCGGGACTATTAATCCGCAGGTTGCTTTTCCTCATCTTCCGGAAAACAGCGTGGATATTAACGAGGCTTCCGCGAAAAATATAAAAATAGACCAGTCCGTTATAGGCTCATGCACAAACGGACGGATAGAAGATTTAAGAATCGCCGCACAGATATTAAAAGGCAAAAAAATAGCAAAATATACAAGACTTATCGTTATCCCAGCAACTCCGGATATTTACAGACTAGCTGAAAAGGAGGGACTCATAGATATATTTATGGATGCCGGAGGGGTGGTAAGCACGCCGACTTGCGGACCTTGTCTCGGAGGATACATGGGAATACTGGCGGACGGCGAAAGGGCAATATCGTCTACAAATAGAAACTTTAAAGGAAGAATGGGGGACGTTGCCAGCGAAGTTTATCTTGCAAATCCCGCAGTCTGCGCCGCTTCCGCGATACTAGGCAAAATCGCAAGTCCCGACGAAGTATCTTAATTCCAAATAAGTAATTCTGGATTCCTGCTTACGCAGGAATGACGGCGTATAAAAAAGTTTATTGTTTTATCTGTGGTTGTAATATTTTAGTATAAATTAAGATCGTCATTACCGCTTCCGCAGGAATGACGGTGTATAGAGAAGGTTTTTAATATTTATAAAGGAGCATTATTTATGATATTCAAAGGAAAAGTTTTTAAATTCGGCGACAATATAGATACGGACGCCATTATACCGGCAAGATATTTAAACGATTCAAGCGAAGAAAATTTAAGAAAACACTGTATGGAAGATGCAGACGAATCTTTTTCTTCAAAGGTGTCCAAGGGTGATTTCATAGTCGCAGGAAATAATTTCGGATGCGGTTCTTCGAGGGAACATGCCCCCATAGCTATTAAAGCATGCGGAGTGCAGGTAGTAATAGCTAAAAGTTTTGCAAGGATTTTTTACAGAAATTCTTTTAATATAGGCTTGTTTATTCTCTCGGCGGATACCGGCGGAATAGACGACGGCGATATGCTCGAAGTGGACACGGACGCAGGAGAAATTAAAAATAAAACTAAAAACACCCTAGTAAAAGCTAAACCTATTCCTAAGTTTATGTCGGAACTCGTCAACGCGGGCGGCTTGATTGCATACGCCAAAAAAAAGATTAAGGAGGGTAAGAAATAAGTTATGCTCAAATTAGCTCTTTTTGCCGGCGACGGAATAGGAACGGAAGTGGCCGGGGAAGCCGTCAAAGTATTAAAGTTTTTGTTGGATTCCCATTCTATCGGCTATGAAATCGAAGAAGGTTTAGTTGGAGGAGCGTCTTACGACGAATACGGAAAGCCTATAACCGAAGAAACCCTTAAAATTGCAAAAGATGCCGATGCCGTAATTTTTGGAGCCGTAGGAGGACCCAAGTGGGAATCTCTTCCGATAGAACTGAGACCCGAAAAGGCGCTATTGTCGTTAAGATACGACCTTGATTTATATGCAAATTTAAGACCTGCGAAAATTTACGACGAACTTATCGATGCCTCTCCTTTAAAAAAAGACGTAGTTCGGGGAACCGATATGATGATAGTAAGGGAACTGACGGGCGGCATATATTTCGGTCAGCCGAGGGGCGTTTTCGATCTGGAGGACGGACAGAAAAAAGGCATTAATACTCTTGTTTATACCACTAAAGAGATAGAAAGAATAGCTAAAATCGCCTTTGAAATTGCAAGAAAGAGAAGGAAAAAAGTATTGTCCGTCGATAAAGCCAATGTTCTCGAATGTACCGAGTTGTGGAGAAATGTCGTTGCCGGAGTGGCCGGAGAATACAAAGACGTTGAATTGACAAATATGTACGTCGATAACTGTTCTATGCAGTTAATAAGGCAGCCTAAGAATTTCGACGTTATCGTGACGACGAATATGTTTGGAGATATATTAAGCGACGAATCCTCTATGGTTGCGGGTTCCATAGGAATGCTTCCGTCGGCGAGCCTCAACGGCAAAAAAGGAATGTATGAGCCTATACACGGCAGCGCTCCGGATATAGCGGGACAAAATAAAGCTAATCCGCTTGCGGCTATTTTATCGGCTGCAATGATGCTGAGATACAGTTTCGATATGGATACTCTTGCCGAAAAAATAGAAAAAGCCGTAGAAAAAGTAATTAAAAACGGATACAGGACTGCCGATATTTATTCAAACGCTCCGGGGACCAAGCTCGTTGGCACCGAAGATATGGGCAGGGCGGTAATAGACGAATTAAAAAAATAAAAATTTAGTGCGGATAAAACATAAATAGTATGAAAAAAGAAAAATATAATATCGGCATTACCGGGGCTTCCGGTCTTGTCGGCAGGGAATTTATAGAAATACTGGAACAGAGAAATTTTCCGGTCGGAGAACTTTATCTTTTTGCTTCCGAAAATTCTCTCGGCGAAACCATAAAATTTAAAGGCGAAAATTATATCGTAGATGCCTTGAAAGAAGACTCTTTTAAGAAAAAGAATATCGATATAGTCTTATCCAGTCCGGGAGGTTCTATAAGCGCAAGGTTCTCGCCTATTGCCGCAAAGGAAGGAGCGGTAGTTATCGACAATACGTCTTACTTCAGGATGGACGAAGACGTTCCGTTAGTCGTTCCCGAAGTTAATCCCGACGATATAAAATATTATTCAAAAAAAAATATAATAGCGAATCCTAACTGCTCTACTATTCAAATGGTCGTGCCGCTTAAACCTATTCACGACAGATATAAAATAAAAAGAATAGTCGTTTCTACTTATCAGTCCACTTCCGGAGCGGGCAAAAAGGCTATGGACGAACTGTTTTATCAGACTACCGGCATTATTAACGCAAAAGGCGCTCTTTATCCGGAAAAATTTCCCGTCCAGATTGCTTTCAACTGTATTCCTCAAATCGATGTTTTTGGCGACGAAAGATACACGAAAGAAGAAATTAAAATGGTTAATGAAACCCGCAAAATAATGCACGATAAGAATATAGGAGTATCTGCCACGGCGGTGCGCGTTCCCGTATTTTTTTCCCACGGAGAATCCGTTAATATAGAAACGAAAGAAAGTTTCGATATTAAAGATATTAAGAAAATATTGTCGGAAACAGGCGGGGTAAAACTCATAGACGACATATTAAGCGGCAACCCCGACGAAAGGTATCCTTACCAGACTCAGGCCGCCGGAAAAGACGAGGTTTTTGTCGGCAGGCTCAGAAAGGATTTTTCCGTGCCGAACGGTCTGAACTTATGGATTGTAGCGGATAATGTACGGAAAGGGGCGGCTCTTAACGCAGTGCAGATAGCGGAAATTCTTATTCAAAAATATCTTTAGAACGGCAGATGCCCTCTCAACCAAAAAACCATGAAATAGTCAGAAATTTATCGGTTGTTTCGTTTTTTACTTTGATAAGCAGGATTTTAGGCTTATTAAGGGATGTCTGCATTGCGTACTTTTTCGGCGCAGGAATGACTACCGACGCGTTCTTCGTAGCCTTCAGGATACCGAACTTATTCAGAAGGCTTTTCGGCGAGGGGGGGATATCGGCATCGTTTATTCCGGTTTACTCGGATAATTTGGCTAAAAAGAGTAAGACCGATTCGGAAGACCTGTTTAAAACCGTTTTTACCGCATTATTTTTTATCCTTTTATTTCTTTCTTTAGCAGGATTTTTATTTTCGTTCTTTTTCGTAGCGGTTACGGCGCCGGGTTTTTTAGACAAACCGCTTGAATTACGGCTTACAGTGCTTCTTACCAAGGTTATGTTCCCGTATATATTTATGATAGGGCTCTCGGCATTTTTATCGGGGGTTTTGAACGTCCACGGTTCTTATGCTCCCGGAGCGATATATCCTATAATATTAAATGTTTTATTCATAATATCGGCTATTTTTTTAAGGCCTTTTTTTCATCCCGGCATATATGCTCTTGCGGCAGGCGTTATGTTAGGCGGGATATTACAACTTTTGTCGCAGATTTATTATATTAAAAAAAAGAAAATTAAGCTAGGTTTCAAATTTAACTTTAAAAACAGCGACGTAAAGTCCGTTTTTAAACTGCTTACGCCGTCTCTTTTGGGAATGGCGGTAATTCAGCTTAATCTGGTTTTTGACACTCTTCTTGCGTCTTTTCTGCCTTCCGGCAGTATTTCTTATCTTTACTACGGTGACAGGTTGTATCAATTTCCCCTCGGCGTTTTTGCGATAGCAATGCAGACGGCTATTTTTCCGGCACTTTCCGCTTCGTTTGCAAAAAACGACGTTAAGGAAGTCGACGGAGCTTTTAATTTTGCCTCGTCCCTCATGTTTTTTATAATAATTCCTTCAAGTATAGGTTTGATACTTTTAAGAAGCAGTCTCGTAAGATTAATATATATGCACGGAATATTCGATGCGGCGGATGCGCAAAAAACGGCGGGAGTTCTTCTGTTTTTTATCGCCGGCTTGTGGGCGTCCGCGCTTTTAAAGACGGTCGTTCCGGTTTTTTATTCTATGAAAGATACCAAAACTCCGGTTAATGCGGCTATAATCTCATTGGTCATAAATATTGTATTTGCCGTCGCGCTTATGCGGGTTATGGGCGTTTACGGACTTGCATTGGCCTCCAGTATTTCCTTAATTTTTAATTATCTGTTTCTCTTAAGAAAACTTACGTCGGAAAAAGGCATAGGATTGGGCGCCGATTTTTTTAAATCGTTTGTTAAAACCTTAATCGCAAGTTTCATTATGGGATTTATAGTTGAATTTTTAATAGTCGTCTTCGGCAGACTTCATTACGGTCCGTTAACCGTTGTTTTGGTTTCCCTCGCAACAGGCGTAATAAGCTACATCCTTGTCTCATTCGCCTTGAAAAACGATTCCGCAAGTATCTTAAAAAACGTAATTATAAGACCATAATCCTTGACCAATAGGCTTATTGAGAAAATATTAGATTTGCGATTTTTTAATCCGTACGGGACTAACCGGCAAGGTCTTTTTCGCCTTAATTGTTTTCCGAGGCTTTGTTTTTTTAATTTGTTTTTCTTTTGGCTTGCTTACGGTAAAACCGGTAACCGTTACTATAGTTCCGTAACCGTAACCGGGATGTTTATATAACAATAAAGCATATTGTTTCGGCAGTTCGATGCATCCTGCCGACTGCGGAAAACCGTAACTTTTACGCGGCATATAGTGCAGAGCTATACCCTTATTAAAATAATCTACATATTTTATTCCGGAATCTGCGTAGGGAACCATTTCTACCGGATGTCCGTCTAAACATTTTATTTTTTTAGGATGCTTCAACTTCAAAGATGCATATGCTTTTTTTGAAATACGTACCGGAAACAAACCTATCATAGTAGTATGCGGTAATCTAAGAAAGATATACCACGTGCCGTCCGGAGTCAAACCTAATACTCCCGTATTTACCGGGAAAGAAAAAACTTTTCGTCCGTTTTCATATAATTCAGCTTTCTCGCCTGTTTTTGCCTGTCTAACTAAAACCCAATCCCACGGCTGTTTGTTAAACTCGTCTTTTTCGGCGCTTTTTTCAAGCTCAAACAAAAATTTATTATTTATTTCCGGTCTGTCGTATTCCCCGTCTTTAATTCTGCCCGATTCATTAAGATATTTCGCGGCCGCTCCTATAATAAACGGATTTTGCTCGTTCCACTTATACGAATCTACAATATTCCCGAGATTTTTAGGGATAGGGAAAGAAAACTTATATTTATCTTCCGCGGTTACCGAAATAGGAAGATAACGGAGATATTGCAAATATTTTATCGTGCATTCGAATATATTAAGATTTAAGCAGTTTATCGGCTTTGACATGTCCGGCTTGTAAATTTTCTTTTTACGCGATTTGATTTTTTTATGTAATTTAAGCCGCATCAATTTTATTTTTTTCTCAGGTTTTATAATGTCGGATTTTAGGGTTGCGTTCCGCGTTGCGGAAAACCGTAAAGGCAGGAATAAAAATTTTGCAAAAAAAGCGGCGGAAATAATTATCGCCGCAACAAATATAATAAGAGTAAATATATATTTTTTTTGGGACATGGATTTATAGATTTCATTAAAATTTAGAATTTATCGACTTTATTATATTATTTCATTAAAATTCGAAATTTTCAATAATGTTCTTAAATTGTGTTTTTGACTTTTTCAACAATAATGTTATAATCAAAACATAAAGACAATTAAAACAAAATTTATATAATTGAATTAAAGGAAAAATTAAAAATAAAATTTGCTAAGCGATAATAAAAAGATAAGACGCGGGCATAACTCCTCGGTTAAAAGCAGGAACATTTCAGCCGTTCACGTTAAAAAGCAGAAGGAATTTAAAAAAGCTGCAAAATCGGCGGCGGTAAAACAAGAAAAGAGCGATACCGAGAAAATAGAGCTTGAAGATATAGAACTTTTTAATAAATTTTCAAACCCGTCATCCGGCATAAAAAGCCTGATAGAATCCGAATTCGACGTTGAAATGTCCGTAAGGGGAAATATAATAATAGTTAAAGGCGGCGGTAAAAATGTTAAGTCGGCGGGCGGTTTTATACGCGATCTGTTAAATTTATTTAAAACGAATGTCGTCGTCGAATGCGGCGATTTAAAAAGATTGGCTAAAATAAAATTAGATAATCCGGAAATTAACGTCGAGACCCAGATTTATTCGTCTATTCTTTTAACTCCGAGAAAAAAAAACATAACTCCAAGGACTCCTAACCAGAAAATATATACAGACGCAATTTTTAAAAACGACATAGTTATAAGTATTGGACCGGCAGGAACCGGCAAAACTTATCTTGCGATGGCGTGCGCAGTATCCTTATTTCAAAAGAAGATCTTTGATAGAATTATATTAACTCGTCCGGCAGTCGAAGCTGGAGAAAAATTAGGTTTTTTGCCCGGAGATATAGCCCAAAAAATAAATCCGTATTTGAGACCGTTATATGACGCGCTTTACGAAATGATGGAGTTTGAAAAAGTTATAAAGCTTATAGAAACCGATGTTATAGAGGTTGCGCCGATAGCGTTTATGAGAGGAAGAACCCTCAACAATTCGTTTATAATACTCGATGAAGCGCAAAACGCCACAAACGAACAAACGAAAATGATGCTCACCAGAATAGGCTCTGGCTCCAAGATCGTTATAAACGGAGATATTACTCAGACCGATCTGCCTTCTAATAAAGATTCCGGGCTTATAACCGCAAGTAAGATATTAAGAAATATTTCCGGGATAGAAGTCGTTAATTTTGACGAAACCGACGTTCTGCGCCACAAGTTAGTCCGTAATATAATCAAAGCCTATGAAAAGAACTAAATTTTTAGAATTCCTAAAAAATAACACTCTGGAAATTAAAAGCCGTTATTCGCCGCTTTTAATCCTTCTTTTAATATCTTCGGTATTTTTAACGTTTTTACTTTATAACGGATTGAAATTTATAAAAAATAAATATAAAGCCGGAGAAATATCGACTAAAACCGTAATAGCTAAAAGAAGTTTCAGGTATGTAAACACGAAAGCTACAAACGCTCTTCTGAAAAAGAAAATTAGCGGTAGTCCGGATATTTATCTTTATTATCCCGAAATTAAAACGGATCTGTCGAGAAAAATAAAAAGAGCTTTTTCCCTCGCAAGATCTTATAAGAACGGTCATATCATAAATGGACAAAATAAAGAGATAACAGAAAATATATTTGCTTCCAAACTCGGCATTAAATTAAATAAAACCGTTCTTAACGAATTTTACGATTTGAATTATAATAAAAATGTAGAAGATTATATTTTAAAAATAGTTGTAAACGTATATAGAAAAGGTGTTTTATCTAAACTTCCGTCCGGCAATAAAAATATAGAAATTAAAAATACCGTAACGAACAGGCAAAAAATTATCAATTATCCGCAAATGTTTTTTACTTTAAAAAAGTCAAAAAATTTTGTGTATTATTATACGGTAAAATATTTTTATTTTTTACCGGCTTATATGCAAAACGATATTTACAATTTGGCTTATCGTATCATAAAGCCCGACATCGTATATTCAAAATATCTTACTCTCAAGAAAATAGAAAGTATTAAAAAAGAAAACAAGCCTATTTTTATAAGCGTCAACAAAGGCGTGCTTTTAATAAACGCCGGAGGTCTGATAACCAAGTCTAAAGCGCTTGAATTAAACACTTACGATGCCGAATTTAAGTTAAAAAATAATATACCTTCGTTAATCGGTTTGTTTTTAATTATAACAATGCTGTTATCCTTATCTTATGTATTTCCGTACAGGTATATAAAAAAATTTCGGACGTCTTTAGATTTTAAAAATATTATTTTTATTATTTCCGTTTTATTATTTTCTATATTATTAATTAAAGCGGGAATTATTTTTTCAAATGCGATTTCCCTTTATTTCCCTTTTATCGATAAAAACGACATATATTACTTGATACCTTTCGCATTCGGACCTATGCTTGTCAGGATAATCTTAAATTCCGAAGTTTCGGTCGTGTATATAGCTCTTTTTTCTATCCTCACTTCTATAATTTTTAAAAACTCTATTTTTTTCATGATATATACATTTGCAGGAAGTTTAATAGCTTCATATGAGGTCTTCGATTTTTCTTCATGGAGCAGAGTAATTAAAGCAGGGATTATTACGGGAGTTTTAAACGTTTTGATGGTGCTGGCGTTTGTATTGATAGGATTTAACCTTATAAATATTCAAAATATTTACGCATTAATCTCCGCATTTTTATCGGGCGTTATTTCTTCCATTATGGTTATCGGACTCATACCTCTTTTGGAGAGGCTGTTTGGTTTTACGACCGATTTTAAGCTGTTAGAGCTTTCTGGTCCGGGGAACCCTCTGCTAAGGCAGTTTTCTATAGTAGCCCCCGGTACGTATCAACATTCCATAATGACATCGACTCTTGCGGAATCGGCTGCAACGGCGGTAGGCGCAAACCCGCTTTTAGCCCGGGTAGCAAGCCTTTACCACGATATAGGAAAAATAACAAAACCAAACTATTTCATCGAAAATATAACAAATTCCGAAAATCCGCATAATAAGCTTGCTCCTACCATGAGCAGTTTAATTATAGCTTCTCACGTAAAAGACGGGCAGGAGCTCGCCAAAAAATATAAACTTGGAGATAAAATTGAAAGCATAATAGCCGAACATCACGGGACCTCGATGATTGGAACTTTTTACGAGAAGGCTTTCAATGAAAATAAAGACGTGAGTATTTCGAGCGATGTTTTTAGATATACCGGCAAAAAACCTCAAACCAAAGAAGCCGGCATAGTTATGCTGGCAGATTCCGTAGAAGCGATATCGAGGTCCATGTCTAATATATCTCCGTCCAGACTCGAACTTATGGTCAGAAAAACTATCAATAGAATCTATACGGACGGACAGCTCGACGAATGCGAACTCACGCTGAAAGAGCTTCATATTATAGGAGACGCTTTCGTAAAAGTTTTAAATTCTGTTTTCCATCAAAGAGTTCCTTATGCAGGCAGGCAAATAGAAGGCACAGGTAAAAATGAAGCGGATGAAAACGGTAATAAATATAACGGATATCCAAAGAAAATCGAAAATAGACCAAAAATCAGTCCGTTATATCGTTAAAAACTCTATAAAAAAACTTTATTGCGGTTCTTACGAAATCGGTTTAATTTTTTGCTCCGAAAATTATATCAAAAAATTAAATAAAACCTACAGAAATCAAAATAAAGTTACCGATGTGCTGTCGTTTGAAATTAAAGAATGGATAGACGGCGTTTATCATATAGGAGAAATATACATATCTCCTTCGGCAGCGCAAAAAAATTACGGTATTAACAGGAGTTTTTGGGAAAAAGCCGAATGGATATCGCGAAACGGCAGAAATTACGATGCAAACCATTTTGAATATTATAAAAGGGGTCAAGGCAGGGAGATTGCTTTGTTGATAATACACGGTATTCTGCACCTTTTTGGGTATGTTCACGACGAGGAACACAGTCTTAACCCGGACGACGAAGATTACGATAAAGATATGAAGTATATGCAAAATCTTTTGTATAAAGAGTTGTAAATTATAAAAAAAAATGAAGAACGATTCTCGAAGCCGTCTGGAATCTTTTAACGCCGCTATAGAGGGCATTATTTTAGCCACTAAGACCGAGAAGAATATGAGGATTCATTTTATTTCGGCTCTTGCGGCTATACTTCTTGCGCTTTTTTTAAGAGTTTCCAAAATAGACGTTTTGCTTATACTTATTTCGGCTTTTTTTGTTTTGTTTGCAGAAATGCTTAATACGTCCGTAGAATATCTTGCGGATTTTGTCTCAAAAGAACATTCGGACGAAATAGCGGCGGTTAAAAATTTAGCCGCCGGAGCTGTATTTTTATCCGCATTCGGTTCATTCATCATAGGATATATAATTTTTTCAAAATATCTTTATTATTTGATATACTATATCATTAATATGATAAAAACCGAAGGTTCGGATATATCTGTAATAATTATATCGATAGTTTTTGTCGGCATTATAATAACCAAAGCGCTGTTTAACAAGGGGACTCCTTTACGAGGGGGATTCCCAAGCGGACATGCGGCTATCGCCTTTTCTATATGGCTGATAGTTTCTTTTTTAACTTTAAATCCGGTAGTTTCGCTGCTTACGTTTATTCTTGCGGTTATTATAGCTCTGTCGAGAATAAACAGCGGCATTCATACCAGAATAGAGGTTATAACGGGAAGCATTATAGGTATTTTAATAACCGCTTTAATATTTAAGCTGTTTTATTTTTGAAAGAGGGCAAACAATGAAAAACGGTAAACAAAGATATAACGAACTTAAAGGTCTGATTGAGATTGTAAAAAAATTACGGTCCGAAAACGGTTGTCCATGGGACAGAAAACAGACGGAAGAAACCTTGAAACCTTATATTATAGAAGAAGCCTACGAGGTCGTAGATGCGATAAGCTTAAATAACAAAGCTGAAATTATGGAAGAACTTGGCGACCTTCTTCTTCAGGTCGTTTTTTTATCGGACATTTACGCAGATAAAAACGAGTTTTCTATCGACGACGTTATAGATTCAATAAATAAAAAACTTATAAGAAGACATCCTCATGTTTTCGACGAAAAATTTTCTTTAAACGAGGGCGAATGTCTTGAAGACGTTATTCTTAAAAACTGGGAAAGGATTAAAGGGGAAGAAAAAAAAGAAAAGTTAAAAAATATGCCCGCTCTGCCCAAAAATCCATCGGTTTACGTTTCCGAGTCTATGCCTTCTCTTCACAGGGCATATATGGTTCAGGAAAAGGCTAAAAGAATGGGTTTCGATTTTAAGGATGCGGAAGGCGCGTTGAAAAAAGTTTATGAAGAAATTACCGAATTCAAAGAAGAATTAAATAATAATAATGTCGATAAAAATAAAATTACCGAAGAATACGGAGATATTTTATTTTCCGCCGTAAATCTCGGAAGGCTCTTAGATATACACCCATGCGCCGCTTTAAATAAATCTTCCGATAAATTTATAAAAAGATTCGGATATATGGAAGAAAAAGCTTTAAAACCGCTGTCAAAATTAGATGCCGAAAGTCTTGATAAATTATGGGAGTCCTCTAAAACGTAAAATTACCGATAGAAAATAACGGAATTTATTAAATAGTTTCTAAATCGAAATTTGAGCTACAAAATAGGATTATAATTAATGAAGGCGAGAACGTATGATACAATAAAAAATCTATGCTGGGCATGTTTGTCTGGTATTTTAACGGCTTTTTTGTTCCCTAACTTTAATTTTGAATTTCTTGCATGGTTTTCGTTAGTTCCTCTTTTATATGCCGTAAACATGTCTAAAAGTTTCAAGGAATCCTTTTTATACGGTTTTACAGCCGGTATCGTTTCGTATATAATCATACTTTACTGGATAGTTTACACCGTCCGCGTGTTCGGCGCTCTTCCTTATTATATAGCAGTCTTTGCGCTTTTACTGCTCGCTTCTTATCTGGCTTTATATTTTGCTTTATTCGCAGGTTTTGGAAGAATTATATTAGACCGGTATAAAAAATTAAGCTTCATTTTAATTCCCTCGAGCTGGGTTTTTTTCGAGTTTCTGAAATCCAAACTCTTAACGGGTTTTCCATGGGAAAACTTAGGCTGTTCGCAGTATTTAAATATACCTTTTATACAAATTTCAAATATTATCGGCGTTTTTGGACTATCTTTTATAATAGTTCTCGTTAATTACGCGATATTCAGCTTTATTTTTTTAAAAAACCGGATTTCAAAAAAACAGGCTTTATTTGAACTGTTTTTCGTTATATCGGTTTTTATTTTAGTAATATTATACGGATATTACAATATATATTCTGTAAATAAACTAGTTAAACATAAAAAGCCGTTAAGGGTCGCCCTTATTCAGGGAAACATAGGAATGTTTCAAAAATGGAAAATTACGAAAAAAAGAACCACGCATATCTATCTTAAATTGACGAAGCAGTCTTTAAAATATAAACCGCGGCTCGTTATATGGCCGGAAACGGCGCTTCCTTATATTATATCCGTATATCCGTTTTACTGGAATAAAGTTATGGGATTTGTCAAAAATCATAAAATCGATTTAGTTTTCGGAGCGCTCGGGCTTAATTTTTTTAACGGGAAATATCATTACTATAACAGAGATTATATGTTTAGCAGATATGGAAAATATTCTTATTACGACAAGCATCAGCTGGTCCCGTTTGGGGAATATATACCGCTAAAGAGGCAATTTCCGTTTCTTGCGCATATTTTAAGAGGTGCGGGAATAGGAAACTTTACGGCAGGCAAAAAATTTAGAATTTTACGCAACGGAAAATTAAAAATAGGTTCTATGATTTGTTACGAGGCTTATTTCGACGGATTGGTCAGGCATTTTCCAAAAAACGGCGCAAATCTTTTCGTAAGCATTACGGACGATGCATGGTATGGAAAAACATCTGCTCCTTATCAGGATATGTCTATGATGGTTTTTCCGGCGGTAGAAAACGAAAGGTTTATTGCCCGCTCCGGAAATTCAGGTGTAAGCGGAATAATATCGCCGGTCGGGAAAATTTTAGACGAAACCGCGATATTTAAGCGTACTTATATGATAGGTTACGTTAAATTAATTAATAGAAAGACTTTTTTTGCATTATATGGTAATATATTTGCTTATATCGTAGATGCCGTTTTTATAATTTCTATGGCATATATATTTTTAAGAAAAATGTTTAAAAAATACGGAGGTTTTTAAATGTCCATCCCGCAGGCTGATTCGCTTTTAAATATAAGCTTTTTGGAAAGGAGCCTGAAAGCTCTCGAAGAAAAATTGGAAAAACTGCGGAGGATGCTTTGAAGTCGATATTTTAGAAACAAGGCTTAAAGAAATAGAAGATGTATCTTCCAAAGAAGATTTTTATAAAGATATAACTTTTTCCAAAGAAATATTGATAGAAAGGTCCGGAATAGAAAACAAACTTAAACCTTTTTATTCGGCGGACGAAGAATTTAAAAATACAAAAGATTTATACGATATTTCCATAGAAGAAAACGACGAGAAAATGCTCGAAGATATTTCCGTTAACGTAAAATCCTTAGAAAAAACAGTTGCCGCTTTAGAAATGGATATGACGCTTTCCGGAAAAGACGATAAACTCAATGCTATCGTCGAAATTCATGCCGGCTCCGGTGGAACTGAATCTATGGATTTTGCGAACATGCTTCTCAGGATGTATCTGAGATGGGCCGAGCGTAGAAAATTTAAAACGTCGATAATGGAATTTAACGCAGGCGAGGAAGCCGGGGTTAAAAGCGTTACATTTATAGTGAACGGTAAATACGCCTACGGCTATCTTAAAGCGGAAAGCGGGGTTCACAGACTCGTAAGAATTTCGCCTTTCGATGCAAACAAAAGAAGGCATACTTCTTTTGCCTCAGTGTTTGTTTATCCGGAGATAGACGATTCTATAGACGTGGTGATAGACGAAAAAGACGTAAAAATAGATACCTATCGTTCGAGCGGCGCCGGAGGACAGCATGTAAATACTACCGATTCGGCCGTCAGATTGACGCATATTCCGACCGGAATCGTCGTCGCCTGCCAGAACGAAAGGTCCCAGCATAAAAATAAGGAAACCGCTTATAAACTTTTAAGGGCAAGATTATACGATTATTATAAAAAGAAAAAAGAAGAAGAGGAAGATAAGTTAAACAAAACTAAAAAAGAAATATCGTGGGGTTCGCAGATAAGGTCTTACACCCTTAATCCAAACCGCGTTATAAAAGACCACAGGACGGGCGTTACTATATACGACGACAAAAGCGTTTTCGACGGAGATATAGACGAGTTTATAAGCGCTTATCTGCTTGGCGTAAAAAATAAAGAATAAGAAAATGAGGGGGAAGTTTTGGAACAGGAACATGAATTAAATATTATAGAAAAAGTTCGTTTGGAAAAGTTAAAAAAGTTGAAAGAAAGCGGAATTAATCCTTTTTCAAACGATTTTGAAAAAAAAGAAAATATAAAGGATATAATCGAAAAATATAGCGGCAACGATAAAGATTTTTTTGAAAATA
This sequence comes from bacterium, assembly GCA_027318865.1. Classification (GTDB taxonomy): domain Bacteria; phylum SZUA-79; class SZUA-79; order Acidulodesulfobacterales; family Acidulodesulfobacteraceae; genus Acidulodesulfobacterium_A. The sequence continues at coordinate 37,501 of DAHVOJ010000005.1, read as the reverse complement.
ACAGGGTCGAAATTGAAACGGCAGGCAGGATTATCATTGTAAGAAGTTTTGGCAAGGCTTCATTTTTCAGGTTAAGGGACGGTTTTGGAGAGATGCAGTGCTATATTCAAAAAGGTTCGGTTGAAGAAAAAGATTTTGGACTGTTTAGCGGATATATCGAAGCCGGAGACATATGCGGCGTAAAGGGGCATCTTTTTAGAACAAGAACGGGTGAATTAACGATTAAAGTAGAGAATATACAGATTCTAACAAAATCTATTCTTCCTCTGCCCGAAAAATGGCATGGGCTAAAAGATATAGAAGCTCGTTTCCGCAAAAGATACGTCGATTTAATAGCGAATTCCGAAGTAAGGGAAATTTTTAAGAAAAGGGCTGAAACTATTAATTTTTTCCGCTCTTTTCTGAATTCGTGCGATTTTTTGGAAGTAGAAACTCCTATTATGCAGGCTAATCCCGGGGGGGCGACGGCAAGACCTTTCAAAACGCATCATAACGCTCTTAATATCGAACTCTATATGAGAATAGCGCCGGAATTATATCTTAAAAGATTGGTGGTCGGCGGATTCGACCGCGTTTACGAAATAGGAAGAAATTTTAGAAACGAAGGAATATCCGTCCGACATAATCCCGAGTTCACTATGCTGGAATTTTATATGGCTTATTCCAATAATAATTATCTTATGGAATTTGTAGAAAAAATGATGTCCGAACTGGCGTTAAAAATTTGCGGTTATTACGAAGTCGAATACGGAACGGAAAAATTAAATTTTAAGCCGCCTTTCAAAAAAATAAAACTAAAAGACAGTTTAATAGAAATAGGCGGATTTAAGACGGAAGAATTTGATTCTTCCGACAAGGTTTTCGATATTCTGTCTAAAAGAAATACCGCAGGTATAAGCAAAACCGATAGTCTTGGTGAATTGTTGACCGTTTTGTTCGACGAAACGGTAGAGCCTAAACTGATAAACCCGACTTTTATTACCGATTATCCGGTGGAAAGTTCTCCGCTTGCGAGACGAAACGATGAAGACGGTTCGGTGACGGACAGATTTGAACTTTTTATAGCAGGAAGAGAAATAGGCAACGGATTTTCGGAACTCAACGACCCGGTTGACCAGGAAGAACGTTTTAAAATGCAGGTTGATACAAAAATCAAAGAAGGTTTGCCGGCGGAAATGGACGACGATTACATAGAAGCTTTAAAACAGGGGCTTCCTCCTGCCGCAGGGTGCGGTATAGGCATAGACAGAGTAGTTATGTTATTGACTAATTCTCATTCTATAAGAGACGTCATACTGTTTCCTTTGCTTAAGCCCGTAAAATAAATAAAATAAGTTAATTTAATAAATAATGAGTTTTCATTCTAAAATAGCCCTGCATTATTTAAAGCCGAAAAATAACTCGTTTATATCGCTATTGAGCCTAATATCGGTAATGGGGATAACTATAGGGGTAATGGCTCTTATAGTAGTTATATCGGTAATGAGCGGTTTCGACCATGCTTTAGAAAAAAAAGTTATAGGCATAGAGTCGCAGGTAATAGTTTTAAATTATAACGGCTTTGTAAATAATTATAAAAGCGCTATAAGCAAAATACGTTCGGTAAAGGGCGTCCAAGACGTTTCTCCTTTTATCTATACGGACGTTATGATAACTTCTTCAAGCACCTCTACCGGCAGCGTATTAAGAGGAATAGACGTAAATTCCGAAGAGAAAGTTACGGATTTAAAAAAATATCTCGTTAAAGGAAATTTATCGGGTTTAAACGTTAAAAATAAAAACGAAATAGTGCTCGGTAAAGTTTTAGCGCAAAATCTGGGAGTTTCCGTGGGCGACAGAGTAACGGTAATTTCTCCTGAAGGGCGTATTACCCCTTTCGGCGTTATGCCTAAGACGGAAAGATTTATAGTTTGCGGCATAATTAACAGCGGAATGTATAATTACGATTCCACTTTCTCTTTTATATCTATTAAAAATGCGCAGAATTTTTTAGGATTATCTCCCGGAACGGTCACCGGTATGGAGGTAAAACTTGATAGTCTCGGTTTAGCCGGCGGTCTTGCAAAGAAGATTGCAAATAAATTAAACCGGGGTAAAATCTCCGATTCTTATTATGCGTTAAGCTGGGAAGAATTAAATAAAAATTTATTTTCCGCGATTAAATTAGAGAAACTCTCTATGTTCGTTATACTATTTCTTATAGTTATCGTAGCGGCATTCAACATTATTGCGACTCTTATAATGGTAGTTATGGAAAAAAGAAAAGATATAGCCATATTAAAATCCATAGGCGCCTCATCTAAGGATATAATGATTATTTTTATGGTGCAGGGGCTTATAATAGGATGCATAGGAACGGTTTTAGGACTGTTTTTTGGATTTTTAACAGGGTATCTGGAAGAAACATATCATATAATTAGTTTGCCGTCGTCGGTCTATTACATAACCGCCCTGCCGGTAAGGATGACTGCGGGCGAGTTTGTAATTATCGGTTTTTGCGCAATATTCTTAAGTTTTATAGCCACGCTTTATCCGTCGTATAAAGCAAGCAAAATAGACCCTGCCGAAGGAGTCAGATATGAATAAATTAAAAATAAAAACACCTAAAATATGAATAGTGTACCGGATAATAATACGAATACGGCTATTTCTTTAAAAAAAATCGCTAAAGTTTTCAAGACGGGAAATGAAACGGTTGATATTTTAAATGGAGCCGATTTTGAAGTAAAAAGGGGCGATACCGTTGCTATAACCGGCGAGTCCGGTACGGGGAAAAGCACGCTTCTTCATATAATGGGAACCCTCTTGAAGCCGGATTCCGGGAAAGTTGAATATTTTGGAGAATCCGATATATATGCTTTTTCGGACATAAATCTTGCTCGTTTCAGAAATAAAAATATAGGTTTTGTTTTTCAGTTTCATTACCTTTTAAATGAATTCAGCTGTTTAGAAAATGCCGCCATGCCTTTATTTATAAGAAAAAAAAGTAAAGAGACGGCGCTTAAAATTGCCGGAGATTATCTTTGCGAAATGGGGTTGGAAAACAGGCTTGATTTTAAACCGTATATGCTTTCCGGCGGAGAACAGCAAAGGGCGGCTATTGCAAGGGCGCTCGTATGTTCTCCCGAGGTTATATTGATGGACGAACCGACCGGCAATTTAGATCCGCGTCATGCGGAAAAACTTCATGAAATAATTATAGGCCTTAATAAAAAATATGGAAAAACGCTTGCTATAGTTACTCACGATGCTAATTTTTCCGCTATGATGAACCGTAAAATCAAAATTTCGGGCGGATTAATCGAGCAAGTCTAAATATAATATATAAGGCGTCAAATATAAATGTTGTCGAATATAAATTGACATAAAGTTCAATATTTGATAGTTTATTACAATGAATTTTTTTAAATCGATATCTTTAGGTATTATTTTATCCGGCATTTTAATTTTAAATTCGGTTAACGCTTATGCCGCTTTAAATAATAAAAACGTCTGGACGGGTTTTTTCCATCAGAAAGGTTCCCCGGCCTTAACGTCTATAAAAAAATCTTTTTCCGAAAGTTTTAAAACATATTTAAATTCGGGGAAGCCGTATTTTGTTTTTGCCTATACGACGCTTAAAACCCCGCCTTATTTTAATTACGATAAAAAAATAAATTTAGTTAGAATAAAAAAACTCGGTTTAACCTACCGTTCCAACTATATAATTACCGGAAGCATTTCAAAGTTCGGCTCCGGTTTTACAATACATGCTATGCTTGTAGATGTAGCCGATGTTTATAAATCCAGGACATTTAACTATTCGGGAAACGGCAGGGCTCAATTATACAAAGACGCAGGATTATTGTCTCTTAAAACCGCCGGTTTTATATATAGGAACATTAAGAAAAGGACCGGGTCAAAACATAGCCCTTTTAGCAGGATTATATATGCCGTCAGGGTGAAAGGAAACGTAAGGGTAGGCGCAGGATTCATAATGAACCGCATTAAAATAAAAAAGGGCGGAAGATATTCTATAGCAAAAATTAACGAGAGCGTAAAAAAACTTTATAAAACCGGATATTTTAAAAATATTTTAGTTAACGTGACCCCTCACGGCAATGAGCTCGCGGTTACTTTTATAGTTTCGGAAAGACCGCTTATAAAATCTATCAAATATACCGGAAACGGTTCGGTAAGCGTTAAAAAGATTAAAAAAATTATAAACGTTAAGGTCGGAAACCCCTATAGCTCCTATGAAATAAACAAAGCCGTCAAGATATTAAAGTTTATATATTCCGTGGAAGGTTATTATAATGCAAAAGTAAACGTAAAGAAAAAAACTCTTTCGGGAAACTACGTATCGGTCGATTTTATAATAAAACAAAATTCTCCCGTAATGGTTAGAAAAGTAGAATTCAGAGGAAATACGTCGTTTTCGTCCGGAAAGCTTGAATCGGTTACAGGCATTAAGACCGTAAATCTCCTTACATGGATAACGGGAGCCGGAAAATTTAAAAAAGCAAAACTTAACTCCCAGATTATTAAATTATTAAGTTTTTATTATAATCACGGATATATAGAAGTAAGCGTCAAGAAACCCCTGTTTATATTTTCAAAAAATAAGAAGTATGTGACCATTGTTATAAGAATAGTTCAGGGACCGCAATACAGGGTTTCCGCCGTTAAGCTTGCAATAAAAGGCGTAAAACAAAATTCAAAAGAATATTCGGAAGTCCGCAAACTTATAATAACAAAAGTCGGCTCTATTTTTAACAGAAAAAAAATAGAAAAAGAAATTTTAGATATAACAAAATATTTTACGAATAAAGGTTATGCATTTGCAAACGTGGAACCGTCTATTAAAATTAATCGCAAAACCAGTTCCGTTATGATATCTCTCATTGTCCATAAAGGTAAAATTGCAAAGTTCGGAAAGATTACCGTTAACGGAAACGATATTACATACAGTTATGTTATTTTGAGGGCGCTTGTACTTTTTCCCGGCGAAAAATATAATCCAAAACTTATAAAAATATCGAGGCAGAATTTAAAAAACCTGATGTATTTTAAACATGTCGCTATAACTACCGAAAAAGTGCCCGGCAAGAGTATATTAAACGTTAAAATACACGTTAAGGAACAGAACACCGGAAAATTTACCATAGGCGGCGGTTACAGTTCGGCTACGTCTTTTATGGCTATATCGTCTATTTCGGAGTCTAACCTTTTTGGAACGGGAATTTCGGCATCTTTTAACGTTCAGGCGGGCGGCCCTTATCAATCATACAGTTTTAACGTATTGCAACCCTATCTTACATATATTTTTGCCAGACCGCTGTCGTTTAATCTATCTTTATACGATACTTTCAATTCATTATATTATGAGTTTGCTTACCGTTCCGTCGGCGGCTCGATTACTTTAGGCTATCCTTTATACGGAAATATATTAACCGAATATTTCAGGTATCTTATAGAACAGGATAATTCGGTTGTAATACCCGGACTTATCAATATACTGCCGCAGGGTAAAGTTACGACCAGCGAAGTTTCTTTGACGACGGTTTATAATACGTTAAACAATCCTATCGTTCCTACCGCCGGAGATATGGACAGCTTTAGAATAAGTTATGCTGGACCGCCTATAGGCGGTAACGACGATTTCGTTAAATATATAGCTCAGGCGAACCACTATATTCCGCTGTGGTGGGGGACTTCTTTTATGCAGGGAGCGCAGTTAGGCTATATAACGGGAACAAACTCGTCTTATCCGCTTCCTATTTATCAAAGGTTTTTCGTCGGCGGCATAATGAACAACTATCCTCTTCTGGGCTTTATGTACGACTCCGTAGGTCCTTCCGAAGAAGGAAATTTAGTCGGCGGTACTAAAATGTTTACCGTTCAGGCAAAATATTTTATACCGATACTTAAAAAAATGAAATTCTACGGATTTTTATGGTGGAACGCAGGTAATGCATGGCTGCAAAGCGAGCCTGTATTTCCGGTAAACTTAGTGCAGGCTGCCGGCATAGGTTTTAACTGGTATTCCCCGTTCGGACCGATTACCGTTACTTACGGGAAAATCCTTGGATCGCCTATTAACGGAAATAGCGCCACTAGAATTCAGTTCAGTCTGGGGGAAGGTCTCCCGGGGGTTTAATATATAAAATAAAAAAAATAAGGAGATTTATTTATGAAAAAAACTATTTTGAATTTGAGCCTCACCGTTTTTTTAATGTTGGCGGCAACGATTATATTCGGTTCCGCGAAGGCAAATGCCGCCGGTTCGAGTATTGCGGTAGTTAATATGGAGAAAGTAATTTCAACGTCTAATCAAGGCAAAGTTGCTCAAGGACAACTAAAAGCGTTAGTCTCTAAATACAGCGGAAGACTGCTTGCTATGAGAAAGAAAATTGCCGCAATTCAGGCTGATTTAAAAAATAACGGTTCTATTATGTCTGCGGGCGCAAAAGCTAAAAAAACTAAAGAATTTGAAACCGATATATCTAATTACTCGTCGGAGGAAAAACATGTTCAAAGCGTAATATCCGAGAAAAGATTCGAATTGTTAAAAGGAATAGTGGGTAAAGCAACTTCTATTATTAAATCTATAGCAAAAAAAGACGGTTATATTTTAGTCATAGACAGACCTAGCGTAGTTTACAGGGCAAATTCTATAGATATAACCAACGAAGTTTTGAAAAAAATGAATTCAAAATAATATAGTCCTTTATTTTATGTTTTTAAAAGACGTTATTTCAAGGCTGTCGCTTAAAGCTATAGGACAATTTCCCGAAAACTTGAACGTTTCGGGTATCGGTTCTTTGCAGTCGGCCAGGGAAGACGAAATTTCTTTCGTTGCCGGCCATAAATATGCCAAATGGCTTTCGGAAACAAAAGCCTGCGCCGTCATAATGGATTACGAATCTTTAAAATCGGGACTGCCGTCCGGTATAAAATTTGTTATACTCGATTCCAAAAATCCATATCTGTCGTTTGCGGAGGCAACGCAGATTTTTAAAGACGTCTCGGGCGAAAAAAATAAAATTGCTTCGGACAATTTTGAAAGTCGATATTTTATAGGGAAAACTTCCGTTAAAGGAAAAAATACGGTAATTTTTCCGGGTGTTTTTATAGGAGAAGGATGCTCTATAGGCGATAACTGCAGGATTATGTCAAATGCGGTTATAGGAAATAACGTAATTATAGAAAATAACGCGGTTATATATCCCAACGTCACCGTTTACGATAATTCTAAAATAGGCAACGGTTGCATAATCCATGCCGGTGCGGTTATAGGGAGCGACGGTTTCGGATATGCCAGGGGTAAAGCCGGCTACGTTAAAATAATTCATACGGGATATGCGGAGCTTGAAGATAACGTCGAAATCGGCGCTAACGTTACTATAGACAGGGGGGCGGTAGATTTTACGAGAATAGGCGCCGGAACTAAAATAGATAATCTGGTTCAGGTTGCGCATAACGTAATAATAGGCAGAAACTGTGCAATTGCCGCGCAGACCGGAATAGCGGGCAGTTCCGAAATAGGCGATAACGTTACTATAGGCGGACAGGTCGGCATAGCCGGACATATTGCCGTAGGGAATAACGTTATGATAGCGGCGCAGTCGGGAGTGTCGGGTAACGTAAAGGACGGCGAGGTAATATCCGGTTCGCCTGCTTTCTCTATAAAAGAATGGCGTAATTCGGCAGTGCTTTTCAAGAAACTTCCGGAATTATTTAAAAAGATAAAGGAAATTTCAAAAACGAAGGATTGACGAAAATGGGCAAAGAAGAAAAAGTGGCTTTAAAAGACGGTGAAATAATCGGTATAGGAGAGATTTTAAACTTGCTTCCGCACAGGTATCCTTTTCTTATGATAGACAAAGTCATATCTTTAGAAAAAGGGAAATCTATTACCGCCGTTAAAAATACTACAATAAACGAACCGTTTTTTCAGGGGCATTTTCCGGGTTATCCGGTTATGCCCGGCGTGCTTATCCTGGAGGCGCTGGCGCAGGCAGGAGGTATTCTTGCTTATAAAACAGAGGAAAACGATGATTTACGCGATAAATTAACTTACTTTATGGGAATAGATAAGGCGAGATTCAGAAAGCCGATATTTCCAGGCTGTTCCATATTTTTAAAAGTGGAACTTATTAAAAGAAAACAGTTCGTATGGGTTTTTTCCGGCAGGGCGGAGGTCGAAGGGAATCTCTGCGCCGAAGCGGAACTTATGGCAACCTTTATACCTAAATAATTATATCTGAATAATGAAACTATGATAGATAAAACCGCTATAATTTATCCCGGAGCCGAAATCGACGAATCGACCGAAGTCGGACCCTATACTATTATAAAAAGCGGCGTAAAAATCGGAAAGAATAACAAAATTGCATCCCACGTCGTTATAGAAGGAAACACCGTTATAGGCGACGGAAATAAAATATTTCAATTCGCTTCCATAGGCTCGGTGCCGCAAGACCTTAAATATAAAGGGGAAGATACAAAGCTTATTATAGGCAATAATAATATCATAAGGGAATACGTTACTATGAACCACGGCACGGTTACCGGAAACGGCGTTACAGCGGTAGGCGATTCCAACCTGTTTATGATGCACGCGCATATCGCCCATGACTGTATTATAGGTAACAGAAATATTCTGGCTAATAACGCGACTCTGGCGGGACATATCGAGATTCAGGATTATGTTATACTCGGCGGTCTCTGCGCAATTCATCAGTTCGTTCGTATAGGAGAATCCGCCCTTATAGCCGGCGGTTCTATGGTCGTTCAGGATATTCCCCCATATCTCGTCGCATCGGGGGACAGGGCAAAAATTTACGGCATTAACAGAATAGGATTAGAAAGAAGGGGTTTTACCAAGGAAGAAATAGAAAAAATAAAAAATGCCTATAAGATTTTATACAGGTCCAAAGTCACCGTTAAGATAGCCGTAGAAAAAATAGAGCAGGAAATAGGAAAAACGGAAAAAATAGAAAAATTCACATCCTTTATCGCAAGCTCTAAAAGGGGTATTACTAGATAAAGAACGTAAGTTCTCAAAACATACGACATTAAATATAAGTTATTATGCGCTTTGTTAATCCGTAATTCAAACATATACTTAAATATGGAAAATAAAAATATAGGCATAATTGCCGGTTACGGGGAGTTTCCGCTAATATACATCGACGAATTAAAGGCATTCGGTTATTCCGTAAGAGTCTGCGCAATAGAAGAAGAAGCGGATAAATCGCTTTCCGAACGCGCCGATTCTATTATTTACGTCAGCGTCGGACAGCTCGGCAGATTGGCAAATTTTTTTAAATCCGAAGGCGTAAATGAAGTTATAATGGCGGGAAAAGTTCGAAAAACCCTGATGTTTAAAAAAATCAAACCGGATATAAAAGCCATCGCCCTTTTTTTATCGCTTAAAGATAAAAAGGACGATACAATATTGAATGCCATATGTAATTTTTTAGAAAAAGAAGGGATAACGATTGTTCCTCAAACTAAATATATTTCTTCGGTCTTTTTGCCGTCGGGTGTCGCGTCCAAAAGAACTCCTACCAAAAAAGAAAAGGAAGATATAGAATTCGGAAGGAATGCGGCGATGCTTATCGCCGGAGCCGATATAGGGCAGACGGCGGTAGTTAAAGATAAATCCGTAATGGCGCTGGAGGCTATAGAAGGGACTGACGAAGCGATAATAAGAGGCGGAAAGCTCGCAAACGGGGAGGGAGCCGTAGTCGTAAAAGTAAACAAGCCGAAGCAGGATTTAAGATTCGACGTTCCAGCCGTAGGGCTTGATACCTTAGAAGCCATTATTTCCGTAAATGCTACGTGTCTGGCTTTTGAGCGCAACACCATAGTCCTGCGGAAGGAAGAATTTATAAAGAGAGCCGACTCGGCAGATATCGCCGTGTATGTTTTTTAATATGCCTAAAGTACTTGTAGTTTCGGGAGAGCCTTCGGGAGACGTATTTGCCGGCGGTTTAATATCGTCTCTAAAAAAACTTGATGCAAGCGTAAATCTCGATATTTACGCAATGGGCGGAAAAAACTGCTCTGAAGCGGGAGCGGAGCTAATTGCCGATATTAAAGAATTATCGGTTATGGGTTTTACGGAAGTACTTTTAAAGTTAAAAACTATAAAAAAAGTATTAAACAGCCTGTCGAAATGGATTAAGTTAAATAAACCCGATGCGGTTATTCTTGTAGATTTTCCTTCTTTTAATTTTAAAATCGCAAAATTGGCAAACAAACTTAAAATTCCGGTAATTTACTTCATTCCGCCGAAAATTTGGGCTTCGAGATACGGCAGGATAAATTTCATTAAAAAATATATAAAATTTGTTATAACTATTTTCCCTTTCGAGCAGGAGATTTATAAAAAAGAAGGCGTCGAATCTTATTATTTCGGCAACCCTTTATATGTTTTAAATAAAAAAGACGCATACGGACACAACACGCACGTAAAATCGTCAGTATTATCGGAAGACGGCGAAACAGATTTAGAAGCCGAAAAAGCAGATTGTAAAAAACTCCCAAACCCAAACTTAAACGGAAAATATCCAATTATATCTTTTCTGCCGGGTTCAAGAAAAACCGAACTTAAATATCATTCGCAAAGGATAATAGATTCTATTTTACGGATAAAATCAGCTTATAAAGACGCTTTTTTTATCTTTCCGTTCAGAAAAGAGATAGATTTTTCTTATTTTAAGAATGTTATAGAAAGCAACGCCGCAATAAAAAACGATATGTATTTATTTACGGATTCCATAGGTTTTGCTCTTTCGTCAAGCGATTTAATAATAACGGCAAGCGGTACGGCTTCTTTAGAGGCATGCTTTTACGGCAAGCCCGTGATAATATTTTATTACTTAAACTATTTAACTTATATTCTAGCTAAAATTTTAGTCAGGGTAAAATATGCCGGACTTATAAATATACTTGCAGGCGATTTAATAGTTCCGGAGCTTATAGAATCTGAATTTACCCCTCAAAACGTCTTTAAGGAAGCCGATAAATTTTTAAAGGACGAAGAGTACAGGAAAAACGCGCTTAATAAAAGAGCCGCCGTGGTTTCTGCTTTAGATGCAGGGGTTAACCCTTTTGATGCGGCGGCGGGTCTTATTTATGATAAAATGATACGATATGCTTAAAAAAGAAAATATTAAAAAAGACCTGTCGGTTTTAAAAAGACTGCTTCCCTATATACTGCCCTACAAAAAAAAGCTTATTATGGCGGTAATAAGCATGGCGATAGTTTCCGCTCTCACGGGGGCCCTTGCCTATATAGTAAAACCGCTTATAAATAATATATTTATAACTAAAAGCTATACCGAACTTATACTAATCCCCCTGCTCGTCATATTAATCTTTTTAGTAAAAAACGTTTTTTACTACGCCGAGTTTTATTATACAGGTTCGGTCGGGCAGAGTATTATAAGGTCGCTGAGAGACGAAGTGTATTCCGTAATAGTAAAACTGCCCGTTTCGAAGCTTAACAAAATTCCCACCGGAGTTCTTATCGCAAGAATAACGTACGATATAAATATCATTCAAAGAACTGTATCCGATTCGGTCAGCGCCGTTATGAAAGATATTCTTACGATGATAGTTCTTTTAGCCGTAGTATTCTATATGGATTTTTATCTTGCCGTAGCCGTTTCGGTTTTGTTTCCTTTAGTAATTTTTCCCGTAACGCTTCTCGGAAAAAAAGCGCGCAGGACAAGCACAGATACCCAGAACGAAATGGGAATCATAACGAAGTTTTTAGACGAAACTATTTCAGGCTTGCGCATGGTTAAGGCTTATAATATGGAAGAGTTTGAAATAAAGAGGTTTAAAAAACTATCCGACAATCTTTACAGATTTTTTATGAGAATGACCAAAATCAGGGGACTTACCGTGCCGTTCGTCGAACTTATAGGCGGAATTTCGGTTGCCGTGATAATATTTATAGGCGGTCTTCAGGTTATAAAATTCGGATATACGCCGGGCAATTTCTTTTCTTTTTTAACCGCTATCCTCCTTCTTTACGAGCCGGTAAAAAGCCTGTCGCGCCTCAATAACAGCCTGCAGGAAGGCATAGCCGCCGGAACCAGAATTTTCGGTATTTTAGACGAAAAGCAGGAAGAGACGGGGGGAACCAAACCTGTTCCTAAAGATATAAACGTCCTTGAAATAAAGGGTCTTTATTTTAGTTACGAACAAAGCGGCGATGAAGTCAAGGCTCAAAGTAAAGAGGGTGTCGGTGCAGGAAATGAAGAAAATAGAAATAGAAATAGAAATGGAAAAGAGGATGACGGACGTTTCGACCTTAAAAATATCGGCATAAAAATCAATAAAGGCGAGATAGCAGCCGTAGTCGGTTTTTCAGGCGCGGGCAAAAGCACTATCTCTATGCTAATTCCCAGATTCTACGAACCGTCTGCCGGAGAGATTAAGATTAACGGAATAAATATAAAAGAATTTAATTTAAAAGAGTTAAGGGATTCAATATCTTACGTTTCCCAGAACGTCGTCCTGTTTAACGAAACGGTCAGGTTTAATATAGAATACGGAACAAGCGGCAAGAGCATGGACGACATAATAAACGCCGCAAAACTTGCATTTGCCGACGAATTTATAAAAAGTTTTCCGGAAGGTTACGATACAATAGTTGACGAAGCCGGTTCAAGGCTTTCCGGAGGAGAAAAGCAGAGAATTTTAATAGCGCGGGCGTTTCTAAAGGACGCTCCAATACTTATACTCGACGAAGCTACATCTTCTTTAGACGGTGAATCCGAAAAGAAAATCCAGCAGGCTCTGTTTGGGGGCGAAAGAAGTAACGGCGGAAGCAAAGCTATCGGGGGCCTGTGCAGAAATAAAATCGTCCTCGTAATAGCCCACAGGCTATCTACCGTAAAGCAGGCAAATACTATTTACGTTCTAGAAAAAGGCGAAATAGTCGAAAGCGGAAGCCACGAGGACTTGATAAAAATGGACGGAATTTATAAAAATCTTCTTTTAAAACAGATGGAATAAAGTAATAGATTATATTTTATATTTTTGTATTATAATATAATTATATGTCAGATAAAAATACCGTAAATTTAGGCATAAAAATATTAAACGAAGAAGAAAAAATTGCCGGCATAAAGCGTTTTGCCGACGGAAAACGGGTTTATTTTGAAGAACTGCATCTATCGGAGCAGGATGCGCAAGATTCCAGTTTAAGTTCTGCTTTGTCTCCTTATAAAAAAATATTTCTGATACTTCCGCCGGAAATCGTATCCTTTAAAATATTAACCTATCCTTTTAAATTAAAGGGCGCCTCGAATATAGAAATGCTCGCCAAAACGGCGATAGAAGAGCTAACCCCTTTAAATACCAAAGAATTAATAATCTCTAAACATAAATTATCCGACCATACTCTATTAATAGAATACGCAAAAAAAGGAGCCTTAGCGGGATTAATAAGTAAATATAATATTGAAAATTTAAACGGCCTGCGGATATATTTCCCTTTTTCCGTATTGTGCAAAACGGGAAAACGTTTTTGTTCGGAAGACGGCGCCGACTTTCTGCTAAAATATGACTTTTCGGATAAATCTTACGCCGTTATTTATAAAAAAGGAAAAGTTGCGGAAATCGTAGATTTAAATTTTAATAAAGAAGGTATTAATGATACAAAATCCGAAACTAATATAATAGACCTGAATTCTAAGGCCCGCGAAATATTTTCCAATACTAACGATTTTTATTCCGATTTAATGTTTTTAATGGACGAAGAAGATAAAAGAGAAAATTTTATAAACATTCTTATCAAAATTTTAAATAATTCAAAAGATTCATACGTTTTAGAATATTTTAAGGTTTCCGATGTTTTTGGAAGCGATTCGGCTTCTACTCTGGGTATTTATAAAAGCGCGTCATATGCGGCCTTAGCGGCAGGATTAATATTAATATTCATATTTACGGGATTAATAGAAGAAAACTATTACAAAAATGCCGAAAAGTCGGCTATAAGCAAAAAGATAAACTTAATTCTCGGAAAATATATAAAGGGACAGAAAGTATTTTACGAACCGAGATACGAAATTAAATCATATTACGATAAAATAAAAGAAAATTTCGGCGCTAACGGCGGAAACGACGCTTTTTTAAGTTTTTTGAAATATATTTCTAAGGAAAAGAGTAATATAAAAAGTTTAAAAATCGACGAAATAAACTATTCCTTTAAAAAGTTCGATTTTAAAGGCGGCGTTTACGGCTATAAAAACCTCCATAAATTTGAAATTTATTTAAAAAAGAGATATTCTACGGTAAACGTCATAAAATCTTATAAAAATTCAAGCGGTAATATAAAATTTAATATTACTTTAAAAAGGTAAAGGAAATAACAGGATTAGCACATTAACAATAGATGGTCGTCATTGCGAGCAAAGCGAAGCAATCTGCTTTATCGAATAAATAAAACCTATGCACAATTTTAAAGATAAATGAAATGAATAAAACTCGTATTATAAAAATAAAAAATACCTTATTCAATAATATATCCGGTTTTTTAAAAAATAAAGACGGAATCTATAAAATTTTATTCAAATTATTCATAATCTTTATAGTATCTATTTTCGCAAGCAATGCCGCCATAAAATTTATTACATACGAAATATTCGAATACGATTTGCTGGAGGCGGGCATAACGCCTCAAACGTTTAACATAAATTCAGTCCGGAAAAAACCGACTATTCGGCAGTATTCGGGTATTTTAAAATACAATCCGCTTAACGCCGTCGTAAACGGCCCGCTTTTAAATTTTAATTCAAAAGATTTCACCCCGTCTTTAAATCTAACGTTAATAGGAACTATCAGCGGAAGTTTCGGCTATGCATTTTTTATAAATAAAACTGACGGCAAAGAACTTTTTATACCGCAGGGAGCGGAAATAAAGCCCGGGTATTATTTAAGCGCCGTAAAACTAAAAAGCGCCGTAATTTCAGGTTTCGGCAGAAGATATACCGTATCTTTGGTTAAAATCAAAAACGGGAATACTTCGTTTTCGTCCAGTCCTGCTGTTGGAAACATATCTCACCCCGCATCCCCTATGTCTTCCTTAAGTTCGGCAATAAAAAAAACCGGACGGTATTCGTATTTAATCGACAGGTCAAAGATTAAAAAGTCGGATTTAAATTCTATATTTACGCAGATGCATGCGGTCCCCGATATCGTAAACGGCAAAATAATCGGATTTAAAGTTTTAACCATACTTCCTATAGGCATTTTTGCATACATGGGTTTTCAGCCTGGCGATATAATAAAATCCGTCAATGGAACGCCTCTTTCCAGTCCGCAGGAAGCCGTAAATTTATTATCCGGCATTATGAACGAAAACAACGTGTCTATCGATGTAACGCAAGGCACGCAAAATATAACTATGAACTATCGGATAGAATAATGCGGTTATATTTAATTCATACTTAATATGATATATTTTTTTCACTGTTTAAGAAAAGAGCGTTTGATTGATAAAGAAGAATATGGACGGCAGTCGTCGGTTTGCAGGGGTGTTTCCGGCGTTATTTCCGATGCCGGTTTTACGCTCATAGAAGTCTTAATCGCCCTCGTGATACTCGGTATAGCCTTAATACCTCTTCTCGCCGCTCAGGCAAGGGCGGTAAGCGATTACGGCTACGCTAACAATACCGCCTACGAAACCGTTCTTGCCAAAAACATAATGTCCAAAGTTTTTTTGTTAAACGAAATATATATAATGAACAAACAGGAAAAAATACGCGGCGCAAAAGGCTATATGGTCAAAAAATCGATAAGCAAAACCTCCTACCCCGGAATATATATGATAAAAATAACCGTTTTCAAAAAAGGGCATAATCCAAAAAGCGGATTTACCCTTAAATCCCTTGCGCAGTAGATTTATGCGCTAAAAAATCATAAAATCACGCCTTAAAATTTTATTTAAACATCCAAAAATCCAAAAAATAAGTCCAAAAAATAAGATTTGAAAAAAAATTATTTGAATGATACAATTAACTTATAACAAAAAGGAGTTTTTTTATGAGCGAATCGGCCGCTAATGAGAAAGACAAGAATAATTTAGCTAATCCCAACGAAATGTTAACCTTTATAGCCGGGATATTTCCCAACGCTAAATACTTCGATGCAAGGTTTGACCTTCTTCAGGTTCAGATAGACGAGATAAGAAGAAACCAGGAGCTTGACAGGCTCAATATGAGGGATTTTAAGGAAGACGTGGATAGAAGGTTCTCGGAGGTGGACAAGAGATTCGAGCAGGTGGACAAGAGATTCGAGCAGGTGGACAAGAGATTCGAGCAGGTGGACAAGAGATTCGAGCAAGTGGACAAGAGATTCGAGCAGGTGGACAAGAGATTCGATCAGGTGGACAAAAAGTTCGAGCAGGTAATTGCCTCTATTGATAAGCTCAGCGACAAATTAGATTACAGGGATAAAGACCAGCGCAATTTTACCTTAAGAATGTTTTCTATAGCCGTTGCAATATCTTTACTGGGAGTTCTGGGCGCTTTCTTTAAGATTATGGGAATATTTTGAAAAAAATCAGATTTATTTATCCCTTCTATGTGCCATATCGGAAGCACGCGTTTATCAAAGCATGTCCAAAGCATGTCTTTGATAAATGCGTGCTGGAGATGGCGAAGCGTTAATCCAGAAAATTAAAATTCTATTGCAGGATTAAGGTTGATTATTGAACTTGCCCAAAATTGCCGATAGAAAATTATTTTTCTGGATTCCTGCTTACGCAGGAATGACTTCGCAGGTTTTAAGGTCTTCACCCAACGGGTGTCATTCCCGCGTAGGCGGGAATCCAGTATTTATTTAACTTTAAAGCCATTTTAATGGTTTCTATCGGCAATTTTGGGACTTGATTATTGATTGAAATTAATGTATAAATATATTAAGGTATTACAGATATGGGCTTAGCGCTTATAAAGCCGAAGGCTTAATACTAAACATATATTTTTGCATGTTTTGAAAAAGCATACCGCATACCTTTTTCCGCAAAAAAAATATGGCTTTTATAATTCTTCAGCTCAAAGATTTATCGTCCGAATATTTTTTATGTTCAAAAAAATAGCCTCGTTTGCCGAAAGACTCGGCGTCATAAAAAAGATAAAGCGGCTTTCGTTAATGTTATTGCCCTCTGCCCAATATGTTGACATACTTTTCGACTTAATAGGGCTGGGAATTTTATGCACCGACCACAGGCTTATAATGTTTAACAGTGCGGGGTTTATTTCGCGGCACATAGATTATTCGAGATATAAACCTCTTTATGAAAGGCTTTTTTCGCTGAATAGAAAAGAAGCGGGGGCTGTCGTTCCTGCGGAACTTTTGACCCTCGGAAGAGGCAATGTTATAGTCCACGACGAAATAGCCCTTCCTAATTATCAAAATGGATTCCTGTATAATGAAATCAACAAGACTTTAGGCTATTACTATATAATAATGGCAAAGTTGTTCGATTGCAAAACGCCTATCGGGTTTTTTACCCTCTTCAGATCTAAAGACATGCCTGTTTTTACGAATGAAGATGTCTTGTTTTTAGGGGCCGTAGCCCCTTTTATATCCTACGGATTGTCCAAATCTAAAGTCCTCGAAGAATCTTTGACGGAGGTGGCAAATTTAGGAGCCGGCGTTTTTAAATTGCGCGAAAATGAGCCGGGATTTATTTTAGTCGCTAAAAATGGCGAAATAATTTATATAAACGATGCCGTAAAGACCATGTTTTCGGAAACTAAGATGCTTGAACGCGGCTGTCTTCGCCGATTCGAAGCCTCATGCGGAGATGAAATTGAATGGTGCATGGGATATATAAACGCCGTCGTGAGAAATTATTTCGAGGGGGCAGGGGCCGCGGGTTCCATGGGAGCCCCTATGCCCCAAAGGATTTATACCTCTAAGACCGGCAGGAGCTTTTTATTAAAAGGATATTACCTCGAATCCATAAAAAGTGGCGAAAAAAGCTTAGTCAGTATAACCGTGGAAGAAATTTACGAGGAGTCGTTTTTAAGGCTTAATAAAAAAATTATATATAATCTTACGGAAAAAGAAGCCGCTATACTATTATTATTAAAAGAAAACCTAAGTACGGCAGAAGTAACCCAGAGGCTTAATATTACGAGAAGCACTTTTAAAACCCACATGTCGCATATTATGTTTAAGCTTAAGGTAATTTCCACCCGCGAACTCAAAAGGTTTGCCGCAACCTCCTTTTAGTTTTTTCCGCAAAAGTATTTTTATCGTCCATTTGGACGATTGTTCTTTTTTTGAAATAAGATAAACTACAATTAAGTAAAATTTTATCTTAATTTCAAATAAAAGTATGGAGGAAAAATGATGAAAATATCCCCGTTTAAACGTTTTAGTTTTTTAAGTTTGTTAGTAATAGCTTTATTTTTATTTTCTGCTACCGCCGTTTTATCAGGGTGCGGAGGAGGCGGCGGCTCCAGTAGCTCCGGTAGCGGGGGCGGGGCAGGTTCAAGCGTCAGCGGTTCGGTTAACGGCGTTCCAACCCCTCTTGCGGGAACTACGACGGTTTCGCTTTACGAGGTAGGAAACGCCGTAGCTTTAGCTTCCGTTACCACGACGAACGGCTCTTTTAGCTTAAGTTATACGAATCCTGGCGGCAATGCGTTGCTTTATATAGTCGCTACAAACGGAACTACGGTATTAGTCGATATTTTAGGGGATGCTTCAGGTGCGCTTCTTGTTTCGCCCATTGTAGTCGATGAGGCGACTACGGCCGCGGCGGCGATAATTGCCTCTGATTACGGCTTCACGCTTGCGGCAAACGGACTTCTTGCTCCTCCGTCCCCGGCTCCGGATTATGCAAACGTGGCAAAGACGTACAACGGAATAGTAAACGGTTCTACGGGTATGGTCGGCTCAACGTATAACGATGCAAACAATTTAGATATAATGTCCGATGCTCTTGCAGAATGTGTTAACGCCCCGACAAACTCTGCTTGCACAAACATAGACGGCGCTGTTCTGTCGAACACTAATACGACTATCAGCGTAATCGAATATATTATGAGCCATTTAAGCAGCAGCGCCTTGCAGACAAACGTCAACGCGGCTGAAACGGCAGGCATCAATCCCAATCCTTATTCCGCCAATCCACAGACTTTAACGATACCGTCTGGTAATTCTTTTACATTCGATGCCGCTTCCGAATCTCCGGCGGGCGGTTCTACAGGCGTATCGGCCGGCACGGCTGTTTCGATTGCATTCAGCAATCCGGTGGATTTTTCTACGGTTAATACAGCCGATTTTAGCCTGAAACCTAACGGCGGAAGCCAGGTAGCCGGAACCTTCAGCCCTGGTTCGTCCGATAATATTATAACTTTTACTCCTTCCAGCAGTCTTTCAACCGGTACTACTTATACCGCCGCCGTTACTACAGGCATAAAAGACATATACGGAAACTCTTTGTCTGCCGGCACTTCATGGAGTTTTACGACGGGAACGACTCTTCCTGCTCCCACCGTTACCTCCATATCGCCATTAAGCTCCGCTACGGGCGTATCTTTAAGCCCGATTATTACCGTAACTTTCAGCGAGGCAATGAATATCAATTCTTTTAATGCCACGGATACAACGGTAACTTCTTCTGGAGGCACGCCGGTCAATATTGTAAATCCAGTATGGAACGGCACCGACACAGAGGTTTCCGTCACGCCGGCAAGCCCGCTTACCGCAAATACTACATATACTATTACTTTTACGTCCGGCGGCATAAAGGCGCAAAACGGAACGGCTATAGCGAGCGCTTATACTTCCAGCTTTACGACTGCCTCAAACGCAGGAACCCTTGTCGATATGACGCCTTCGGGGATAGCCGCCGCAAATCAATTAGCGTTGGTCGAAATGGATAAAAGCGGCAATATAATATTCGGAGAAGCAATCAATCCTACGAGTTCCTCTTTTCCGGTAAACTTGGTGCAATTATCCGGCACCTCAAGCACTATAAAAAATACTTATACCGTTGGAGCAAACGTCAGCCCGACTATAAATAATATCGTTATAGACCCAACGGGGAATTTATGGGCGCCTATGACCGACGCCGCAAACGGAACCGCCTATCTGGACGAATTGCCTGCCGGTTCGGCTAATAACGCTTCATTTACCCAAAATACCATTCCTTCGAGCGACAGCTATTATCATTCGGGATTGCAGGGACAGCAGGGTTTCACTGCTGGATTCGGAATGGATTCTAAAGGAAATATATGGCTGCCTGTTTACAATTCTGTGGTGGGTAGTGGCCAGTTATTGGAGATAACGGGGGCTTCCGGAGGCGCCGCGACCGTGGCAAATACTTATTCTTTACCTTCGACCATTGTTTCAGTGAACGGACTTGCAATAGATTCGTCAAATAATGTCTGGATGACTTCGTCTCCAAGCAGTTGCGGCGGCGTGAATCCGGACGCATTGCTGGAATTTCCGAGCGGCGGTTCATCCGTTTCAACCGCGGCAAGCCTGCCTGTAGGCGCGTGCACTCAGGGCGCTAATTCCATTGCCATAGACCCTTCGGGCAATATCTGGATACTGGCGCGATCCGGCGGCAATGATGTACTTTATTATTATCCGTCCGGCGGTCCGTTAAGCGCGGCGATAACCCTTGCGAGTGCAGCCAACTATCCCGATAGTATGAGCGTTGCTTCCGATGCAGCCGGCAACATATGGGTCGCCTTAAAAAACAATTCTTCAGGCACGGGCGAGTTAATAGAAGTCAACAACTTTGGCGGGAGCGGGTTTGCCGTAGTAGGGACGCCTTTATCCCTTTCTTTTGCCCCAGATACTACTATGTTCATAGACCAGAACGGCAATATATGGATGACTACGAATAATAATACAACCGCCGCTAATAAACTTGAAGAGATTCCGGCTATTGCCGCCGCGGGATATTTTGCAGTCAGCGGTCCGGTAAATCCTTATTAAAAAAAACAAACCAATATGCTCAAGAAGGCATTAAGAGGCATTAAGATGAAACAAAAAAGGTGATTCTCATACCCCCGCATGCATCTGCGGGGGTAAGGGATTTCTTATCTTATAAAATAAATAAAACTGACACCATTATTTATAAGCAAAACCTCCTACCCCGGCATTTATATGATAAAAATAACCGTTTTCAAAAAAGGGCAAAGTCCAAAAAGCGGATTTACCCTTAAATCCCTTGCGCAGTAGATTTATGCGCTAAAAAATCATAAAATCACGCCTTAAAATTTTATTTGAACATTTAAAAATCCAAAAAATAAAAATAGTAAAAAAAATAGTAAAAAAATTTGACATTTTTTTTTGAGGATATATTATTAATATAAATACATATTTGTTAATATAACATGAAAATTTAGTTTTTAGTAAAATATAAGCAGTAAGCGAATAATTAAATTTTCTAGCCTTAACCTTTTATTTCTTTAAGGAGGATATTATGAATCCTAAGAATTTCTTTAAGAAATCCCGCAAGTTTTACCTTTTACTCCTTTTGCTGTTAATTTTCACTGTTCCCGTGGCATTATCAGGCTGCGGCGGAGGAGGAGGAAATTCATCCACTTCTACCGTATCGTACACTACTATAACCGGCGGCGTATATGACGGTCCAGTATCGGGTGAAAGTTTAAGCCTGTATAAAATAGGTTCGTCCGGTGCTGTGCAGGTTGGCGGCACAAAATACAAGACGAACACTGACGGGTCGTTTACTATTTCCATTCCAAACTATGTAAGTTCTTCCGACTATCTTGTCGTTTCAAACGGCGGTTTGATAAACAATTCGGGCGGGGCCGTGCAACCTGCGCCGACGATGTCCTCTTTGCTTCTTGAATTCAATAAAAGCGTTTACGTTACTCCTTTATCGACTATGTTAACGAAAGGAATATATAGTGTAACTAATAATTCAATCGTATCGGCTAACTTAAATACATTAGCCGCTAATCAAATCGCAGAAAACAATTTCCGTTTACTAAAAACCTCTTTTGCAGGTTTTAGCCAGACTGACAACGTCTCTGCAGTTTTTAATACAGATCCTGTTTCCTCTTCAAATTATTCAGCGATTGTTTCCAGCTTAACCAATCTTTTATCGCAGTTTGCAAACGAACTGGTATCTTATGCGAAATCAAACGGTTTAAGTATAAGCTACCCCGAAGCCATGAATTATATAATTTCTTATGTAAAAAATAATGAATCTGTCGTAAGTTCCGTTATCTCCAGTTCATTGGTAGGCAGCAGTTCTTCAAGCAGCATCTCGGTGAATCTTCCAAATTTTACCATAACCGTTAACGGGAAATCTTTAACGATACCTGTTTCTTCAAGCATTTCCGGCGATTTTCAGGAATTAGCCTCTCTTGTAACCCCACAGCAGCCAATTGGAGGGGGTGGCGGTCGTGGTGGAGGGAACATTATTGAATATTCTACTAACAGTTGTTATCCCCAAAACATAGCGATTTACGGGAGCACTCTCTCAACCACGACTATCGCCGTTTTAAATAACGGTGTCTTGACCAATCCGCTCAATAATTCCAACGGCTTTTCGAATATTTGTCAGAATACCCCTTCAAGCAGCTATACTTATTCTTATTCAATATTTCACCCATCGAGCTCAGCGTCTTTTACCGCACATCAACTTAGATATACAAACGGAAATCTAATCACAAACATGGTTGCAAATAGTTATGGCAATGCTGCTCCAATAGGGGGGATTACGTTTGATAATTCGGGGAATCTCTGGGTTTCGATGAACGATGATTTCTATAATAATGCCGATCTTATCGAAGAAAGTCCTGCTAATGATTATGATTCCAACTCTCCGACTGAACAAGTAGATATGGGTGGCGGTCAATCTAAATCGTGTCTTCAAGATGGCAGCGGCAGTTTTAATTGCGTTAACAATGGTGCGGGTATTGTCGCTTCTAATCCAGCTAATTTCGGCATTAATTACATAAATGGTTCTCTATGGCTTTTTTCATATGGGTATCTATATTCACCAACATTTACCTACAGTGGTTATGATACACTTTATGATGTCCCCACAACAAATTTAGAAAGTAATATGCAGGGTTATACTCCCAAGTTTCCAACACTCATCGATAAAGATATGGATATTTTTAGCCTTGAAGATACTAAAAATTATGTTAGTAGCTCTGCAATCGTTCAGCCCTATGCTCTTAGTTCATATTATTTTCAGCAGGGTAGCGGTGTAAGTAATATACCAAGTAATAATGCAGTCTGGTACGGAGGATTTGGAAATGTTCCGGCGGCGGCTACTTACCACACTTTTTCTTTCCCTATCGATACGCTTGCTAGCGGAGGCACTGGGTTTTGCACGGCGTCGCCTCACTATAATAATACTATTGCAAAAGCAATTACACAATATTTTAGGTGGCAAGGAGGAGATAACATACCCAACTTGAGTTTTATTCCCGAGGGAGGATTTATTGCTCTTGCTGACGAGACGGGCAGTTATTATAATAAAGCATTAAATCCGTCCGGTGCCAACTTCACGGCAATAGAACCATTTGGAGAAGGATTGGGGCCTTTTGGATTTGAAGTGACCGGTATTACTATTGGACCGAATGGGGATTTATGGATTGCAGTTCCTTATGCCATTGGCATTCTTCCGGATAACGGGTCAAAATACGCCTCTATCCCTCCTTATAACGACCCAGACGGTCTTCCGTGTTATGATTCTAACAGTACAGATTCCGGATATATACATACCAATCCAGACAATGGCTGGATAATTCAACTAAATCCGGCTTATACTAATACTACTACGACCGGAAATTATGACCCTGCTATAGACCCTGCTATATGCCACGTTTATAGAACAAACCCCGGTATAACCGATATAATATCAGATCCCGAAGGAAATATATGGGCAACTACCGGTTTTTTCAATTATTCTGTTTTAAGTGTTATACTGGACAGCGATAGCGATGTTTATTATGTTAATTCAGTTATAGAACTGCAAAGGTCATCCTCCGTTCCCAACGGACCATGCACGCCGGACAACCAACCTGCATATACAATGGTCGTAAACAACCTTGGTGCCGGAACGAACCCTCAGTCGCTCGCCATAGACTCCCAAGGTAATGTTTGGGTTACCGACAGCGAGGAAAACGGATTTGTAACAGAGCTGGTTGGTGCCGATAATTCAGGAGTTTCCGTTCCGGCGGCGCCTGCTTTGACCGAAGCAAACCTTTCAGGACATACGGTAACGCTTCAATGGGATGCGTCTTCCGATACCCAGTCATACGAGGTTTACGAAAGCACGGCGGGTTCCACTTTTAATAATATTGGGGATACAGCTTCCACTTCATGGCAGACGAGCGGTTTAAATATAGGAACCCAGTATTGTTTTGAAATTTCTGCGGAAAATAACATCGGCCAAAGCGGCATGAGTAACGAAAAATGCTTAACCCCGACTTCCAGTTCGACAATCCCGAACCCCCCGACCCTCGAAACGGCAACCGCCGACAACGGCAGCGTTAAGCTTTCGTGGACAAGCGCTATCGGGGCAAGCTCTTATACCGTTTTTGATTCCCTAAGCAATTCTAATTATGGCGCAGTTAGCAATACATTTTCCACTTCTTATACCGTAAGCGGACTTCCCGCAGGTAGAACGTATTACTTTGTGGTTACCGCCCAAGATAACGCGGGTGAAAGCAGTTATTCCAACGATCTAAGCCAAAGGGTTCCTTCTTCTCCGCCGCCGCCCCAACCGCCTACGAACCTTAGCGCCACGCCGGGAAACGGCAATGTAACGCTTTCGTGGTCAACTTCTGATTATGCCACTTCTTATAATATAACTTATACTAATAATGGTTCCGCTACGACGGCTAACACAAGTGACACTATCTATAACGTAACCAATCTCACTAACGGAACGGCTTACACTTTCTCGGTAACGGCGCAAGACAGTTCTGGAAACAGCAGCGCAGTAACCGTAAGCGCCACCCCCATCGCTCCTACTGGTCCGCCTCAAGCGCCGACGATTAGCTCTTATGGCAAGGCTTGCTTTGATGGCCGCCCTTTAATTTATTTGGACTGGACAAATTCGTCGGGAGCCACAAGTTACAGCGTTTATCTTAATGATAATCTCTCTAAAAATAACATTACATCAACATCTTATACAGAAGGTGTTGCAGGACTATCCACGACGTACAAATTGAGTGTTGAGGCGGTAAACTCGGCGGGAACGGCTATGTCAAATCCAGTTTCGGTAACCACGCCTTCTTCTTGTCCAAACAGCCGCCATTGATCTTTGCCCGTATCGACGGTTGTCGTCGATACGGGGGCAAAAGAGAGACGATATACGGGATTTACGTTGATATAAACTAAAAATATAAAGGTGAACTAAAATAACGTAGGAGGTGTCCATAGAAGGTGTCAAGATTTATTTATTCTCTCACTCCCGACTGCGTTTGACGTGGTCGGGAGTTTTTGTTTTAAATCACCTTTATGGACTACTTCAACATATAATAAATAAAAAATTACCAAATCGCCGCATTTACGATATTACAAAAATTAAATCCGAAAAAAGAAAAATGGATTTATTGATTAAAAATATATGATATAATATATAAAAAACGTAATTTACTAACCTTCAGGAGATTTAAATGTCTGCCGAAAGCGTTAAAGAGAATGCTATAAGAAAGGTTATTCAAGAACTTATAGTGCCTGATTTACAAAAGCTTATCTCTAAAGTGGAAATTTTGGATGAGAGGCTAACTTCGGTACGAACCGAACTTAAGTCCGATATATCAAGTCTCGAAAAAGAACTTAAGTCCGATATAAACCGCCTTGAGAATAAGATAGAAGACAACGAAGAGAAAATGGATATAAAAATATCGGCTCTTTCGGAAAAAGTTGATTTAATGAATAAATTTAACGATAAACTTTTTGACGCCTTACATCCAACAAAATAAACCCTACCCAACAGATTTAAGCGGAAGTTTAGTTCCCTAAAAAGCATATCCTATGCCTACCGTATATAGGAAAGTATTCGTAACGGATGACGGTTCGTAAATAAATCCGCTGTATAACGGCGAATATCCGAATTTCATTCTTCTATACGCAATTCCGTAACGAAGATATATATGCTTCATGAATAAATAATAATTATCCAATTTAAAACCGTAAACCATTTTGCTTCCAAGACTGAAATGTGCGGGCGTATTAAAATATGCCGTCATACGGGGGTCAAAGGTATATCCTATGCCTCCGGATATTTTTAATAAGAAATTGCTTGTTAACGCATATTCCGCTATGAGTCCTAATTGCCAGTAATATGTTCTGTATTTTTCTCTGTAGGATATAAGCGGATAAGACGGCAGAATGACCCTGTTCCATATATACTTAGACGCCTTTATATACGGGGTAACGACAAAATTATGCGTTATAGCAAGCATATAGCCGAGTCTATTCGATATATTATAAATAATATCGTTATCTGTCCCCATGGGCGGGTTCCGTTCCGTATATGACGTAGTGCCGTTTGCATAGTCGTAATGAATTTTATCGGCAAAATGCAAAAAAGTGAAAGAAAAATTTAATCCGAAATCGGGCAAGAAACCGTCTTCCGTATCTAAATATTTATTAGAAGGACTACCGGAACAGGGTTTAAAATAAATACATTGATTGTATTCGCCGTATGAAAGGTTATAGGCGGAATAGGATACGCTTGCGGAATTGTTGACGCTTTCTATCAAGGGGTTTACACGTCCGGCAAATATATAATTTATGAATTTTACCGGCGTTTTATTTTGAACGGCTTTTTTAGAAGAATGGGCAGAAGAAACCGAACTAAAAATTACGAAAATAAATAAACATAAGCCGATAAATTTCAAGATAAATATTCTCATTATCGATATATTATAGCATACGGATTACGCTTAACGAATTAAATACAGACTCCCCACGCAAATGTAAACTTATACATAAGCGGCGGGCATAAAAGCAACGCTTTTATGCCCGCCGAAGTGGAATAAATCTGTCATTTTTTTTCTACACTGATTTACCCAAGTTGAAATAACCCGCCGGTAGAATTAAAATCGCTTGAAGAGCAACTGGCGCCGCTTGGAGAGACGTTTGAAACACCCGTCGGTTCAATATAATAAACAAGGTAATTATCACTTCCGCTGGTAAAAATAAAAGTTGTCCCCGAATAAGTAACCGTAACCGAAGATGCAAGGGTAGAACCGCTGCAAAATATACCGATACCGGTACTGCTCGTGTAAACATCGGTTGAATCAAACTCTCCGTAATAAAGAGAAGAATAAGAATTTATCTTGCCGGAAATGTTTATCTTATATGCAGGAGTAACACCGCTACCGGTTGCGGCAGTTCCCGAAAAGTTAATCGACCCGTCGCTATTATACGACGAACTAAAAGTTCCGTTAATTTCCATAGCGCTATATGGCACATACGGCATATCAATCGTATTGGTACCATAAGTCATAGGTATATATCCGTTTGACGGGGTTCCGGTTAATGCGGGACTGAAATTATTCGTAAAGGTCAAACCGGCAATATCGGAAGAACCCTCGCTTAATGTCACGGACGGCGCAGAAGTTTGAACATTTAAAGTAACCGGCTCGGATGTTCCATTAACTGTTATAGTCCCCGATATCGACGCCGGCATTCCGCTCGAATTTAAATTTACCGTCCACGTAGAAGGAAAAATAATCGTATAAGAGCCTACCGTAAATGTTCCGGGAATTGAATTATCTGTTCCTAGTCCGTTTTGACAGTTGTCTGTGCTGCTTGTCGGCGTGCATAAGGTTCCGTTGCTTATCGTAATGGAAGTGCCGGACAGGCTATATGTTCCGGAAGCCGTATCCCCCATAGTATCGCTGTAGCTAAACTTACTGTCAGGGTTTACTATTAATGTAAAAGTCGGCACAATTACACCTGCCGGCGCCGTTCCGGAATAGACTCCCGATACAATAGAATAATAATTAGTCGTTGATATTGGCATTGAACTGGGCGAGGCGGGCATATTAGTCCATCCCGTAGTTGAATCTACATTTGTGGCTAAGGTATTTATACCCGAAACATCGCTTGTGGATAAACTACCACTATTACCATTGGTAATGCCGTCGGTTATCATAGTATAAGTTGTAGGCGTACCCGTCGCTCCGACATCGGCTGTGAGGTCTGAACAGTTTGTAGAATTTGTTGAAGATTGAACGCAAGAGGCTGCCGCGTTAGCCAGCAATTCCATATTTTGCAAATTTGTTTCGTTAGGCGCCGAACTACTTGGTTGTCCCGAAGATGTAACAACGTATTTTTCGTAGTAGTTACTGTAGGCGCCTAATGCTAAAGAAGGATTAGACTCAAATGCCGCATACGCCACCGTTGTAAACTCGTTTACCGTTACGGAAGTATTTGGGCTGTTTGACGGACCGACAGCGGCTTTTAAATCAATCTGCGTGTTCGTACCGCTGCTTCCGGCGCTGCCTCCGGAAACATCGACATATAAAAGGGTATTGCCTGAAGGCGGGGTATAAGTAATCGTGAAACTTCCATTTGAAACCGTGGTTGCCGTGCCTAAAGACGAGGATGAACCTGCGGCATATAATGTAACGGTCGCGCCGTTAATAGGACTCAATCCTCCATCAGCCGTTCCGCTAATGGTGGAACTTGTAGGACTCGACGAACCGCCTCCCCCCCCGCAGCCGGACAAAATAAAGGCAAATACAAATGGGAATAGAAGTAAAAATATCTTTTTAATATGTTTAGTTTTCATTGTTATCCTCCTAAGATAAATTTAAATAAATCTAATTTTCATTAATTTGGAAAATAAAAAGTTTTCTAACAGGGCAATAGGAACGCCGCCCCAAAAGTGCTCTATAGCTAATTGTCAGGGGGGGGGGTATATCCACTATGATTAGTGAATAAAATGAAAAAAGGCTTTTATGCGAAAACCTTGATTTCATAATTAACCCCAGTGCTTATAAGGAGATTAAGCTTAAATAAATAACTATTTATTTATTAAGTATTTGATAAGTGCATATTAAAATTCATACCACATTTTTTAAAAAAAAGCAAATTTCAGAAAAAACCCAAAATTGCCGATAGAAATTTCTTTTTCTGGATGAGCCGTCTAAATACCGACGGCTTTAAACCGTACCTGCTTACGCAGGAATGACTTTGTGGATATTTAACTTTGCACACAACGGGTGTCATTCCCGCGAAAGCGGGAATCCAGTGTTTATTTAACTTTAAAGCCATTTTAACGGTTTCTATCGGCAAATTATAGGAATTATAGGCAAACTATAGGTAAAAACTATAGGTAAAAACTGTAGCCCTAATCCCGATTTAGAACTATATAATATACAAAAAAATAATAAAAAACCCCTTATTTTTTCTATGTTTACGTGATATAATAATCACTGAAATCTCCAACCAAAAAGGTTTCACAAACTATAGAAAAAAATAAGGGGGTTATTAATAATGATACAACAAAAACTATTTCCTTTCAAGTTAGAAATGACCGAAGATAAATTAACTTCTAAAGCGGGACTGCCTATTTTTGCAGAATATAACCATGCTATGGGCTTAACGGAACTTGCGGATAAATATCTTACGAGACCTAAAAGCAACAGGGGTTTTAATCCATCCGTTTTTATAAATTCATTGGTTCTTCTTTTAACCGCAGGAGGCGTATGCCTTGACGATATAAGAGAACTTAAAAACGAAAAGGAACTTTTAGGCATTACCGGCATTAAAACGATTCCCGAACCGGATACCATAGGAGACTGGCTGAGGAGAACCGATATTAACGGATTAAATATTATAAACTCTTCCATAATAAAAAAAATAATGGAAAAAGAAGATATAGCCGAATATACCTTGGATATAGACGCAACCGAGATTATAGCCGAAAAACAGGAATGTTCGTATACTTATAAAAATAATAAAGGCTATATGCCGATCCCGGCTTTTTATTTGAAAACGGCATATGCCTGTATAACGAGTTCAGGGAGGGTAATATCTCCCCCGCCTCTAACCATGTAGATTTCTATAAGAAATGCAAAAATAATATGCCCAAAGGTAAAAGAATAAAATACTTTAGGGCGGACAGCGCGTCTTATCAGTCCTCTTTGATAAATTTACTTGAGGAAGATGACGTTAAATGGGGGATAACGGCGGATTTAGACAGTTCGGTAAAAAAAGCTATTAAATCAATAAGGGAATGGATAAGACCGCAAGGATTAGACTTTGAAATCGCGGAAATAATCCACTGCACGAATAAAACGGATAAAGCATTCAGACTTATTATAAAAAGGGAATATCGGAAACAGCCCGACCTGTTCGAGGGGCAATACTTTTATCACGCAATAGCTACCAATCTTGAAGAAGAACCTTTAGAGGCAATAAACTGGCACAATAAAAGAGGGCAGGCGGAAAACTTCAATAAAGAGATTAAAAGCGGCTTCTCTATGGAAAACATATTTTTCTGCAAAAAACATGTTTTTTAAAACGCAGAAAAATATATCGTGCGGTACGTTTGCGGCAAACGAAGTATATTTTGCGATAGGCATTCTGTCTTACAATCTCTTTATAGGATTTAAATCTTTAAATCCGCTTTTTTTAAATAACACGATAAAAACTTTCAGATGGTCTTTCTTTAATATAGCCGGAAAAATAATAAAGCGTTCCGGCAGGATTATTCTGAAAATAAAAACCGATTTAGATAAATATATTGCTCTTTTGCATTTAAGGCAAAAGATATTTTATGCGTAGGTATTTGTTTATAACTATTAATTTAACATACTAAGGGATAGTCTTGTTGAAAAATACCCAAAAACCGCATATTTTTAAAATATTTTCGCAAATATATTTTTACTATTAAATTAAAACGTAAAATATATATTTAATATAGTTCGATACGGCTTAAATTTTTTAAAAATAAGAATTTAGGCTTTAAAAAAGGAATATTAAATTTCTAAATCGGGATTTGGGGTATAGGTAAAAACAGGGTATAGGTAAAAACTTGATTATTTTTTGTAAATAATGTATATATTAAATTAGATTAATTATTAAATTAATAATTTATGTTCTTGAACGGTTATGAATTTACAGCGCATGCTATCGAGGTTATAAGAGAGCGTAAAATTTCGGAAAGTTGGATTTCCGATGCTTTAAATAACCCCGATTGGAATACCGTTAAAGATGATGGAAACTTGCACTATTTTAAAAATATTGCGGAAAATAACGGAAGAGTATTACATGTCGTAGTTAATCATAATGTATATCCAAAAAGGATAGTGACTGTTTATTTTGACAGGAAATATAAGGGAATTAAGCGAGTTAAAAGCGAGGAGCAAATATGAAATTAACTGTGGATAAAGAAAGCGATGCTCTTTATTTTAGATTAGATGAATCGTCTATAATAGAATCGGAAGAGGTTGAGCCGGGCGTTATATTGGATTTCAATTCCGACGGTAAAGTGGTAGGCATAGAGATGCTTAGTTTAAGCGCAAGGATAAAGCCTGAACAGTTAAAAATATTACAATATGAAACTGCATAAGAAAAAAAAGGTATCAAAAAAAGGTGTCGGATTTATTTATTCTATATTTAATTAGCATTTATAAATATTTTCTAAATCGGGATTTTGGTAAAAAGGTGACATTTTTATTTTGGCTTGACAGAAAAAACTATAATTTGCCGATAGAAAATTATTTTTCTGGATGAGCCGTCTAAATACCGACGGCTTTAAACCGTACCCGCCTGCGCGGGAATGACAATTAAGGGATTTAACTTTTCACCCAACGGGTGTCATTCCCGCGTAGGCGGGAATCCAGAGTCTATTATATATTAAAACAATTTTAATAGTCTCTAACGGTGATTTAAGGTATTAATATATGTTGTAAATTAGCAAAATAAAGTCTGGCCTACCGCATTTATCCATCCATTTTTTATCTAATTTCTCCCTACTTTTTTGGAGGGGAATATTTAAACATACTATAATTGAAGTCAGAATCAATTATAGTTATTGATTATCTATATGGAATTAGCTTTTTCTATTGAATTTTTTTTTAATAAATTGTATTGTTATCATATTAATAAAAAAATTATTTTAAAATACAAAATGCGTAAATCATTATTCGGCTTACTCAAAACAGCTAATATTGTTCCATTTATTCTTGCCGCTTTAATTATATCAACGATATTTTCCTTAAATACAGCCAGCGCTTTAGGAAATGCAGGTGGAGAAACAAAACATTCGCCAAAATATCCGGCATACAATATTCTTTCAAAAAAGGGTTATATTTATTTGAATTTCAGGAATATTTCCATTCCGACTTTAGTTAATTTTATATCTAAAATCACGCATAAAAATTTCATCTATTCCGGAAAACTTCAGGGAAAAGTTACTATTATTTCTTCGAAAAAAATTACCACGGCGGAAGCCTATAAAGTTTTTCTTACGGCGCTTTCCTATAAAGGCTATACGATTATCAAAAGAAACGGGGTCTATAAAATAGTCCAGTCTTTTTCGGCAAGACAGAATGCAGTTCCGGTTAACGTGGAAGGTCTAAGCGGACACCAGTTCGAAACGCAGATACTTAGAATCAACTATATGAATGCCCAGAGCATGGCAAGCATTCTGATGCCCCTTCTTTCCGCTTCGGCAAACATACAATCGTACGCCTTAACTAATTCGCTCATTATTACGGATTATGCTTCCGATATAAGGAAAGCCGATAAAATAATAAAAGCGCTCGACGTTCCGGACTACGGACAACAAATAGGCGTTATTCCGGTTAAATACGTAAAAGTTTCTAAAATAGTCTCTGTTTTAAACACTATATATACCGGTTCGGTTGCGACGAATTTTTCTATTCCTAATATTAACTCGCAGTTTGTAAGAATTATTCCTTATCCTTCGGCAAATTCCATTATCGTTATGGCAACGCCGGCTAATTTTAAAAAAATTATTAAATTAGTTAAAACTTTAGACGTAAGTTCAAATAATCAGACATTAGAAACTTACGTGTATAAACTTAAATATGCAAAAGCAAAAACGATAGCTCAAATTTTAACTAATATGATTTCTCATGCCAAAACGCTTGTAAAATCGGGTAAACAGTTTAGCAACCCGCCTTTTAGGCCTGCGAGGCCTCCGTTTTTCAAAGGTCGGCAGGCTGCAGCAGTGCCGGCGGCGGGTTCAGTCTCGGCAACGGCGGAAGGCGGGGTGTCTGCTATAGGAAAAGCCGTTATAATACCGGATAAAGATGAAAATTCCCTTATTATAGAAACTACTCCTGCGCAGTATAGTTCTCTCGTGAAAGTAATTAAGAAACTCGATAAAAAAAGAAAACAGGTATTTGTTCAGGTTATCATAGCAGAGGTTAATTTAACTAAATCTTCGGAAATAGGTACTCAGTATTACGGATTTAAGGGAAATTTTTTCGGAGACGCCAATTACAATATGAGCCAGGGTATATCGAGTTTTCTCTCTAATCCTTTTACGACGTCAGGCTTAATTGCCGGAGCGGCAGGAGGTTCCATCAGTCTGCCTATAGGACCAAACGGCGCTTCAGAAACGGTGCCTTCGTTTGCCGCCCTGTTCCAGCTTATTGCCACAAACTCTGCCGTAAACGTTTTATCCGCTCCAGATTTGTTGACGTTAGACAACCGGAAAGCCTCCATAATGGTCGGCGAAAACGTTCCTTTTATTACATCGTCTGCAACAAGCCAGTTTGCGCTCCAAAATATCGTAACGCAGGTAGAAAGACAAAACGTAGGCGTTAAACTTCAAATTACGCCGACCATAAATTCCGGAAACTATTTAACCTTAAAAATATATGCTAAAATTTCTTCCATAATTCCTAACCCTTCAGGATTAAACGCTAACGAAGTAGGGCCTACCACTTCTAATAGATATATAAAAACTAGGATTATGATAAAAAACAACCAAACGGTAATTATAGGCGGGTTAATTCAGAATACGGTCAACAATTCCACGACCGGAATTCCCCTGCTCGACGATATACCTTTTTTAGGCTATTTATTTAAGGATAAAAGCAGTTCGATAGAAAAAGACAACCTCGTCATCCTTATATCGCCTAAAATTATTTCGTCGGCAAGGACTCTTTTAAACATAACAAATAGACATAATAAGAAATTTTTGACTTCGTTACAAAAAGAAAAACAGCCGCTTCCGGGAGCAAGAAAAATGATTATAGTTTCTCCGGATTATATAAAACCGTCAAATATTAAAACTGATATAAAAACTAAAGCAAAAGCAAAATATAAAACTAAATATAAGACGCAGACAAAAAATCAATCTTAGAATAAACTCAAAAATGAATTACCCCGAAGAATTCCAAAAATTCAAAGAATTCCAAGACGAGAATGTTCGTCGGATTATAAGGGAAAACTTTTCTTCTATCTATCTTAAAAAAAATCTGATTATTCCCTTTCCTCTTCCGGACAATTCCGCATGCAATGTTGCGGTTACGCAAAAGGCTAAAGGCTTCGACGCCGTAAACGACGTTTTAATGCAATTAGGCATTGTAAATAAAAATATAACGATAATGCCGGAAGAAGAACTGATAAATTTAATAAACTCGATATACGATACCAATTTAGATTCCATTAAGAATAATAAAAACGGCGGAGACGGGGAAGGGCTGTCGGAGGTCGGAACTTACGAATCCGGCGGGACGGCGGCGGACGATTTAAAGAGTTTCGAACACATAGATTTAATTGACGAAAATTCCGACGCGCCGGCTATAAAGTTTATAAACGTCATAATATTAGAAGCGCTGAAAGAAAACGCCTCGGACATTCATATAGAGCCTTTTCAGGATTACCTGTCGGTAAAATTCAGGATAGACGGCTCATTAAACGAAAAATTAAGGCCGCAGGTTAGTTTAAAAAACAGCATAGTTTCAAGAATAAAAGTTATGGCGGGGCTCGATATCGCCGAAAAGAGGCTTCCTCAGGACGGAAGGATTCAGCTTGTCGCAAGAAATAAGAACATAGATATAAGGGTTTCCATAGTGCCGACTATTTTCGGAGAAAGGGTAGTTTTAAGGCTTTTAGACAAATCGTTAAATATTTACGATATAACGGAAGTAGGCATAGACGAAAAATATTTGCCTTCCGTAAAAACCGCCCTTTCTAAAACCACTGGAATGGTTGTTTCGACCGGACCAACCGGTTCGGGAAAAACTACTACGCTTTATTCGTTTATAAACGAGGTTATGAAACTGTATTCGGATAAAAACATACTGACCGTCGAAGACCCCGTGGAATATCAGATTAAAGGCATTTCCCAGATAAACGTGAATAATAAAATAGGCCTTACGTTCGCCAAAGGGCTAAGGCATATATTGAGGCAGGACCCCGACGTTATAATGATAGGCGAAATAAGGGATTCGGAAACGGCGGAAATTGCCATACAGTCGGCAATGACGGGACATCTGGTACTCTCGACGCTTCATACCAACGATTCGGCAAATGCTTTTGCGAGGCTTACCGATATGGGCATAGAGCCGTTTTTAATAGCTTCTTCTATATCCATAGTTTTTGCGCAGAGGCTTTTAAGGAAACTCTGTCCTCATTGCCGGGAGTCGTACGAAATTAGCGGCGAAGACGTTAAACTTTTAATTTCGGACGAACAGTCGGAAATAATGCCGGTAATAAATGAAATTCTTTCAAAAGGAACGTTCTATATGCAGAAAGGATGTAAAGAATGTAATTTTACCGGATATAAAGGCAGAACCGCAATATATGAAATTTTAGAGGTCAACGATGACATAAGGTCGTTGATTATGACGAGAGCAAGCTCGCAGGAGATAAAATTAAAAGCCGTTAAATTCGGAATGAGCACCTTGAGGGTCGAGGCCATAAGGAAATTTGCGTCGGGACTTACGTCTATAGCGGAAGTCGTGAGGGTTTCCGAAGAAGATTAATTAAAATGTGCCTAAACGAAACTAAAATAACAAATCGATATGTTATCCTTCGAAAAACAGCATTCACTTTAATAGAAATGCTTATCGCCATGGTCGTCCTTTCCATAATGCTTTTATTTTTGTATTTTATATTTAAAACAACCCTGAGAAATAGAAACTTAGCCGTAAAATCAAGCAAACCCTACATAGAAGCAAATTTAATATTCACTGAATTTCATAAAAAAATTACGGAATTTAATTATTTATATCCAGTATTTATCGGTACTTACGGCATAAAAAACGGTGAGAAATTATCGTCGGTATATTTTTCCGGATTGTCTGAGACTCCTGTACCTTTTTCTAAAGCGGAATCGAAAGAAAACATTAATTATTTTTACTTGAAAAGACAAAAAAATAAGAATAGTAATAGAAATATAGCAAACAAAGCGGCCGGAAAAATTTACGAACTGATATACGAACACTCTTCTTACAAAAATAAAAAAGGAAACCTTAAAATTTCTTTGGATAGGGTCGTTGTAGCCAGAAACCTAACCTTTTTCAGTATCAGTTATTATTACGGCGGATTATGGCTTGGCAAGTTTAATTATATCAGGTATAATTCCGCTCCGTCGGCCGTTAGATTAAAATTCGGCATTCTGTCAAACGGTGAAATAAAAAATTTTAAATATCAATTTAATATGTAGTTAATATATAGCAGACATAAAAGTTCATAAAAATTCTTGGCTTTTTATTTTTATAACCGTACAGTGAAGAAAAGTTCGTTAGCCGTATTATTTCCCGCTATATACCCCGCAGGGATAATATCTATTTCTACATGATGAAAAACTATTAAACTGATACCGGCGAGCGGAAGAATGCCGTCAAACTGATTTGCCAATTTTACCTCGTTATGATAACCTGTTGCGAGAGCTGCCGCAAGGTCTATTCGGACAGGTCCTATCGACGCAAGTTTATGATAAACCGAGACATATATCGAAGGCGTACCGAAACTGTTTTTTGTGATATACGAAATTCCAGCCTGATTTATAAGCGGAACGCCTTTAACATTAAAAAATGCCGTTACTCCCGGGTTATATTCTTCATAATGCGCAGTCGGAGTGCGCCAGGCATGGCTGCCGTCGTTATTAAAATGATAGCTTCCTACGACTACTCCTATGCGGTCGAAAGCTACCGAAGGAGCTGCAAATGCCGGTTTTTGGCTAAATAAACCAAAGATTTGCAGAACGAATGATAAAAATAAAACCGATAAAATAATATTTTTCACATATTTAGACCGATAGCGCTTTTAAAAATTAATATATAACCTGCTACCTTACTATACTTGATTAATATTTATTTTATTATTGTTAATAACTTTTAAAATGTCTATATATAAATAACTTTTAATTTGTCTATTCCTTAACTAAAAATAATAATAAAATAGCGGATAACACCATTAACTCTAATTAAAGGAGGTTATCCGCTTATGAAAATTATATCAGATTATTCTGATAAAGGAGTAGAAAAAGTTATGTTAGTAAGAGAAGTTATTTTAAGGGCTG
>DAHVOJ010000059.1 GCA_027318865.1 bacterium | reverse complement strand
GGGAGCAGGGGGTCGCACGTTCGAATCGTGTCATCCCGACCACTTAAAAACACTGACTTAAAGCCTTTCATCGTAATCCACTCCATGTAACAAAAATGTAAAAAATAGGTAAAATTATGCAAAATTATGAAAATTTTTCCTACAAAAACCCCTACACTTTTTTATGAGAATTTATAAGCGCGGAAATTGCAATTTTATCGAACATCGAAAATCAAAGACTATTTGATAAATTAACGCCAAATTTAGACAAGTGGTTACAAGAGCACTCCGTTTAAATGTCTATTTAATTTCAAAATAACTTCAGGAGGTTTTATGAAAAAGAAAAAGATTTATTTGTTACTGCTCTTTGCTTTAATTCTTGCCGCTATGCCGGCGTTGTCCGGATGCGCAAGCGACAGGGTTTTAGGTTTTATCCCCGCCGGTACTTTTTATCCGGTTAAAGTTCGAATTGTAAGTCCTGCCAACGGCGCTACGGACGTCTCTACGAACGTCGTCGTAAAAGCTTCTTTTAACGAAGCGCTTAATGCCCTTTCGTTTAATAGGAGTACTTTTTTACTGATAGGTCCCAATGGCGAAAAGGTAGCCGGTAAAGTTTATTACAACCCGAATTCCTTGACCAACTACATAGCAACCTTTACTCCCCTTAAACCCCTAAGGCCGAATACCGAATACACGGCGGAGCTCACGACCGGCATTATGGGAAATTTAAAGCAGCATCTTGCGAAAAATTATGTTTGGAGATTTACGACCGGAAATTAATACCAAAGGCTAAAGACCAAAGACCGAAAAACCTACTACCTGCCCCAGCCTCCCCTGCCTTTACCGAGTCTGTTCTGCAAGTCTTTGGTAAAGGCGTCGGGGCTGGGAGATTCTCCGGACCGCAAAGTTTTACCATATTTTTGAATATATTCAACCGCCTCTTTTATATTTATTTTAACAAACCTGTCGTCTCCGACATAATAATCAAGGGCTTCTTCCGTACGCTTTTTAACAGCTTCCGCTTTTAGTAAACCTTCCTTAGCTAAAGAAATTATGTCTTCACGATCAGGGTCGTAAAACCTGCCGATTTTAGTAACGGCAAGATCGGTAGGGGTTAAAACCATTAGCTTAACTTTCTTTTCGGCGAGAGAGGCTATAAATATCGCATCTGTTTCCGCACCGGGATGTAAAAGTCCTAATGAGGAATTATAATTGCTATCCCACGATAAAACTTTTGATTCGCCGTTTCTGTCGGTATATGAAACTACCGTGTCCTGCGGCGGCAGAACTCTGTGGGATAATATAGCATCCACATCGTTAGACACCCTTGGTTCGCTATATAATGAAACCGCAACGCCGCCAGTTAAGATAATTCGTAGCGGATCTTCTTTCATTTTATTAGGCAATATTCTACCAAACCGCTCTGCTAATTGCGCGGTTGCCTTGTAAATAGGTTTATCCGTTTTTAAAATAAATTCTTTCATATCATCCTCCTAACATACATACGGCGGTTTAAGCATTTGCAATAATCGCTGGACCGGAACGCCCCGGGACAATCCCCAGTATTTTGCAAGGTCGTCGAAAAGGAATTCAGGCGGAAGCGGTTTGTCTTTATGAAAAAAAGGTAGGCCATTCCCTTCCGCCATATTATCTACCCTTTCCTTAGCTTCATCTAATACCCTATAGACGTCTGAGTCTTTATAATCGGATAGCCTTCTCGTAAAGTCCAAGACGTAACCCGCCCTTCGAAGATTGACACCGTTTAAATCTTTAAATACCGGCAGGACGGCGGCATTATTTTCCTTATTGTTTATAAGTCCTCTGAAGACTTCTCCGAGAACCTGCTCCATTTCTCTTAAATATTGAAATTTCTCGTTAAATGCCAGATCTAAAAATTCTTGCTTAAATTTTTCTAAAGGTTCGTTTTCCATAATCACTGCCTCTGCTATTTCCATAATATTATATTATATCATACCCTACTTTAAGCTCTTTGATTTTTTCAAGTTCTTCCGGACTTACTTCCTTCTTCCAGCCCTTGCGGGATTAAACCTGCGATGCTTTTTTAAAATTTTTAAAGATAAATTATGAATGAAATTATATTTATAGTCGAAGAAGACGTTGAATCCGGATATACTGCTAAAGCTCTCGGATATTCTATTTTTACTCAAGGCGAAACTATAGAAGAACTTAAGGAAAATATTAAGGACGCCTTGGAATGCCATTTAGGATATTTCGTAAGTTAAATATGATATAATAATGTTATGAAAATAGTAGGAAAAAGAATTGTGGAAAAAGAGATTTCTTTTGAACCCAGAGGGGATTATCTAAAAGAAATTGCGACGTGGAACGATACAATAAAAGAAATAAGATTTTTCCCAAAAGGTATTTATCGTTATAAGACACATGAAGAAGCAGACGAACATTATTTAAATTGCTTTGCAAATAAAATTGCTAAAAATGAGTTAAAAAATTATGGAAGAAGCTAGAAAGGCGACGATAGACGATTTAAAAACAGTTATCAATGCTCTAAATGAAGCCGGCGCCGAATATTTATTAATCGGAGGATACGCTCTGCATATGCACGGCATAGCAAGAACAACTTCGGATATAGATATCGTCGTTCCGGCAACCGAAGAATCTGGGGAGCGAGTCAAGCGGGCGCTTATGGTTTTACCTGATAAATCGGCAAAAGATATTCCCGCAGAGTGGTTTAAAGACGGAGAAACAATTAGATTGGCCGATGAAATAGTAGTAGATATTATGTTCACGGCTTGTGCAGAAACTTACGAGAGTCTGTCTAAATATGCGGTAAAAGCGGATTTAGAAGGAATAGCCGTTAATACTGTGAATTTAGAAGGACTTTTACTTACTAAAAGGTCGCCGAGAGGTAAGGATATAACTGACCGACAAATTTTAGAAACCGCTCTTAAAATATTGCGCGAACAAAACCTATCAAATGACCTAAAGCCCGACGCTTTTACGGAGAGTCTGCAAAATAAGCATAAAATTAAATTCAGAAGGTAATACAAAAACCCCTACATAAAAAAATACCATTGTTTTAAACTAAGATAAATAAAGGAATTTTAAAGTAGCTATTTCTGCTTTGGGAGCAGGGGCTCGCAAGTTCAAATCCTGTCATCCCGACCACTTATTAAGTCAAAAAACAGACAGTCCGATGAAAATTATATGGAATATGCGGTTATGGCATATTATAATTTGTCCTGAATTTTTTCCAAGTTATCGTTTTTTTAACTTGTCTAATATCTGCAATAATATTTCGTATTCTTTTGTTTCACTGACATCATATTAATATCGTATTTCCTCTTATTTTTTTATAGTTAATTTATAATCCAAGGGTTTTTGCTATATTGTCAAAGTCGCTTTCTTTCGCTTCTATAAAAGACGTATAGCCTTTGTCTATGGATTTAAGCACATTTAAATCGGCGATATTCATCAAAATATTTTTTATTTTCATTTCGCTTTCTTTATCTACGTCTGCGTTTATGCATATCGGAAATTGAGGTATGGGGTCGGAAAACGCTATGACTTTTACCGTACTTTTATTTTCTTCCGCGGCGGAATCCATTACGCATCCGGCATCAAATTCTCCTTCTGCGACAGCCTTTAAGACGATGTCGTGTCCGCCGAGATAATCGTAAGAAGCAAGGTCTTCCAATTTAATGCCTGCCGATTTAATCATAGCTTTCGGCACTAAAGTAGAACCGGTGGACATTTTTGCGCCGAATGCGACTTTTTTGCCTTTTAAATCGTTTATAGTATTTATTGGCGAAT
>DAHVOJ010000058.1 GCA_027318865.1 bacterium | reverse complement strand
CTTCTGCATAGAAAAAAATCTTATTGATAAAAATCCTGCCGCCGGTATAAGAAAATTAAATACTTTATCGCGAATTAAAACTCTTTCCGATGAAGACATTCAAAAACTAATTTCAGGCGCAACGAATAAATTAACCAGGGATTTAATAACTTTTTTAATTTATACCGGCTGTCGGAAAGGCGAGGCCTTGAATTTAAAGTGGGACGACGTGGATTTAAAAACAGGCGTTATTGCAATTAAAGGAACGAAAACAAAATATGACCGATATATTCCGATTTCTGAACCGTTAAAAGCGGTTTTAAGCGGTATCGAAAAGAATCAGGATAGTTTGTATGTCTTTAATAGAAACGGAGCAAAATTGACCGATTTTAAGCGTTCTTTTCATACCGCCTGTAAAAAGTCAGGACTAAAAGATTTGCATATCCACGATTTAAGACACGTCTTTGCAAGCAAGATGGTAATGGGCGGAACATCGTTATATATTACCGGCGAACTCTTAGGACACAGAACGACGCAGATGACAAAAAGGTATAGTCATTTAGTGCCGGAGACCTTGAAGAAGGCAGTTGATGATGTGTGGAAGAAAAAAGATGATAATGAGTACTAAATAATTATAACTTTTAAATGAAAGTTATTTACAAGCACAGCGTAATCCGTAATGCATTATCAATAATATTCATATCTGTGCCTGCGCAGCTACCAATAACGCTATCTATTTCCCGTTCTAACACGGTTGCTATATTGTCGGCAACGATAACGGAATCGTTCAACAATCCCATCCGCTGACCAAGAGAACTATTTTTAAGAACTGGTACTCTCGTTGGGCCTTTTCTATTAAAATTAGAGGTTATTAGCACAATTATTTTTTGACTTAGCCCTGTATTTAAAGCATTTGCCTGAACTACAAGAGCAGGTCTCTTTTTGTAGGTTTTTAAATTAGAGTTAGGAAAACGAACTAAAACAACATCCCCGCGACTACAAGCAGTCATATGCTTCCATCCCTAGCGCATTCCAATCTTCCTCGAAAGTATGCAGACGCATGCGTGTTTCTAATGCCTCTTCTGTAGACCAACCAATATCTTCGATTAATAAAGGCTCAATTAAAGATGAAAATGATAAATTTGAGGTATTCCTCATTGGCTGAGGTAATAACATAGAAGTCAATTGCATAGATGACATTTGTATAGAAAAAGCGTCAAATATATAGGGCATATTAAAAAGTTTATACCAATTTAGAGCTTGTTCTGTTTTGATTGCAGTATTTTTTATAAATGGCCATTGCATAGAAAAAGCGTAAAGTGAGGAAGCTGACATATTGAGGGTTTCATTCTTATTATAAGCTTGTTTTGTTTTGATTGCAGTATTTCTAACTGAACGTTTATATTCAATAAAATTTACTACATTACTTTTAATATCAGTTTTATTTGACTGCTCCTCTATTATTATATATTTCCCATAAGATTCTTGTACATTATTATAGGGAATACTTAGACTTGTTTCTGTTTGCATAGTCATTTTATATCTCCTTTTTTTGTAATTTCTATCCCTAAATCTACCAGTTCCTTAAAAACAGATTTAATCTTATTATGAGGTAAGTCTCCGGTAGGTTGAGGGTTTGTATTAATATCTATTTCTAACTTACATTCGCTTTGCAATAATTTTTCTGCCGGTGATACCGATAACATTTGTCCTGAGAGCGCAAACTCAAAGCCTTGCATTATTACAACTGACCACTTTGAAAGCCTGTTAATTTTAAGATATTCAAGACCGTGAAGTTTAGAAAAACGAGGGCGGTTAATTTGATAAAGAAAGTCTGACGATGTTTCATCGTCTATTTGAATAGATTTCAAGTACTTGGCAATATACATATTTCCAACAGCAATGTCTGCAACAGGACGTATAAGTCCGGCACCAAAAGCAAGTCTATTAATTGGCGGAGCAAGAGTAAGCCAGTTTTCTATGTTTAGTGAAAATTTTTTAACAACTTCATCTAAGTAACCAATATTAGGTAAACCATTATCATAGGACAACTGTGGATTAGGTGTATATAACCAATCAATTCGATATAGTTGCGACAATTGAGGCTGTATACTTAATTGCATTAGTCCATTCTCAAAAGGGCCAATATCACTATAGAAGGGACGGGTTATCCTTTGCGTAGGCTGACCTGATATGACAGATTCCCACCATTTTTCCGGAGTTTCAGGATTTGCTTTAGTAAAAGCTGTTAAACGTATGTTTTCTGTTAGCCATTCGCTTTGCTGATGCACGGATAAGAGTGAATCTTTTTTCTTTTTTATAACTGATTTCTTCATTATTTCATTCTCCGCTTATATATTAAATAATAAAAAAAACATTAAATTCTGTCAAGCTTTTATATTGATATCATGTCAAGGCAAAATAGAAATGTCCACTTCTTAGCAATTGATAACTGCAATCTTTTAGCTAAAATTAAAATTAATACATCATAGTTAAATTCTCTAAAATTTTTAAAAATTAAAAATCCTTATATTTTCTAAAATTACTCGCCAAATCAGAAAATGAATCCGGCTTATATTTATTAAAACCTTCC
This sequence comes from bacterium, assembly GCA_027318865.1. Classification (GTDB taxonomy): domain Bacteria; phylum SZUA-79; class SZUA-79; order Acidulodesulfobacterales; family Acidulodesulfobacteraceae; genus Acidulodesulfobacterium_A. The sequence continues at coordinate 1,511 of DAHVOJ010000058.1, read as the reverse complement.
TCGTCAACAAAAATATAATCGAAAACTACTTTATGCTGAGAAATATTTATATCTTCGCACCATTGCTTTAGGCGTGCCATTTTTAACGGAGTATCGAGGTCTTCAAGTCCTTTGGTTTCTACAATATAAATATGCTTCTCATCAGTTTTTACAATAAAATCGGGGTAATAATCAGAAATATTCCCGTTTGCATTAACATAATCTATTTTGAAATGCACCGCCAAATAATTTTTTACATAAGAAACGATATCCGGGCATCTTTCTAAAAATGAAGCAAAAAGCAGTTCGAGATGGCTGTCGCCGATAATTTTATTAAAAAGACTCTTTTGCGGCATTATGAAGCCCTGGTCTTTAACAACAAACGGCCTTGTTTGCCTTAGTTTTATATAATCCCTGATTTCCGCACTGCCCTTGTCTAAAATTGTTAAATCGTTTATCTTTTTAATAAAAGTCTGGACTATTGTTTTTGTTGCTTCAAGTTCCGAAAGGTTTCTTAATGTGTTTAAATCTTCAATTTCTACCTGCCTGTCGAACAGATATCTTGAAATAAATTCTTTTACCTTCCCATATAGAACGTCATATCCGCTTATTAACCTCAGCTCATGCATAATGACCTTGGTAAAATAGCCTATAGCATTTCTATAATCGACAATTAAATCAGAACTAAGCATTATGGTATGGTTTATTTTATCGGAGGTAATTTCTTTAAAAACTATTTCCCGTTTTTCTTCTTCGCTGAATTGCTTGTATTCAATCCGTTTATTTCCGAAAATAGACGGATTTAAGTCTTCTAATTGCTTATATTCCCTGTAAATTCTTGGAGACAGAACTGGTATTTCTATATTAAGCTTATCTATATCTTTTTTTACATTGTCATTATCCACTTCTATAATTATCGGAGCCTTTGCTCCCGTGCCGTAACCCATCGGTTTTCGCTCGAGCTCAACCCCTTCGGTCTGTATGGATTCTACAAATTCCATAAATGCATCGGTTCCAACGACGCTCACATATTCCGTAGCATCTGTACCGGGATACATCCTTCTTAAACCTCTTCCTAATGTCTGTTCCGGCAGAATATTGCTTTTTGCAGCATAGGCACGAAGCCCTACTATAGTGGTGACATTGCGGACATCCCAGCCTTCTTTTAAAACAAGGACGGAAACTATGACTTTATAAGGGCTTTCGAAGCTATCTATTTCGTTTGCAGCATTTCTCAATCTATCTAGTTCTTCTTTGCTCTTTCCTGTGTCATGTTCGGCAATTTCACCGTTATTTTTAGTGTGTATTACTAAAACAGCACCTTTAAGGTCTGAATACCTGTTTTCAAGATAGTCGGCAACATCGTCGCAGTTTATTGTGTCATCCGTCATAATGAAAAGAATGGCTTTTTTGCCGAGCTTTTCATGTTCTATATATGCTTTGCGCCATTCTTCTATTCCCAAGGCTATATAATCTGAATATTTTTCGGTATATTTTGAACTTTTCTTTTCGGAAAGTTTTGCCCGACTTGC
>DAHVOJ010000057.1 GCA_027318865.1 bacterium | reverse complement strand
CATACGATTTGGAAAAAATAAACGGATGGCTCAAGTAATAAATAATTATAAAATATCGTCCGGCTCTTTGCGAACGAAGCAATCTAATATATTTATATTAATATTATATTAACTTATATATAGGGAATTAGGTTAAAATTCTTCCCGCTTACGAGGTGTAATAAATGGCATTTTTAAGACGTAAACAGCCTTTTGGGGTTTCGACCGAAAAACCGGAACTCTTAAAGCTGTTGACATTATTTAAAAAAGATTTTTATATAGTGGGACTTTTCAGCCTTATTATAAATCTTTTGATGCTCGTTCCGGCGATATATATGCTCCTTATTTACGACGCCGTCCTTTCAAGCCGCAGCAATACAACTCTTATAGTAGTTACAGTTATAATGCTTTTTATGATGATGCTTATGGGGCTTTTTGAATGGACGAGAACTCAACTGTTAATACGCATAGGCAATAATATGGATAAAAGAATTAACGCAAGGCTGTTTCAGGTAGCTTTCGAAAAATGTTTAAGAACCGGCAGCACAGATTCCTCTCAGGTGTTTAACGATTTTACGAGTATAAGGCAGTTTTTGACCGGCACGGGCGCGATAGCTTTTTTCGACGTCCCGTGGGTGCCTATATACGTTCTAGTAATAGGCTTAATTTATTGGGTGTTGGGAGTATTTGCCGCCTGCGCCGCAATCGTTCTTTTTATACTTGCAATTTTAACGGAAATGGCAAGCAAGAAAAAGCTGTCCGCTTCAAATTCGGCGTATCATAACGCTTCGGCTTTTTCGGCAATCAATTTTAGAAACGCGGACGTTATAGAGTCTATGGGAATGTTGTCGAACGTAAAAAAGCACTGGTATCCAAAACATCAAAAATTCGTCGCTCTCCAGTCTTCCGCCAGCGAAAAAACGGGAAACATATCCGCCGCTACAAAATTTTTTAGATACGCTTTTCAGTCTTCTATTTACGCTTTCGGAGCGTATTACGTTATAAACGGCAATATTATTACGGCGGGCGCTATGGTCGCCGCCGCGATATTAATGGGCAGGGCGCTTTCTCCCATCGACCTTGCGATGAGCGGCTGGAAAGGCTTTGTTTCCGCCCGAGATTCATATAAAAGATTGTCTGCGCTTTTTACGGCTTTTCCGGAAAGGGAAAAAGGGATGCCTCTTCCTGCTCCAGAAGGAAAAATTGCCGTCGGAGGTCTATATGCGATACCTCCAAATTCCAATATACAGGTACTTAAAAACATAAATTTTATCGCCGAAAAAGGCGATATGGTAGCTATCATAGGACCAAGCGGTTCGGGAAAATCTACGCTTTCAAAGCTCATTACCGGAGTATGGCCCCCCGCCGCTGGTTCGGTCAGGTTGGACGGAGCAGAAATATTCACGTGGGACAAAGATGCCCTCGGAAATAACGTCGGCTATCTTCCCCAGGATATAGAACTTTTAAACGGAACTATAGCCGAAAACATCGGACGTTTCGGCGATATAGATTCGTCTAAAATAATAGAAGCCGCCAAAACGGTCGGCATACATGAAATGATTTTAAATCTTCCCGACGGCTACGACACTTTCATAGGAGAAGGCGGGGTAGTGCTTTCCGGCGGACAGAAGCAGAGGGTCGCGCTCGCAAGGGCTATTTACGGATTTCCCGCCCTCGTCGTATTAGACGAGCCGGATTCCAACCTGGACGACATCGGCGGACACGCCCTTCTTTACACCCTTGCGAAACTTAAAGAGCAAAAATCCACAGTGTTTATTATAAGCCATAGAAACCATATACTTTCCGTCGTTGACAAGATACTCGTCATATCGAACGGAACGGTCCAGATGTACGGAACGAGAAACGACGTGCTTAACGCCATAATAGCTTCTCAAAACCAGCAGCAGGCTCAGGCTCAGGCGGTGCAGAAAGCCGGTCAGGCGGCGCAGCAAGGGCAGCGGCAAACGCAGGGCAATAATAGCGGTAACGAAAACAAAGCGGAAACCGGCGAAGGCGGGGGCAACCTCGACGCAGGACTGAACGAAGTTTAAACTGGTATTGTCATTCCCGCGTAGGCGGGAATCCATTTAATTATTAATATCTTTTCCGATATTATATTTAATAAGTTAATAAGGGAGTTTTTTAATGAAATTGCTTGAATGGTTCAATGGAAACGAACCGGAAATCATAGACGAAGAGGAAGTCCTTCATACGAATATGCGTCCGGTTATTATTTTCGGTTTTGCCGTCCTCATTTTCGGATTTTTAGGATTTATAATATGGGCGTCTTTCGCGCCGATGATAAACGGCATAAATATGCCTGGGACGGTTTCTTCCTCGTCCCATGAAGAAATTATACAGAGCCGCTACGGCGGGACCATTCAAAAAATTCTCGTGCGCGAAGGGGACGAGGTTAAAAAAAACCAACCTATAGTTTTATTGCAGGACGGGCAGTTAAAGTCTAATCTTGCCGCCGTAAAAAGCCAGTATATTACGTTTCTATCAATGTACGCAAGGCTTAAAGCAGAAGACGCGGGCGCGCCGTCCGTAAAATTTTCTCCGGCGCTTCTGTCTTTCAAAAATTCCGTCCATGCAAAAGAAGCGATGACTACACAGCGCGAGCTTTTTATTTCCGATACCGCAAATTACGATGCTGAAAAAAGAATTATTAAAGCCGATATATCTGGTCTTAAAAATTATATAAGCAGCGCCGAAGAGTTGAAAAAATCTATAGCCAAGCAGATAACCCTCGCAAAAAAAGAAACTCTTCCTTTGGAAAAACTTGCTAAACGGGGATATTATCCAAAAACAAAAGTAATAGAGCTAAAGAGCAATCTTGAGAGCCTTGAAGGCAGGTATAACGAAGAAGCGGGAAATATCGCTCGATTTAAAAGTTCGCTGATTCAAAGCGAGATGAAGCTAAACGACCTCAGAAACAGATTTTTAAAAAACGTTAACAGGGAATTAAACGAAGTCCAGAGCAAAGTATTTGCACTGAGGCAGCAGTATAATTCCGCTTTAGGTCAGTATAAAAATTCGCATATATCTTCTCCGACGGAAGGAGTAGTCGTAAAAATTTTTAATAAGACCGTAGGCGGAGCAATAATGCCCGGTCAGCCTATAGTGGATATTCTGCCTATTCATCAAAGCCTTATAATAAAAGGAGACATACCCGTGCAGGATATAGCGCATATACGCAAAGGGTTAAAAGCAAATTTACGGTTTCCGGATTTTAACGTCGAAGACACCCCCGTTTTAAACGGCAGGGTAATATACGTATCCGCAAACAGTCTCGCTAATCCGGCAAACCACATGTCGTTTTATGTATGTAAAATAAAAATTGATGCAAACGGACTAAAAACCCTTGCACGTAAAAACTTGAAACTGAAAGCCGGAATGCCGGTCGAGATAACCGTTAAAACCGGAGCGGAAACGCTTATCGGAGCTATTTTAAATCCGCTTCTTTATAAAATCTCCAACGCATTCGTAAAATAATATTAAAATATATAAATAAATTTTATAAAGGTTTTACCCAAATCCCGATTTAGAAACTGTTTTAAGTATTTTGGTTATAGTTAAATACTGGATTCCTGCTTACGCAGGAATGACAATTATGGAATTTAGCCTTTAACTCGACGGGTGTCATTCCTGCGTAAGCAGGAATCCAGTAAATAAATTTATAAATCGGGATTTGGGTTTTATAAAACACTTGACATTAATATATATTATAGTATAATAACAATAAAAGCCTGAAAAGGCTTATAATTTATACATAAAAAGCAACAGGAGTTTTATGGAAATGCGCATATCCGAAGCGGCCGTCGTGGTTTCGTTCGTACAGGACAATTTCGTCCGCCTCAAACAGCAGAAAGCCGAAGAGATTTACAAAAACATTTCGGACAAGGCGTCTGCCAATACAAACGCGCCTGATAACGCAAATCCAGCCGCGCCCCGCATCATAATAAAAGACGCTTTAAAAGGGATAGCGGTGTCGCAGGTTTCGGCACAACTTTCCATGCTCTTCGATAAAACTCTCGATTTAAATAAGCAGGTAGAAGCCGTTATGGAAAATACCGACCTCTTTTTTAACGATACCAAAGTTTTTCAGGGAGATTCGAATATTAAAGATACTACGATATCCGCCGTTTTTCTCATTCCTTCAGGCAAGCCCCTTAACGAACTGAACCCGTATCTATTTACCGAATATTCAAATTTTGACTCTCTTGGCGAAATAGCAGGAGTTTATTACAGAGCCGGTTTTAAA
>DAHVOJ010000056.1 GCA_027318865.1 bacterium | reverse complement strand
CTTAAAAAATCGTTCTTTTTTAAAATCATCGATATGGGAATCTAAAAAATACTCTACAAGCTGAGGGATGAATTTTCCTTTATAGGGGTGAAGTCTGTGAACATGCTTTGTCGTTTCAGCTTCTTTGAATTGAGAAAAGGACAATGCCCAATTTAAATCATATCCTAATTTATTTTTCCAATTATGCTCTTTATGCTGATTAATAGTTTTATAATATTTAATAAGTTCGTCTGTATTTATTAAAAGCTCGTTCTCTTTCTTTATCTTTGATATTTTTCCGTATTGTAAAAGATATGAAATATTGGATATAGAAACCTGTTTGTCTAAATATCGACTTGCCCATAGACTTGCTTCTTTTATAGTCAATAAATTATCGGTAAGCAATTTATATATCCTTAGTATATTTTAAAGATAAATCTTGTTTTTATATGGTAAATTGTAAATAGAACATATATTTATAGATTCCTTTTATAATTTTTATCATTGATTATAACAAAACTATAACAAAATATAAATAAAAATACCAAAATAAACTAAAAATACGGAAAATTTTGATATTTTTCCGTATTGTATGGGTTCGAGACCCGGACAGCCCACCGGTAAAAAAACAAGCAATTTTAAGGATTTCACGGCAATTTAATGCCATACATGTTAAAATATGGTATTATAATTAAATAATAAGCTCCTGGACAGAAATATCGAGAAAGCGGGTATGTTTTAAAGCCGCCGGTATTTAGGCAGTTCATCCGGTATTTATAGCTTGTTGAAAAAATTTTCATAGTGAACTTACTATAGTTTCTGACGGTGGGAGAAGATAATATTATGAATAGAAAGTTAATTTTAACTTTTTCGTGTCCGGATAAAAAAGGAATCGTTGCGGCAATTTCAAAAATACTTTTCGAAAACAATGCTAATATATTAGAATCAAACCAGCATTCCACCAAATCTGTTTTAAATCCACATTTTTACATGAGAATTGTTTTTGAATTAGACCGCGCTGACGCCGAAAAAAACCTTAAAAATATAAAAATAGAATTCAACGAACTTATAAACATATTTAACATCAAATATGAATTAAACGACGGCTCGATTAAGAAAAATGCAGCCGTATTCGTTTCCAAAGAAGACCATTGTCTTTATGAATTATTATGGCAAACCGGCTCCGGAGACCTTTTTTTAAATATTAGCTGTATATTTTCAAATCACAACGATTTGTCGTCTATCGCAAATTTTTATAATGTGCCGTTTATATATATTCCCTCAAATTTTACCGGCTTAAATATTAACGCTAATAATCTTAAATCCGCTACTTTTTATTCTAATAGCCTAATAAAAAATGTTCAAGAGCAATTCATTTTAAACGAAATCGGTAAATATAATATAGATTTTATTATACTTGCAAAATATATGGTTATTTTATCGGCTGATTTCATCAATTCCTTTAATAAGAAGATAATAAATATTCATCATTCTTTTTTGCCTTCATTTCCCGGAGCCAAGCCATACGTTCAGGCATATGAAAAGGGCGTAAAAATTATAGGCGCAACCGCCCATTTTGTTAATGAAAAATTAGATGACGGACCGATAATAGAACAAGATGTTATAAGGATAAACCACGAAGATGACGTCGACGAACTCAAAAAAAAAGGAAAAACAATAGAGAGAACAGTTTTAGCAAGGGCGGTAAAATTTTTTGTCGAAGATAGGATAATAGAATACGGCAACAAAACTATAATTTTCATGTGAATATTACGATGCAGCGGCTTTTGCCGGGCATATGCAGCGAAAAGTTTCCGACGGTTTACTTTTCGCCAAACTCTTTCGCATATTTTACTTTTTTAGCTTTTTTAGTTTCCGATGCAGTTTCTTCTTATAGAACACCGCCGCTACTTATCAATTTTAGATTTTAAGGATTCTACTTTTTGTTCCAGCCTTCCAAGCCCGGATTTCCTGTAATCGATAGCCATGTTTGCATATACGCGGTTTGAATCCTCTTTGAGAACATCGAAACCAGTTTTAACAATATTTAGAAGGCTGTCTATGTTTTCGCTTTCTATTATGGTAGCCATTGGGGTTATCACATATTCAAGGCCGGAGTCGTCGATTATCTTGGATACCTTAGAAACATACCTGCTTAAAGATTCTCCTTTATCCACCGGAAACATGCTGATAGACAATATATAACTCATGATAATCCCGTTATAGTCTTATAGTTTGCCGTTTCTTTCCGCATGATTTGAATCTTATCCTCATCCGTAAATTTTTTTATTGTGTTTAATCCCATTTTTTTAACCTCAAATTGCTTTAATTATAATGTCTTATTTTATAATCAAATATAAATTTTAATCTAATATTTCAGGAGGTCTAATATTTTCAAATTCTTCATCGGTAATCAGTCTCGATTTAGCTATAAAACGTACTCCGAGAGGAATTTCTAATGAAAAACTCGACCCCCTGCCTTTAACTATATCGATAGTTAGATGCATGTTCTTATAATATTCAAATTGGTCGGCAGCCATATAAAATTTACAACCATGAATTTCGCCAAGCAATAAATCTCTGCTTCCTATGATAAAATCATCCACGGCAAAACACATTGGAGCAGAGCCGTCGCAACAGCCGCCGCTTTGATGAAAGATAAGTTCTCCGTGTTTCTCTCTTAGCCCGTCAATTATCGTTTTAGCTTCTTCAGTTATCGATATGCGCTCAAAATACATAATCTTTTTTCACCCTTTATTGATAATCCCCGCTTTATGTTTTCTAAATGCATTCCGACTAAAAAAAACCAAGAGGGTCTTTGCTGTAAGAGATTAACACATTTTTAGTGTGACGATACTGATTGAGCATCATCATGTGAGTTTCTCGTCCGATACCGGATTTTTTATATCCGCCGAATGAAGCATGCGCAGGATATAAGTGATAGCAATTCACCCATACGCGCCCTGCCTTAATACCTTTTGCAAATGCGTTAACCTGATGAACGTCGCGCGACCATACACCCGCACCCAACCCGTATAACGTGTCATTTGCAATATCCATTGCCTCGGCTTCGTCTTTAAAAGTGGTAACGCTCAGCACTGGACCGAATATTTCTTCCTGAAAAATACGCATTTTATTATTGCCTTTAAATACTGTCGGTTTAATGTAATAACCGCCGGGATACATCTTATTTGCGTAAACATCGCCGCCTGTTAAAACTTCGGCGCCCTCCTGCTTTCCGATATCGATATAATTTTTTATTTTTTCATATTGGTCAAACGAAGCTTGCGCGCCCATCATAGTTGCAGAATCAAGCGGATCACCCATTTTTATAGCCTCTATACGTTTTAAAGCCCGTTCCATAAACTCATCGTAAATATTTTCCTGGATCAGGGCGCGGGATGGACAAGTGCACACCTCCCCTTGATTAAATGCAAACAAAACTAAACCTTCGATCGCTTTATTAAGAAAATTATCATCTTTAGACGTTACGCTGTCAAAAAAGATATTCGGCGATTTACCGCCGAGCTCTAATGTAACGGGAATAATGTTTTCGGATGCGTACTGCATAATTAAACGACCGGTAGTAGTTTCTCCGGTAAATGCAATTTTTTTAATACCGGGGTGTTTTGCAAGCGGCTTTCCTGCTTCAGGACCAAATCCATTTACAACGTTCACAACGCCTTCAGGCAAAATATCGGATATCATTTCTATAACGCGTAAAATTGAAACAGGCGTTTGTTCGGCAGGTTTTAACACTACGCAATTACCTGCCGCTAAGGCAGGCGCCAACTTCCAAGCTGCCATAAGAATGGGGAAATTCCAGGGTATAATCTGTCCAACGACGCCTAAAGGTTCATGTATCTCCATTGATACCGTATCGGCGTCAAGGTTGGCGATAGTGCCCGACTCTGCACGAATAACACTTCCAAAATACCTGAAATGATCCACCGCCAAAGGAATATCTGCCAGAAGCGTTTCTCTTACAGGTTTGCCGTTATCCCATGTTTCTATAATTGCAAGTTCCTCTCTATTTTTTTCTATTATGTCCGCAATCCTAAAAAGCAGGCTGCTCCTTTCTGTAACAGAGGTTTTTTCCCATAACGCGGAAGCTTTCCATGCGGCGGCAACTGCAATATCAATGTCTTTATTGTCGGACCTGGGCACTCTGGCAATTATACTGCCGTCAATAGGCGAAATATCGTCAAAATATCCTGCGTCAACCGGCTTTATCCATTTACCTCCAATATAATTTTCATATTGGCTCTTAAACGTCGGCTTATTATACAACATGGCAACCTCCTTTAAAATTAATTTAATTCCGTTTAATTTTAGTGTTTTGATATCTAAAATTTTACCTTTAAAAAAGTTAGAAAATATTGATAAGATAATATATAGAAGCCTTAGATATTTCGTGTAGGTTAGGTTTTGATAGTTTATATTATAGCAAGTTCAATAATTATTTGCAATACCTTATTACATCCCAAAATTGCCGATAGAAACCATTAAAATGGCTTTAAAGTTAAATAAATACTGGATTCCCGCCTACGCGGGAATG
>DAHVOJ010000055.1 GCA_027318865.1 bacterium | reverse complement strand
CAGTTTCATGTTTTTGCGGGTCTATGTCGGAAAAGCCGTAAAGAAAGATATTCGAATCAAGAAAGATTTTATCTTTCATTTGCTTCTTCTCTTGACAGGAAAGAAATGCAGCCGGTTAAATGCGCAGGGTTATTAACCGTTTCAAAAATAAAATCTTTATTATTTCCGGTTTCATTATCCAATATTATGACTTTTGCTTTTTTTGCATTATAATATTTTCTGGGCAAACGGATTACGCCGTTTTTTACCTCAGCTTCAAATTCCGTATTCTGCATATTTATTCACCTTAATAATTATAATATTATATATAGCATTTATTTATTAATTATTATTATACTGTTTTTTTTGCGTATATTCAATAAACAGGCAAATAAACTGGAGAATTACAGCAAATCATGGTCTTTTTGCACACAATAAAAGCAGGAATTTATTTTTGAAAGAATATAAAAATATGGCAAATTAATGGTTTTTGTTTTATATAATTTTGAGAGGTCTTTATGTGTAAAATTCATTTATATCTTTAACTCCCGAAATAGCCTGTTACCGAAACAGAATCCAGTATGCGTCCTTTCATGGCGCTTAGAAGCCCTCCCGCGTTTACTCCCCTGCCCAATTTCAATTTCGCGCTAAGAGCGTATAAAGTTACAAGATACCTGTGGGGTTTGCCCTGCGGGGGACACGGCCCTCCGTAACCAGTGTTGCCGAAACCGTTAATCCCCTGCGCATAAAAGCCGTTAACGGCGCGACGGCTTGGGGATATGCCTTCTTTAAGGCTTCTTGCGTTGCCGGGTATATTGTAAATCAACCAGTGGTAGAAAACGCCCCCGGGCGCATCCATGTCTTTTATTATTACGGCGAAGGTCTTCGTTCCGGCGGGAACATCCGTCCATGACAGCAAAGGAGAAAGATTACTTCCTTCGCAGGTGTAAATAGCCGGTATAACCCCGCCGCTTTTAAAAGAGCCGGTTGTCAGTTTTAAGGCAAGAGCGGGGGCAGGAAATACGAAATTTAAAGTTATGTTAAAAATTACCAAGAAAAACATGCCTATTAATACGGGGAATACGGGGAGTATTTTAATTTTACTTATGCTATATTCTTTAGACATTTCCGTCCCTCTGAATTAAACTAATTATTGATTATTCATTATTTATCCAGAATAATATCGTCAAAATGTTCCCCTAATTCTTTAGACCTTGCTTCGGTTACCCTTTTATACCGCTTGCCCCCGTCTTCCCAGTCTGCTTCTACCCCGCTACCGCTGTAGGGGCGACAAAGACGGAATGGCCTATTTGAGGCTCAAAACCCCGGTGCCTGATTATCATTATTTAGATGTTTCCTTATTTTATCTTTAACGGTTAAATTAAAACTTAACCTCGCGGTTATGCCGAAAGCTTTTGCTATTTTCTGTATAGTATCTATTCCTATATTGACGTTTCCGTTTTCGATTCTCGAAATTACGGCTTGAGTAGTTCCGATCTTTACCCCATTCATTATAATGTTATATCTTATAAGATATAAAAATCAAGGAAATATTTATCTTTATTATTTAACGGTTATTATTTAACAGATTAGGTCGCAGGAACGGCTTATTTACTGCGGTTTTTGAATGGCTGGGAGAGAAGGATGAACTTCCGTTGGAAGTTAAAAACCGTTCGAACCTCCGTAATGGGAGTCGGGGTCATAATTATACATTGATAACTTATTGATATTATTATTCAATTTACTAACATAAAAATTATAGTAGTAATATAGTAGTAAATAAAACCGCTTGCAGGTATAATAATATAAATTATCTTACGCCTTTTTCCTGCTTTACCCTTTCGTAAAGCCAGATTTTAACTAACGCACCCCTATCTACGCCTATTTTCATTCTTATATCGTCTATGTCCTGAACTAAAGATGCCGATACGTCGATTGTGAGGCGGACCTTTTTGCCTCCGCGTGATACAGCGGCCTTAGAAATGTCGATAAGGTCGGCAATGTCTTCTCCTTCATCGAAACGGCGGTCAAATTCTTCTGCGGTTTTAGCTAAAATATTTTTCTTCATACAGTTTTACCTCTTTTTTTCTTGAACGCCTTGCGGAAATAATTCTTATGGCGTCTTCCCTAATTGTAAAGATGACTGTCCATAATTTTCCGTTAAGTTTTCCTATGTTAATAAATCTATTTTCTATTGGATACGGGGCTATAATTTCAACACGGTTTTCATCTAAAAATATATTTTTTGCGGTTTCAAAATCAATACCGTGTTTGCTTTTATTTACGTTGCTTTTAGACTCGTCCCATTCAAAATTCATAATATCATTTTTACATATTTTATACAAATATGCAACAATATCTGTTTATAATTATAATTAAATTCCCATGAAAACCTATGCAATATTAAATTTATTTTTTAGCTCCGATATTCTCTGCCTTGATATGCTATAAGCCTTGGCCATTTCAGATTGATTTTTATACCTGCACGGCATTTAAGATGTTTTTGTTCAGCCTGTCTGCCCAGTGCGGATGCGGGGCATCGCCAAGAACCATTCCCACCTCACCATGCTCTTCGAGCTGGCCAACCTCTATCAGGCCCGGCGCTGATTATTGGAACTGCAGGGTTAGTATGCCTTGTGGACAGGAAATTCGGGCGGGAGTACGCGCACCGATCCGATGTGAGCGGTCAGCGTGCCCTGTGCATTCGATGTGCCGACTCCTGCGCAGGCGGTCAGCAGGAGGAACAAGCCTGCCGAGGCGGCCAGAGTCAGGTGGCGCAAGACAATCCGCATGGATCTCCGACGTTTTGAGTTATAGCTTTGTAAATAAAAAATAATTAGGTCATGTTTTTTTGTGTCTGCCATAATTAATTACCTATACTATAAAAGATTTATTTAAAAATCCAAACGTAAGCGATCCATCCAATATTTGCAATAACTAATAAAGATTGGATAATGCTTTCTATATAAAATATATAAAGGGCGGAGTAATGCAATAAAGGCTCTGTATGTGGATTATAAGCAGGACAAGTACCGTATCCTAAATTTTGTATAATATTATTATCAGAATTATAAATATTATAATAATCAATAATATTTAAAGCCGGTAAATCTATTAATTTTAAATTTGCAACAGGTAATGCCAGATCGCTCAAAACCTATATATTGCCAATGAAAATTTATAATAAACATCAAAAGAATAAAGAAAAAATCGGTGCATTTTCCGGTTGCCGTGCGAACGACCCGTCCGCCGATCAATAGTTCAGCCCGTTCAGTATTTATATCGCATCCTCCTCCCATTAGAAAACTGATAAACGGCTTAGCTATAGTAAAAGGCAAAGAGGTGAGAGTGCCTTGCGGACCGTCTCCCTGAACCTGTCCTGCCGGATCCCATGGACGGTGGCGGTTTTCGTACCCGCCTATCCAGTAATTGCCTGCTGGTTTGCCGGTTCCCCCCTGCCGCGGGCGGTCGGATTGTCGCCGTATGTAGGCTGATTGGAAAAGGCAGTACCTCTTGCTATCCAACCTTGCAAATTTCCCGTCTCAAAATTCCATTTTATCTATTAACTTTATTTGCTCGATATTACGGTTGCTTTCCGATAAATATAGCGCCAGTCACTCAACATAATCGGCAATAACGGTTAATCTTCGATATTCGGTCTGAGAAGAAACCCTTCCGCTTTTTTCTTTCTTATATTTATCGGGATTAATTAATTCAATAAAGTTCTTGTTCTTAACCGAAGATATTAACTTTTTCTGGCAGTAATCCCTTAACGAATCTATTTCGTGTAAATCAAAAAATAAGCCCCTTTTAAACTTGTCCTCTAACGATAAGTTTCTTTCAAGCATAAAGCGAAGTAATACTGATATTCCCACTAAAGCGCTTTCCATAGCGGAATATGAAAGCGAACGATTTCTTATCTGCGTAGTTACATATAAATTAGGGTAAAATAAAGGCATCCCCGAATTAGAATCAACAAGCAAAACACCTTTCGCCTCCAGCCATAATAAAACTTTTAACGGCATAATCAGACTGGGCATAATCTCCTAAATTTAACATAAATCAAATGTATCGCATATCCAAATTACTGTCAATAAATATTTACAAGAAAAATTATTAATTTAAAATAAAAACTCCCTAAATTCAGGGAGTTATAATTAGATATTTTACAAATATGTATAAGGTAAGCGTCAAAACGGAATATCGTCGTCCTCGTTCGGCTGGTTCGACGTCCCGCCGGCATTTGCGGAACCGGCGCCGTAAGAACTGCCGCCGTTTTGTCCGGCATAGCCGTAATCGTTAGAGGTCTGCCCGTAATCGGCCTCCGCGGCTTCGGCGCCGCCACTGCCGCCTTTGGCGCCGAGCAGGACGATATTAGTCGCAACTATTTCCGAAATATATTTTTTATTCCCGTCTTTGTCGTCGTAAGAACGGTTATTAATTCTGCCTTCCACGAAAACCTGCTTTCCTTTGTTAAGATAGTTTGCAAGGGTTTGAGCTATCTTTCCGAATACTACTACATTGTGCCAAGTAGTTTTTTCCGTTTTATTGCCGGATTTATCGTTATAATACTCCGACGTCGCAATGGAAAACTTTAAAATAGCCAAACCGTCCGGCGTGTACCT
>DAHVOJ010000054.1 GCA_027318865.1 bacterium | reverse complement strand
TATTATCGTCATAATAGTCCTCGGTCTTGCCGGTTCTATTTTCGCCTATCTTATGTCAAGCGGCAGTATTAATTCCAGAGCCGACCTTTTAAGCGCCGAAGCCAAATATGCGGCAAAGTCGGGAGTGGAATTGACGTTGTATGAGCTGGAGCAACCAACAACACCCAAAAAGTTTAAAAACCCACCTGCGCCGCCGGGCTGTCCTGCAACGCCTGTTCTGCCGCCAGGAGTCACCGGTACAGTAAATCCGCCTTACCAATATCTCTCAGGCAATTTGCAGGGCAATTTATCCCCGTCAGTAAATTTTACGCCGACATTTTGCGCGGTAGAAGGGAAGCTAACAGGACCAGGAGGACAAAATTGCACTTATTACATAATAACCTCTAACGGTTTTGCAGGAGGAACCGAAAGAGAGATTACGGCGGAGGTGGGAATAAGCAACGGCAATAAAGGCAATAAATGCACCGGTATATATGTCGAAACCGAACTGCCTAATTCGCAACAGTAATAAATATAACTATTATAACTTCCATATACATATATTTACTATGAATAAAAATAACGCTTTTACGCTTGTGGAAATGGTAATGGTAATAATACTTATGGGCATTTTAGCCATTATCGGTACTATCGGCTTAAATTCCGCCGTTTCAAGCGACAGGGGAATGTACGAAAGACAAATGCAGTCGGCTTTAAGATATGCGCAAAATTATGCAATGACCCATTTTACATATACCACAGTCGTATTTACCGCCGCCGGTTCTTCTCCGTCCTGCAATATAAGCAATAACTCCGCCGCTTCCTATTCCGGTTACGCCGTCTGCGCTTGTCCTTCTTCGACGGCGGGCAATAGCGCGCTTGAACCCCTTACAAATCCGTTAGCCCAAGTCGCGGACAACTTCTATGTTTCATTGAATTATGGAATAACATATACGACCGGCGGTTTAACTACAAACTATATCGCCTTTAATTCTTCCGGCGAACCTGGGACTTTTGGAAACGGAACTGTTTGTGGCGCCAATGCTAATGCCAATGCGACTTTCAACACAAATACTTCAACCGTCTCATTCGTTTCTTTCGGCGTTGTTCCTTCAACCCTTACATTTTATATTTACCCCGAAACCGGTTTAATCAGCTATAACGGCAATCTGATGCAGTAAGCGGGACAGATAAAACGACCTTCTCGAACTGTTTTTTCTATAATATTGATAAAAAAATAAAAAATTTAAAAATATATTGACACGGATTTAATCGAAGCGGTATAATAAAAATAAAAGGTATTTTACGTTTATTTATTATTTATTAACTGTATAATATCGAATTTATTAAACAATTTTTTGGAGGCTTTTATGGATAGAGAAAGAAAAATTTTAACCGCAAAAAAAATTATTGCGGATAACGGCGCGTTCACCCTTATCGAACTCGTCATGGTCATTCTGTTAATCGGTATTCTGGCGGCGGTTGTCCTGCCTAAGTTCGTAAATTTGACCGGCTCGGCAAACAAGGCGGCTTCTCAGGGCATAGTAGGGTCGCTGGGGGAAGGGGTAACCACGCAGATGTCAAAAAATTTGGTGAATAACGATTTATCGGATTATGTGGCTATTACAGGATTTAGCGCAACAAAAAGCGGTAAGGTGACATTTGAACCCACCTTGCCGACTGCTAATGCAGCAGGCACGAATCCTTACGCAAATCCGTTTTTGCTATTGCCGAATTATTCGACGCCTGCGACAGGCTCTCCGGCAGGTTCAGGCACATCTTACAATATTGTAACGACTGCTCCGACCGTTCCTTCGACAACAACCCCCGGCAATTCATGGTGGCTTGTTTATAAAAACGGCACAGTTGCAGGTCCAGGCACGGTAGCAGGTCTTACAGCAGGTCTGACATGCGACAATTCAGCAACGACCAATCCAAATTATGTTGCGCCTACAACGGACGTACCTGTTAATGAATATACCGAACAAATAGGCAATATAGATTATGTCTATACAAACGGTTCGGTAGAAGACAGTTATGCTTATTATATGGTCATATCCGCAAACGACAACATAGAAGGATTTTATATGGCACCTTGTCAGTCATAATAATAAAAAAAGGAAAAAAAAGGCGTCAGATTTATTTATTCCATTACTCCCGACTGCGTTATGCGTAGTCGGGAGTTTTTATTTCCTTTCCCTTCTTTATCGCATAATTTCTAATTATGCAACCTGAATTATTTATTAATTTTATTTTTATATCGACACAACTTATGCTATAATAAACATAAGTATATAATTTTATATAAAATTTATAAAATAAATATTCAAATATGTCCGACGTTGGAAGAAACCAAAATGCCCATAACGATTAATCTGAAAGAAGACCCTTTTTACCTGGAAGGAAAAGCCGAAGGAATAGCTGAAGGAAAGGCGGAAGGAATGAGTCTTGTCAAACGCAATTATGTTGTAAATTCCCGTAAAAACCTAAATCTTACGCCTGAACAGATTGCTTCGATAATAAACGATACGGTAGAAAACGTTGTTGCAATACTAAAAGAAGAAGGGATAGAATAGGAAATAAAGAAAATAAAGGGGTCAGATTAATTTTACGCAACACCCTGATAGTTAATTGCTGCTTTTCGTATCCGTAAAATAAAATCTGACGCTTTTTTATCTTGCGTTTCGATTTTTATATGAAGCCGTTTTTAGAAAATTCCGTATCATTTTTATTATTTTTTAATGTATAATATAAATATATTAAAAAGATTATTTTGAGGTTTTATGCATTATATAAATTTAGGAATTTTAGTTGGCTTAGTAGGACTTATCGTAGGATTTTATATTAATACGGATAAAAAAATAGGCAGATTGTCCGACGAAATGAAATCTATGCGCAAAGAGCTGTCCGACGAAATGAAATCTATGCGCAAAGAGCTGTCCGACGAAATAAAGTCGACTCATAAAGAACTGTCCGACGAAATCAAAGCTGTGCATAAAGAGCTGTCCGACGAAATCAAAGCTGTGCATAAAGAACTGTCCGACGAAATAAAGTCGACTCATAAAGAACTGTCCGACAGAATAGACAGAATGTCCGACAGGATGGATAGGTTATATGATATACAGGTACATACCAATATGGGTTTAAGGCCGATTGAGAATAACAAAAATAAAGCGGCAAACGAATAATGCGAAAGCTGGAATTATGGAAATTATTAAGGTTATAATAAAAAGGGTCAATTTCTATTATAGTAAAAGTTTTAACTCTTCCGGCAATAAGACCGGTCAATATGCCTTCTCCGGGACCTATTTCTAAGACGTCGTCGTCGGAAAAATTACAGGAATCCACGATATCGACGGCTATGTCTTTATTAGTCAAAAAATTTTGTCCTAAAACTACTTTATTTTTTTTTCTTATATTGTCCATATTCATGCGGCTATAACTATGCTAATTTATTCTCTTAAATTTCCTATTAACGTTAGAATAGAAACGCTTCTTATCCTTAAATTTACATAGACTCTTCCTGAGGCGGTTAAAACTTTTTTTCATAAGAACGAAATGCCTGTTTTTGCCGATTGCTAATCTGCGTTCGTTTTATTTTTTTCAAGCGTAATTTTTAAAAAATCGCTGAAAAATATATCTTCCATTTATTTAGATTTTAATTAATAATTAAATATATAACATAATTATGTATATCATATACTTAAGCAGAAATCAATTTATAACGCTACATTAAAGGCGTGATAATCGTAAAAGGCAAAATAAAAATTTAGTCTTTAGCTTTTTTAATTTAATATGAATTATGATATAATTTTATAAATATAATAAAATGGAAATAAAGCAGATTGATATTGAAATATCGTATTGAAAAAAATGAAAAAAGCGTCAAAAAAAGTCAGATTTATTTTATTCTGCGATAATGATAATTGGATAATTGAGGATATAAATTACTATCATAATTATTTATGACAATTAACTATTTTGAAAATAATATTTGTTTTATTTTCATAGTATTATAATTTATATGCAAAGGCGGTGCGGCTGTCCTATGAATATAACGAATAAAGACGGATTCAGCCTTATAGAAATAGTTTTCACGATAATCATAATAGGTCTTGCCATGGGAGCCGTAACCGAAAGTTTTATCGTCGGTTCCGCAAAAAGCATAAATATCGTAAACGAAGAAACCGCCCTAAATTTAGCTAAGCAGGAAATGGCAGCGCTGAATTACTGCAGGGACGGGGGGACGCCGACGAGCGGAGCGTGCCAAGCGTGGACAACACAAACATCAACGCCGCCGGTTTCGCCGTGGACGACTCCTTTTAAGTTTCAAGAAGAAACGCAGCCGCCCATTAACAACGAATGTTTTAATACTAAGGTTACCGCAAAGTATGTTTATTTTAACGATGTCAACGGAACAGGAACTATCAATCTTACAGGAAGCACATCTTTCATTCAGGCAATAGTCCAAACAGGTTGGTTTTCCGCAAACGGTAGCGTAACTTGTCCGTCGGCTCCTGCCAGATGCCCCGGAACTGAGGGGAGCTGTCCCTACGTTACTCTTTCGACGGTTTATGCGGATTATTAACGATTCGTTATTCCCGCGAAGGCGGGTTTTCAAAAAACTAAGTATTGTCATTCCCACGAAAGGGTATGCGGTGAAGAAAAATTTTAGTTATTGTCATTCCTGCGAAAGCAGGAATCCAGAAAAGTATTAAAGAATGAAAAATTATTATGTCTATATCCTGAGCAGTA
>DAHVOJ010000053.1 GCA_027318865.1 bacterium | reverse complement strand
AAAAATTATAGATACCGGCTTTGGTCCGTCTTATAACCTTGCCGGCGGCGATTAAAGCTTCATCGTTGTTTAAGACTTCCTTCCATTTTTAAAAGGATAAATTTGACGTAATTATTATAGAGCCTGCTTCGTACCTTTTATTAATAAGACAGGAAAAAGAAGTAAATGATATATCATATTACAAAAATTTAACATAAACGTCATAATTCTGTAATATTAATCCGGTATAATTTAATTTAAATTAAATTAATATAAATAATGATTTAAGGAGGACATGCTTAAAGTTTTTGTTTCCCCTGTAACGTGCTGGATTATAAAATCGTTAACATACTAACTAAATTAGGAGGTAGATATGTTAAAAGATATCGTTCTGGTAATCGGTATGCACAGAAGCGGAACTTCTTTGACGACGCGTATAGTCAACATAATGGGTTACACCATCGGCAACAAAGCCGACATAATCGAAGCGGATGCCGGTAATCCCACCGGCTACTGGGAACACCGCTCGTTTGTTTCTCTTAACAGTAAACTCCTCGCCGCTTATTTAATGCCTGAAGTCTTTTCAAATTTTTTATTTCCAAAATTGAAACAAAAAGCCGCCGAGCTGATATTGAGTTTTAAAGATTGCAGACGGATTGTGCTTAAAGACCCTATTGCGTCGATTACATTGCCTTTTTGGATAGACGTTATTAAAAGAAGCATAGCAGGCGAAGGCGTTAAGATATCTATTATAATCTGCGTCCGCAATCCTTTGGACGTTTCAAAATCGCTGCAAAACAGAGGGCTCTTCGTAAAAAATATAAATTGCCGGTTATGGGAAAAATATATATCGTCGGCTATTAAAAATTCGGATGGGTTGCCGAGGTATATAATACATTACGAGCATTATTTCGACGAGCATTTAGGCGTCATAATATCAGAATTAAGCAGTTTTTTAGACGCGGAAACTTTATCGTCCGGTAAGATAAACGAGATTAAACAATTCATAAATCCCGCATTAAGGGAGAGCAACGTAGGCGATAAAATATGGAACTATAATCTTTCGCGGAACGTTAAGGCGTTATACTCGGATCTGATAAACCAAAATACGAATGCCGTATTTCCTCAATAAAAAAATAAAAAAGATAATCAAGTTATGTTCGGCTCAAAAAGGGAGGCGTTATGCATTCCCAAAATTTAATTTAATATTGTTTATTACGAAAATTTAACATAAACGTCATAAAACTGTAACAATTAAAATGTATAATAATATCATAATCATATGATATGATATAATATAATATAGTGTAGTGTAGTGTAGTTCACTAAAGTATTAACGATAACGTAACGATGAAACGGAGGTAACGCCTTTGCCTGTAAAATCATTTTACGGTTTAAATAAAAATATGACGTTCGAAGAAATTTCGGGCAAGATATTAAATTCTCTTCTGGATGCGATAAAAGGCGAAATGCCGGGTGTCATAGAAGGGAAAAACGACGAAAATCTGCATAATTTTAGAGTCGCGGCAAGGCGCATGAAAACATTTTTAAAAATATTCAGAAAACAGCTCAGCGGCGACGGCGTCTATTTTAAAAGGAAATTGACGAAGATAATTAAAGAAACCCAGAGAAAAAGAGACTTAGACGTTCTTGTCAAATCGCTGGATTTATACGTAAAAGAAGAAAAAGAAGAAATCAGGTTAAAGATAGAAAAAGAAATAAGAATCGAGCAGGGCAGAGTTTTATCCATTATAGGTTCCCGGGAATTTAACGGTTTTCTTATGGATTTGGAAGAAGCCGTTAAAAAAGGCGCATTGTTTATAAATGAATTAGACGAAACCGAAACTGCCGACTATTTTTCTTTAACGATAAAAAAAACTTATAAAAAATTAAGAATTATTATAAAAAATACGTCCTTAGACAACGAAGAACTGCACATGCTGAGGTTAGTTTTTAAAGAATTCAGATATACGCTCGAATTTGCCGCCGATGTAATCAAACAGGATATGATTGCCAAGCTCATAAGCGAGGTAAAAAAAATACAGGAAGCGCTTGGAGCGGCTCACGATAAAATCGTTCAGATAAATAATTTTAAAAAATTAGTAGATAACAGTAAAGCAATAAGAAACTGTATAAAAAAAGCGCTCGACGAGGACAGGAAAAAAATCGTCGAACTGACGGAAGGTTTCGAAGACGACAAGGATATAAAATCTTTTATCCGGATGCTCAACGGATAGACAAGCCGGAAAACAACTATGGAAATGGAAAGGGGAAATGGAAAGGGGAAATGGAAAGGTCATTTAAACTTGGCATTATCGATGCAGGAAGCAACTCTATAAAACTACAGATAATAGAGGCGAAAGGCGCAGGCTTTACGGTCATAGACGAATATAAAGCTACGGCGCGAATCGGCAGCGACTGCTTCAGAACCGGTTATATAACCGGAGAATCCAAAAAAGACCTTTTTAAAGCGTTAACGTATAGTAAAAAAATTATCGAATTAAATGAAATCGATGCAATAAGAGCGGTTGGAACGGCGGTTTTCAGGCATGCAAAAAATAAAGAAGAGATAGCGTCGGAAATAAAAAAAAACTGCGGTATAGATTTAGATATAATAAGCGGCGAAGAAGAAGCAAGATTATCGCATTTAGCCGTATCGAGCAGTTTTAATCTGAATAATTTAAATTCTATAATAGTCGATATCGGCGGAGGAAGCGGAGAAATTACGGCAGTCGAACGCGGAAATATTCTGAAATCGGCAAGCACGCCGCTTGGGTGCTTGAGGCTTAAAAACGATTTTTCGAAGAATTGTCCGCCGTATAATCCGGAAATATCCGCGATGAGGGCTTTCATAAGGAAAAGCATCGACGATTTCGAAGATATCGGTTTCGACGAAGCAATTTGCACCGGCGGAACGGTAAATAACCTGGCGGCGGTTTATTGCGCCGCTAACGATAAAAAGCCCGATACCCGAATAAATTATGTTTCTAAATCGTTCCTGAGAGATTTTATCGAAGCAAATAAAAACAGTTCCGCGGCGGATATAAAAAAGATAAAGACGATGGATGCAGGCAGAGCCGATATTATAATTCCTGCGGCTGTGATACTTTACGAGATAATTAGCCGTTTCCGCCTTAAGGGTTTTTATTCGTTTGCGGGTGGATTAAGGCTGGGGTTGCTGCTGGATGAATTGAATAAAAGAGGGGTTGCAATGGCGGTTAAAAAAAATCACGAAAAAAACTATGAAGAAACATTTCCAATTTCGATGTTCAGCGAAATCGGAAACAAATTTAAATTTGACGAAAAACATGCTAAACATGTTGCATTTTTGTCCGAACGGCTTTTTAACGAATTGGAAGAATCATACGGCATTGCAAAAGAATATCTTAAATATCTTATAGCCGCCGCAATGCTTCACGATATCGGAAACTTCGTTTCGCTTTCCAAGCATCATAAGCACTCGCTTTATTTGATAAAAAATATCGACTTGGCAGGTTTTAGCGATTACGAAAAGGCAATAATCGCTAATATAGCAAGATACCACAGAAAAAGCCTTCCTAAAAAAAGTCATGATATTTACGGCGATATTAGGGAGGGCGATGCAGACGCGGTTATAAAACTTGCTTCGATACTAAGGGTTGCCGACGCACTCGACAGGGAACACAAGGGGAACGTGAAGGATATAAAGCCGTCGGTTACGAATAAAATTATTGCGGTTAATCCTGTTTACGAAGGAGATATTCCTTTAGAAATCGAAGCATTAGAGACTAAAAAAGATTTGATGGAAAAAATCACGGGGAAACGCGTTTATCTTAAAACTGCATGAAATCAGACCTATTTGGAATCGTAGATATAGGGGCGGGCAGTATAAGATGCCAAATTTCGGAAGTTTCAAAAAATTCGGATGCCGGACGGCGCATAAAGACGCTCGAGTATATAATTTTTCCGTTAAGTATCGGAATGGACACGTTTCTGAAAAAGTATATAACTCTCGACACCGTTTACAAGGCTGCCGAAATTTTTGGCAAGATTAAACTGAAATTTAAAGAATATGATATAAACGGCAACTATAGGGCGGTGTGTACGAGCGCCGTCAGAGACGCGGAAAACAAACATTTTTTTATAAACCATATAAGGGTTAAGACGGGGATAGAGCTTGAAATAATCGATGCGGAAGAAGAACTTTACATAAAATATCTCGGAATAAGCGAAACTCTTAAGGGGTTTAAAAAATTAGAAAACAAAGGAGCGGTATTAGTCAATCTGTCCAGCGGAAACGTAGGTATTAACATCAGAAAAAATAAAATCAGCCTGTTTTCGTCGACTCTTCCTTACGGCGCTTTAAGAATTGCCCAATTGTTCAGCGATATAGACGAAAGCGTTAAATACAGGGCTTACGAGCAATATATAAATAAACTTGTCTTACTGCTTAAAAAAAGTTGTACCGAGTACGATAAAATTACCTCGGTCATAGGTTCGGATACTTCTACCGGCCTGCTTTTGGAAATATTTAAACCGGAAGGGAATTTTTTCGATATTGCGGGTTTAACGGATCTTTATTCGAAAATAAAAACGTCCTCTATTTCGGAAATCTGCGCTGAAATTTCTATAAACGATTACGACGCTAAGATTTTAAAGCCCGTTTTATATGTTTATATATCTATAATGAAATCGGTAGGAGCAAAAAAACTTTACTTCTCCGACCAGAACTTTTCCGACCAGCTTACGCGGTTTTATCTTATAAAGACGAAAGAAAAGAA
>DAHVOJ010000052.1 GCA_027318865.1 bacterium | reverse complement strand
GAAGATTTTTTAAAGTTTTCAAAACACATTTATTATTTGCCTTCATTATACGACAAAGTTGAAAGTTATGCCGAATTAGGTAAATTTATAACTTCTAAATCTAACGAATATAAAATACCAAAAAACATTGTATATTATCTTTCTACTCCTCCGAGCGTTTACAACGATGCCATAGAAGGCATAAAAAAAGCTGACTTAATTTCTGAAAATTTTAAGGGTGATGGTTTTTCTAAGATAGTTATCGAAAAACCTTTCGGATATGATTACAAAAGCGCAAAGGAACTCAACGAACATCTGTTGTCCGTGTTTAGAGAAGAAGATATATATAGGATAGATCATTATCTCGGCAAAGAAACGGTTCAAAATATTCTTGCGTTCAGGTTTTCAAACGCTATATTCGAACCTATTTGGAACAACAAATATATAGACCATGTGCAGATATCCGCATTAGAATCTATCGGCGTGGGACTAAGAGCCGGATATTTCGACAAATCAGGAACCATAAGAGACATGATGCAAAATCACATGATGCAGCTACTTTCGTTAGTAGCGATAGAGCCGCCGGCTTTGTTCGATGCCGACGATATAAGGAACGAAAAGGTAAAGTTATTAAAAAGCGTAAGGCCTCTAAGCCTTAACGACGTTAAGAAATATACGGTAAGAGGGCAGTACGACAGGGGCGTAATCGACGGCAAGCAGGTTGTAAGCTATAAGGAAGAAGAAGGAATAGCAGTAAATTCTATTACGGATACATATGCGGCTATGAAACTGTACGTCGATAATTATAGATGGGCAGGAGTTCCTTTTTATTTAAGAGCCGGAAAAAGATTAAAGACGCATAAAACGGAAATAGCGGTTTATTTTAAAAAACTCCCTTACAGTTTATTTGCCAAGACGGGTATAGAAAACATAAAGCAGAACTCTATAATTATAACGATTCAACCTAATGAAGGGATATCAATAAATATAGGTGCAAAAAAACCGGGTTTCGTTATGGATATAGAACCGGTCTGTATGGTTTTTAACTACAAATCTTCTTTCAGGCTTTCGCCGCCGGATGCTTATGAACGTTTGATATACGACGTTATACTCGGAGACCAGACTCTTTTCGCAAGATACGACGATATGCTTATAGCATGGCAGTTGATTACGTCCGTAATGAACGGCTGGTCTAAAATGGAGCCTCCCGTTTTTCCAAATTACGATGCAGGTTCTTGGGGGCCGCAAGAGGCAGACGAACTTATAAACGCAGATGGCAGGAAATGGAATAATGCGGTATAATATTTGTAAATGCGGCTAAGTTTAATTTTTAGGTACCGCACAGTTTCTTTCTTAGTTGCGATAAGAAAGTGAATTTTGTTAATTTGCCACAGTGTCGTAATTAAATTGCAGCACTGTGGCAATATACGTTGTATATATAAGTTAATATAGCTTAAGATAGCTCTGATTTAACAAAGTTATACAGGTCTTCAGGAGATAAACCGGCTAGTTTATATAAATCTTCAGGTTTGCCGGATGAACTGTAAAATCTCGCTCCCATTTTTCTGAATTTTACCGATATGGCGTTTTCTGCAAGCAGTGAGCCAATTGCAGTTCCAACTCCGGTTTTGACGTTGTGATCTTCTATCGTTACAATGAGACCTGTTTTCGCTGCAAGTTTAAGGTTTTGGACATCGATGTCGCTTGGACACGATACGTTTAAAAGCATTGCGCTTATACCGTCTTTTTTAAGCATTTCCCAGCCTTTTAAGGCATGGGTCAGCATGTTGCCGGTAGATATTATCGCAGCGTCTTTGCCGTTTCTGATTACGTCCATTTTGCCGTATTTAAATTCATAATTTTCGCCGAAAAAAGGTTTGTCGTTTTCGTCGAGTATGACCGGAATTATAGACCTGCCCATTATTACCCCGAAATTTCCTTCATTGTGCGCTATATAGCGTGTTGCCCTGTCTGTCTGGTTTGGGTCTGCCGGCAATATAACTTTAAAACCGAAAGTAGAGTTAAGAAGGCCGAAGTAATCTATACACTGATGAGTTTTTCCGTCTTCGCCGACGTCTATTCCGCAATGCGTGCAAACCACTTTAAGATTCGTATGGTTAATATCGTTCAATCTTTGCTGGTTGTATGTTTCGTCCACGCCAAAAACTCCGAAATCCGCAAAAAAAGTCACAATATTATCAGTCGAAAGCGCTCCCGAAATTACCGCCGTATTGTGTTCTTCTATTCCTGATTCGAAAAAATTATTGGGAAAAGCTTTTCTAAACGCTCCTGTTTTTACCGATCCTTCTAGGTCGCAGTCGAATACCGCAAAGGGTATTTTTTTTTGCTTCCCGTTTTTTTCGTTATATGTATTTGCGATATCTGCAAGGGCGTTGCCGAAGGCTGAACGATTGTCCGTGTTCTTTTCGCGCGTGTAAACTATTTTCTTTCCATCGTCGTTTAATATTAAGAAATTATTATTTCTTTTAGGAAGAGGTTTTATGTTAAAGCCTGCTTTCTTTTTGGCAATAATTTCGTCCAAATCGTCTTTTTCGCCTAACTCTCCAAGCGCTTTCTTGCAGTCTTCTATATTTAGCGTCGCGCCGTGAAATTTAGCCTGATTTTCCATAAAGGAAACGCCCTTTCCCATAACGGTATGCGCTATTATAGCCACAGGAGATGAAATTGAATGAGATAGTTTTATTGCTTCGTAAATTTCGTTAAAATCATGCCCGTTTATCGTTATAACGTGAAATCCGTCGGCTTTAAAATTTTCTTCTATATTATCCGGCATAACGTCAACTGTTCTGCCGCCTATTTGAAGACCGTTTTTATCGACGATTACTGTAAGATTATTCAATTTATATTTGACAGCAAACCTTCTTGCTTCGCCTATTTGACCCTTAGCCTGTTCTCCGTCGCCCATAACGCAATAAACATGATTATTATAATCGTGCAATTTAGAACTTAAAGCAAAAGCGCATGCCGCCGAAAGACCCTGTCCCAGGTTGCCTGTATCCCATTCGACGCCGGGTACCGTTTTTTCTATATGTCCTTCAAACGGGTAGCCGGCGGTTCTAAAAGATATAATTGCGTCGTTTACGTCGAAAAATCCGTAATTTCCGAGAGCGGAATAAACGCCGGGCGAAGTATGGCCATGGCTGACGACTATACGATCCCTTTCAGGCTTAAAAGGATTTTTTGGGTCTATGTTACAAAAACCGTATAAAACCGCATAAATATCGATAGAAGACATGGAACCGCCAGGATGTCCCGAAGACGCTACCGTAGTCATTTTTAAAATATCGCCGCGGCATTTTTTAGTAAAATTTTTTAAAAATTTTAATTCGTTTTCGCCGAGTTTATCCGCTTCAAAATTTCTTTTTAATTCCATTATATTTACCTCTCTTTTAAATTTTAAAAATATAAAATAAAATAAATTAATAATATATCTATATAATAATCAATCTATAATTAATTAAAAGTTAAATCCCTGCGGTGTTTTTTATCGACTGCAAAAGTTTTTCGTAAGCATCTTCAAAAGACTTTACGCCGTCGTTTTGAAGTTTCTCTCCGACTTTATTTAAATCTATACCAAGTTCCATAAGCGCATTAACAGTCTTCAGCGATTCGTCGAATTCTAAAGAAGCCGTATCCGGCATTATATTGCCGTGGTCGGCAATATGCTCAATTGTTTCGTCCGGCAGTGTGTTTACCGTATTTTTGCCAATAAACGGTTCTACGTATTTCAAATCGTAATATGACGGGTTTTTTGTGCTCGTGCTTGCAAATAAGAGTCTTTGCGGATTTGCGCCTTTAGATTTTAATGCCGAAAAATCGCCGCCGTTAAATATTTCGTTAAATTTATTAAAAATTATTTTTGAATTTGCAACTCCGGCTTTTCCGATTAAAGCAGCAAGTTTCTCTTTTTTTGCAGTATCGTTCGCCGCTTCGCCGCTAATTAAATCATTAATCGCTTTATCGACCATAGTATCCACCCTGCTGATAAAAATGCTTGCGACAGAATGTATGCCGGATAAATTATAGCCGTTGGCATAAGCCGTTTTTAATCCTTTTATATATGTATTTGCTACGTCTATATAATGATTTAAAGAAAACATCAAAGTAACGTTAATGTTGATTCCTTTAGCTATAAGGGCAGGTATTATTTCTAATCCTTCTTTTGTAGCAGGTATTTTAATAAGTATGTTTTTTTCGTTAATAAGCGAAAAAATTCTTAGAGCTTCTTCCGTCGAACTCTTGGCGTCGGTTGCTATATCGGGGGAAACTTCAATGCTTACGAACCCGTCTTTGCCGCCGGATTTTTCGTAAACCGGTTTAAGTATTTGAGCCGCAGATTTTATATCTTCCCGTGTTATGGTATCGTAAATTTCAAACGGCGTTAATTTTTCCGCCGCAAGTTTTTTAATTTTTTCCGGATAGCCGCATTTTCCGGAATTAATGGATTTTTCAAATATGGAGGGATTTGATGTTATACCCGTGATTATTTCGTTTTTGACTAATTTTTCGAGGTCGCCGGAATCTATCATGCATCTTGAAATATTATCCAACCATGGGCTTTGCCCGTATGAAAGCATTTTTTTAAAATTGCCGTTCTTAGAAACGACGAAATCTACATTCATTGCGCTATCCTCCGTATTAACATTTATATAAAATTAATAATATTTAATTTTAGTGATTTTTAAAAAACAACCAGTCGTCTGCACCGGCTTTGTCGAATTTTAAGAGCGTGTATTCCCCTTTGAGTTTATGTCCGTTAAAATCCAGAACATATTTCTTTTTATCTTTCTTAACAAGGGTATATTCACCCTTATCCCAAATCTTTACCTTGCCGGCCCCGTAATGACCTTCAGGTATAGTGCCTTCAAAGTTTGCATAAGCAAGAGGATGGTCTTCGGCTTTTATCGATAGATTTTTTTTGCCGGATTCCAACGGCGGTTCTTTAGGTAAAGCAAAAGAAGTCAATATGCCGTTTTCTTCTATCCTTAAATCCCAGTGAAGATGACTTGCATGATGTTCGTGAACTACAAATATCATATTTATTAAAATATTTGAGTAAATCGTTACGATTAAATTATAT
>DAHVOJ010000051.1 GCA_027318865.1 bacterium | reverse complement strand
TCATTAAAGCTGTTATTTTTTTGTTTATTTTCCTTACTAATTAATGAATAAAGAATGAAGACAAAATCACCTCTATATATTAGCCCTCCCCTTCATTGCCATGCCGAAATATCCCAAATAAAGAAATAAAGAGAGAGATTACTATTTATTATTAACGAATATAAAGCCATTCTACTGTATCAAAGCGATGCAACGGTTTAAAACTCAGTCAGAATAAATAAATAAATCAGACACCATTTTGCTTCGTAACTGCCCGACTGTTTTCCGAAATGTTCTTCTACTTCATTTTTATTCATAATATAAAAACCCGTTAAATATGCCTGCACAACCCGCAATTAGACTACGGTCTTTCTTTTCCGCTGATTTCATTTATTTTTATCTTGATAATAGCCGTTCTTCTATTTAGTTTGGATTTATGATTTTCGACCATTTCTTCCGTTAATCCAATATACCCGCCTTCGGGAACATATTTTTTAAGAATAGCTTCCAATGCGTCTCTTTTTTCGCTTATATCATCAACGATAGCGACTTCGCCCGTTATCATAACGCTTTTAAACGACTGGCCTATTTTGCACGGAATTTTATTTGGAAGAATACCTCTGTCTATAAAAACTAAAAAGCTGACATTCGGATTTTGTTTTAAAATATTTATCTTGGTTCCGGATTCCGCGGAATGGAAATAGATATGCTTTTCATGATAGACAAAGTTAACCGGAACGGTATACGGCGACGTTCCGTTAAACAGTCCAAGCACTCCTATGCTTGAACGGTTGAGGATTTCTTCTAGTATTTTATAGTCGTTAATAATCATTGTTTACAAAAGAAAATTTAAGATAAGGATATTTTTTACGGTTTAGGCTCTATTACCGTTATCTCTTTTACTTCGTCCGTCGCACCGGTGCATATTACGAGAGCTGCGGTTTCAATATTAACCAGATTGGCATGAGGATGGCCTTCTGGATTTAATACGTAATCTCCGGGAAATAATCTCTGCTCTCCGTTTCTGAAACAGTGTCCGCCTTTAAGTATATAAACATGCTCGTCGGAACGGGCAACCGCTACGATTCTGATTATCTTGCCTTCGGGAGGAAGGGATTTAATTAAATAAGCAACTCCTTTTCCGTTTTCAAGCCTGTTAGTCAACTGTTTAACGAATACTATATCTTTGCCGTCATGCATTACGCTTTCACCGTAAATAGAGCTTGCGGGCGTCCAGCTTATTTCCGGCGTCCTGATAAATATAGCGTCCGTTTCCAATTTTAGTCCTCTAAAATTATTTACTTAGTTTTAACTGGTTTATGCGCCATTATAGCATAACGGAAATCATAATGGCACGATAAACGGTTCTATTTAGATTTTTAATCTACAAGCATCTCTTTAATTACGGCTTTAAAGCCTAAAAAGAAAAAAGTCTCTATTTTAACTGTAAGATACCTGCCTTACGCCTGCCTTACGCCGCTCTTTTGAATGTTTTTTGCCCCTCCGCTAAAATGCAATATATAATAATAGAAGAAGTTTTAATTGAAAATATTCATCCGAATGTTATAATAAAATGGTTATTTAAAATTAAAATAAAATGCCGGCAAAGAAACGCTGATGGGTGAAACAAGGGTAAATTTACATCATCTATTGGAAGATATACGGGATTCCTATCCGTTTCCGCAGGAAGAAGTTATCGTAACAGAACTCGTCGCAAATTCGCTCGATTCTCATGCAAGCGATATAAGGTTTATCATCGATTCCGAAAAATATATCCTGACCGTTATAGATAACGGGAAAGGAATGAATAAAAAAGAATTGGACGGATATCACAATATCGCATCGACGACAAAGACCAGGGGAATGGGAATCGGTTTTGCAGGCGTCGGCGCAAAATTATCCCTGCTTATAGCGAAAGAAGTCGTTACGGAAACGGCAAATGGAAATTTCCGCGGCGCAACAAGATGGAAGTTGGAAAACGACGAAAAAGCGCCATGGAAATATATAACGCCGGCTCCAGCCGATTCAAAATTGGTTAATTCACGCCACGGAGCCGCCGTATCGATATTTTTTAAATCAAATCATTCCGAACTGCTTAATCCAGAGTTTATTAAGAAAACTATTCAAAAACATTTCTATACCATTCTGGACGCCGCTTTTCAAATAGCTTTAAGGTTTATTTATAAAAACGGTATTAATTTTTACGTAAACGAAGAAAAAATAAACTTATCCGAAATGATGCAGTTCGAAAAAAGCAATGCCTTTAAAATTCATTTCGGAAAAAAAGGAAAACCCGTCGGGGTCGGTTTCGTCAGGAAATATAAAGACCCGCTCAATGAAGAAAAAAGGGGGATAGCTATATCTACTTGCGGTAAAGTTATAAAACACGGATGGGATTGGCTGGGAATTTCCGCCAGAAATCCGGATTACATATCGGGAGTAGTAGAAATGCCTGGTCTTTCGTTAATTCTAACCACTAATAAAGCCGATTTTTTAAAAGATACGGCAAGCCTTCAGAAATATTACCGCTACCGTAAAGCCGTTCAAGAAGTTATCGAACCTATTTTAAAAGAATTCGGAGAAATAAACGAATCCCGTGAAAAACCTACTAAAGAATTGCGTCCGTTAGAAAAAGAAATTCGCGGGATTCTCGATAATATGCTTAACGATTTTCCGGAATTAGATCCTTTGCTCGGCAGAAGAAAAAAATTCGAAGCCGCTATCGGCGTTTTAGACGATACCTCAGCTTCGGAATCCGGAGCCGCTGTGGATGAAAATTCCGAAAAAACTATTATAAACCCCGGCGACAAGGATAAAGGGGAAGAAAATACAAAAACTGAAGAAAATAGCGGAAACGGTCTTCCTAATTTAGATATCGGCGAACAAATAAACGGACTGCCGCAAGAAGGAAAAAGAAAGTCTCCCGGATTAATGATCGGCTTTTACGATAATAAAGATTCAAACGAATTAGGGAAAATAGAAGAAGGGACAGTCTGGATAAATAACGAGCATCCGGCTTTCAAAAGAATTGCAAAAAGCGGCGGAGAGAAATACCATATCGTCGTTTCAACCGCATTTGTCTTATCGGGTTATCTACAGGAACAGAAATCTTTGCAAGCATTTATAAACCGCTTTTTATCGAACTGGGGAAAAGAAGCATGAAAGAAAAAACAAAAGAAAAATTTCCTTTAAAAATAATAAAAGACAAATTCACTGGCAGATGCAAAGCCGCTACTTCGATTGACAAGCTTAACGACGAAACTAAAAATATTCAGCAGGAATTAAGTTTCATCGAAACCGACTATGCGATTTTATTAAACGATATTCGAGGACTGCTGTCGGAAGCCGCTATGCGTTCTAAGAAGAAAGCCGACCCCCGTTTGTATTGGTTAATAGGCGAAAATATAATACGTTTTATAGAAAGGTTCGACGACCTCGGTTTTTATCTTTTAGGACAAAACAAAACATTTGCGGCGGATATAGGCATTTCCGAAAGCTCTATCGGCAAAATAATTTCTTTCAGAAAAAGATTTTCAAAAATCTCTATGTTAGACCCTAAAATATCATGGTCTAAATACAGGGATAACAAGGCTGTAACGAACCGATAAATTGGGATAATGACACGGACCACAATAATAATTAAAACCCCTTTCCCGCCACAAACACTTAAAAGAAAAAATTACAATCCTGAAAATAGGGATTCCGTTCCTCTTTGGCAAATCTCGATAACTATTTGTTTTCTTTCGGCAATTTTGGAGTAACCCAAATCCCGATTTAGAAACTGTTTTTAAGTATTTTAGTTATAGCTAATACTGGATTCCCGCTTACGCGATATTGACGTCCGTGTCTATCAAAGCATGTCTTTGATGTGGACAAAAATGTCAGAATATAAATTTCTAAATCGGGATTTGGGAGTAAAGTTTTTCTTGCAAAAGAAAATCTTTTATAATATTATTGTACCGATGTTTATATCTACCAATATAGGAGACTTTTATTTATGGGAAGAAGAAACATATTAAAAAATTATATAAATGACGTAAGGCAATATATAAAGATTAACGGGGTTTTTGCAGGCTTTAAATATGCTGTAGGCGAGATTAGGCCGTATAATAGAATCAAAGAAGAGTTTGTAAGAACTTTAAAAAAGTTTCCCCATAAAATAATCAGACCCTCGTTGTTCGAAATTTCCGTTAAATCAAAAATAACGGCTTCTGTCCCTGAAGAAATAGTAGGCCAGATATTATTCCCCCCCCCCCATATTGGATTCATTAAAAATAGAGTCTGATAAAGCAATAGCGGAATATAAGGAATTATTGGAAAAATTAACCGTAAAATTCGAGTTTTTGCATGTATCAAATATGGCCTTATTTCTTTACTATATTACAAGAATTAAAAAGCCTGAATTAATCATTGAAACAGGAGTAGCTACCGGACAATCATCATTTTTTATTTTAAAAGCTATGCAGGAAAACAATTCAGGTAAACTTTTCAGTACGGATATTAGATATGACGCGGGAGAAATTGTCCCCGATTATTTAAAGGATAGATGGGATTTTACGGTATTAAAAAGAGATAGCAAAAAATCGTTTAAAAAATTTATAAATAATTTCGATAAAATCGACATCTTTTTTCATGACAGCGATCATTCATACTGGTGGCAAACCTTAGAATATAATACTGCTTTTAATCATATTAAAAACGGCGGGGTATTGATTTCGGACGATATTGATAATTCTTATGCATTTTTGGATTTCGTAAATAAAAACAAAATGGATTTTTATTCGTTTTTTAACATGGGTAGTATAGGCGGAGTTATAATGAAATAGGTTAAATTTTTTATATCAATGGGATGTCCGTTATAAAACAAATATCTATCGCTTCCACTAGGGATGGAAGAACTGCTTTCATTAGGATTAAAAAACCTGCGAAATAAAGTTTATTTATTTGAACGGATTAACAATTTTCAATTGTTCTTCTATTTCTTGTCCAGAATGCAAATCTTCTGAATACAAAATATTACATTCGTTTTCCAATACGGATGCTATTATTGTACTATCCCAATATGAATAACGGTATTTAGTCCTAATTAAAGATGCCGTAAGCAATATATCTTTAGAAAAACTAATAAT
>DAHVOJ010000050.1 GCA_027318865.1 bacterium | reverse complement strand
TTTTATAAAGTTTAAATAAAGTGGAAGTTTGATTTAATGACAGATTATGAATTACTTATTTTGATGATATTTTTAATTTTTGAATTACCGTAAAAAAACAATATCCCAATCAGTTGTCTTCCTGATACACCATTCTTGAACCACCACAAGACATCGCTATCGGTTTTTCTAATTCATCTATAAAAACTTTTTCCGGTTTGGACCATTGCTGTTTTCCATGCAGGTTTTTCAATACCTAATTTAATTTTAGAAATGGTTTCGTTCCTATATAGCCCCTTATACAATCCAGTTAAGGTAAATTATTTAAAAAAATTCATTAACTTCATTTAAATATATTTTGCGTATCTCATCAATTGTACTTTCAGAAACTTTTTTGTTAAAATATTTATTAAAAAGAACTAAATAAGACTTCATATAGCCATTAGTATTTTTAAAAACTAAAAAGTATTGCTTTTCTTGAATTGGCTCTTTTTCTTTAAAATTTCCGCCAATGCCTTTAATGTCAATTATTAAACAAAAATTCGTCTTAATATATCTCAACAGTTGGGACACGAAAGGCTCTCAATAACGTCAACGTATCTCGGCAGAAAAGCTTAACATAATTTTTAGCCCGCCTCGAGCGGGCTTTTTTTATTGCCGGAATACGGGAATTTATACAAAAGGAAAATCCTTTGGTAAATATAAAGCCCTTAACATTTTTACCCTGCCGTTAAATTACAACTAAATTCATCCGGCCAGCGAGGTAAGTCGAGATAACTCATGCAAAATAGAAAAAAGACACAGCCCCCTATTTTTTCCCCCACACGTCGTCTACCGCTTTTTTAAGAGTATCCCGAGAAAAAAGTATCTGATTTATTTTATTTTTCGAAGGTTAATTCTAAAAAGTCTTTGGGGGTCAAAATAAGAGTATTTTTTAATTTCTTATTATAAAAAGTTAAAAAATCTATATCGTGATAAACGGCCGAAGATAAAATTATCCTATCGTTTTCGGGAAGGTTCTTTGCAAATTCGTAATAAACATAAACGTCTTCAATTATATCGGCTTTGCTTAAAAGTTCGTTTAAAAAATCTAATTTTTCCGGTTTCTTTATCTTTATGTTGTGAATCGACTCAAACTTAACGAGATTTGATATATAAATTTTGATAATATTGAGATTTTGAAGCTCGAAGAAAAGATAGGAGCGGGATTTCCCTTTTTCTGAATAAGCGACGGAAAATACGACGTTGCTATCCAGAAAAACCTTTAATTTTTCCATTTCTTTAGGATTTTAGCCTTTTCGTCTTTTTTTAATACATCTTCTTCTATAAGTTCTTTTACAAAATCATCGTTAAATGTTCTTGCCGCCTGTTTTAATTTTTTTAAAGGTATAGCATATGCCGGTTTTATGACGAGTTCCCCGTTTCTTTCTTCTAGTATAACAGGCTGTTTGCTTTTTATATTATATTTTTTTCTTAAATTGCTCGGGATAGTAATCTGTCCCCTTTCTCCTACTATTAACGTTTCCATTTATATCGCCTCCGCATCCAAGCCTTAAATTTCCTTTGATTTATATAGTAATAAATTATTCTTAATATATAAATATTATATACCTATTTTCAGAAAATATGCAAATAAATTATTAGAATTATTTCATAAATTTTAAATATATTTTTTGCGCTTTAAAAAACATCGCTTTTTTTCAAAAAATATGAGGCATGCTTTTTAAGACTATTTAAAGTTTGTTTCGAGACAAATAATTTCCGCTATTAAAAAGAAATTAAAAATTGATTGGATATCTTTCCGTATAGTGCTATGTTTTTATTGAGGATGCCAAAATGAAAAAAGAATATACAATTTTGTTCGCAAAGACATGGCGTAAATCATGAATCCTTAAATCCTTAAGTCCAGCTTTGCGGCAGGCCGAGGGAGATAAACCTGTCCCCGATAAAGCTTAAAGAGCTTGCCGAACTTAAGAAATACGCCATAAAAGGCGAATATAATAAAAGCCGAGATTTAAGACAAGAAATGAACCATCTGGGAAATTCCATAAAGAACGCGGGATTCAACATGCACGCTGTCAGGCACGCGTTAGCCCAGGAAAGGTATGCGGAACTGATTGCGGAAGGAAAGTCGGACAGGGAAGCCAGGCAGGTCGTTTCCAACGAACTCGGACACGGAAGAATTTATGTGACGAAAGTCTACCTGGGGAAATGAACGGAAAGGGACGAAAAATATGGAAATTAACCGGTTCTATCTCTTATAGATGTCTCTTCTATGGCCGACGGCCTGTATTGAGATAGACTCGTCCTCAATCATGTATATAACTCTATAATCGCCTATCCTGAACTTGTAAACCCCAGCCAGATCTCCGGAAAGGGGTTGGGGAATTATATTGTCGAAGTGTTCCGAGAACCACTCTATCTTACTCATAATGCGCCTTGCGACAGGTTTGTCGAGCCTGCCGAGCTTCCAACGCGTTCTCTGTCCACTCGACATTATGCAAACCTTTTCAGCGCCTCCGCGTGGGATATTTTCTTGGAAGGATTTTTTAACCTGCGTTCCAGTTCGGTTTTAAATTCTTCTTTAAGAGCTAAACCGGAATCGGGGTCGCCAAGCAGTTCTACAACCTTTTCCTCTATAATCTGGTTAAGGTCTTCAATGGTAATGTCATTAATTTTACTCATATGAATATTATAACACAAAAATTTTTAAAAAAATTTATTTTTTCTTATCCCAAACATCGTTAACAGCCTTTCTTAGAGTGTCCGGCACTAAATGACTGTACCGCTTGGTCATGTTCGGCGTCTGGTGGCCGAGGAGTTCGCCGGTAATATATAACGGCGTGCCGTTCATAACCATTTTAGACGCGAACACGTGCCTGAGGTCGTGGATGCGCAGGTCTTTCAGTCCGGCGTTGCGGCAGGCGGTCTTGAAGGAATGCTTGAAATCGACTATTTTCCTGCCTCCGCTATTAAACACGTGCGAACAGCCATCAACCTTCTCTATGCCCTCCAAAAGCCCTTTTAGAGGGGCGGAAACGGGCATATAGCGGTCATGCCTCGTCTTGGTGGCCTTAATAGCGATAACACCGTTGTCCAAATCCACGTCGTCCCATTTTAAATTAAGGGCTTCTCCTTTCCGGCAACCTGTAAATATTAAAAACATTATTATATCATTGGTAAGCCTGTTAGTTGCCCCGGCAATCAGCTTAGCTATATCCTCGTCGGATAATGTCCTTAGCCTGGAGAGTTCGTTTAATTTCTTAACCCCCTCACAAGGATTCTTGTCTATATATTTTTTCTCTATACAGTAATTGAAAAAACTTCTCAGGATTGCAATTTCGTAGTTGACGGAACGGAAATTGATGGCGGCTTCCCTTTTCCCCTCGTTTTTTTCGAGGGACATGAGTTCGAGCTTCCTTTCTAACTGGTAGCTTCTTATGTCCGGCATCGCTATACCGTTAAGGCGCTTATTGCCGAATACAGGAAGGAAATGTTTGGAGGCGGTCCTTTTCCTGACGTCCGGGATGACCTGCGCCTTTAAATATTCTTCCCATATTATAGGAAAGTTTCCTATACTTTTTTTCTTTAAGGCGGGGATTTTATTTATTAATTTTAATTATTAAAAATAAGCTGTATCCGAAATTGTATTTTATTATTTAATGTTTTAATGCCTGCAAAAGCAATCTAAGCAGTTATAGTATAGCCGCATAAATCAATTCTGTCAATTTCGTCAAGCCCTATGTTTAAGCGCTGACGTAAAGATTTCAGCTATTAACTTTCAAGAAATGTCCGATAAATGTCCGATAAATGTCCGATAAATGTCCGATAACGAATTATTTTACTGGTTCATATATTCTAAGCTTCTTAGCGCCGGTCGCTTTCAGGACATTCTTGTCCACAAGTTCCCGCAAATCTCTGTAAAGGGTTTTTCTTGAAACATCCGGCATTATTCCTTCGAGGGAAGATAAATTTGCTCTTCTATTTTCTTTTATATACAGGGCTAATTTTATCTGCCTCTGATTTAATCCTAATTTTTTTAAATTATCTTCGGAATAAAAATCCGTTTTCTTATAAAAATATACCGAAAAGCCGCCGAATTCTTCTTTAAACTCCGGTTCGGGCAATCCGGCTTTTTTGCATTCTTCTATTATTTTAACCGTTCCCCTTCCCCACGTTTCGATTAAACCCGCTTTAAAAAACACGTCGGCGATTAATTCATTCCGAGGTTTTGAGGCATGAGATTTTTTTAAATCGTCGATTTTCATTCCCAAAGGCAGTCCGCCTTCATTCCATAAAACCAATTTATCCGGATACACCTTTATCTGCGTATGCGCCCCGACATAATCTCTATGCACGACGGCATTTGTTACCGCTTCCCTCAATGCTTCTTCCGGATATTCAAGAGTTTCGTTTCTGTATAGCCCCTTGTAGCCTATCACAGAAACGAGATACTTAGATTTTAATAATTCTAAGGTCTTTTCTACCTGCTCAAAAAGATTGCCTAAGATATCGTCAGAGCTGATAACATCCGTATCCGATAAAAATTTGCCGACTTTTATATATGCCCCAGTAAAATATTTTTTTGGATTTTTGCCGAACAGTAAAATCCCCGCCCTCTTTAATTTGCCGTTATCTATTAAATTTAATTTTTCGAGAAGCACCTTATTATCCTTTTCCTGCTTTACTAAGGATAACCTTTTAGCCGCAATTCTTTTAAACACTTCAACGGTTTCAGTGTTAATATCGTCGCCGGAAGTGTTTGATTCTACATATTCTTCCCAATCTTTTCCGGATTTAGTAAAATTAAAGGGGATAGATTTATTTATTTTCCACTACCGTTTGTATTTGCTGTAGTCTATGTTTAAAATATTATAAAATAAAAAATTCTATCCCCTTTAATTCCCTTCTATTTTGATTTCCTCTTATACGGGACGAATAAGTTGCTTTCGGTAGAAGCGATAATGGTTGACTTTTCCGCCTGTGGATTTGCCGAATACATAAACAGTCCCCTTTTCTTTTCTATTTATAATCGTCCCTCACCGGCGACCATCCGTCCACCGCAACGGTAAATTCGTCAAGTATTTTGGCGCTGTGTTCTATATTTGCCGGAATTACGATAACGTCTCCTTTTACTACCGTCTTTATTTCTTTACCGACCGTCATATCCATTTTGCCT
>DAHVOJ010000004.1 GCA_027318865.1 bacterium | reverse complement strand
TTTTAAGGCTTGTAATTGCATAGACGCTACCGCTTTATATCCCTAAATATCCCGTCTTTACTTTTTCACATACCACTTTTGGTATATGTCATATATAATGCCATTACGGAGTTTCAAGGGGGCTTGCCCCTAAAGCGGTAGCGCCTTATCTTGCATTACTCTAAAGAGTAATGGTTTATTAATGACAAAATATTAAAGTGATTAACAAAAGCGAACTTCTATAAAATGAATTGGTTTTTTAAAGAGCGGTTGAAAGTTTATGCGAATTAAGTTTTTTTAGACAGGTGAAAATAAGAGCTTAGTTTTTGATATTTAAAAAATACTGGCGAAAAAAACTTCCAAATTTGACAGGTAAGGGCTCTCAATTTTCTTTCAGGCAGTTTTATATCAGACGTTTTTTTGAGAAGCCTTAAATTTAAATTTTAAAGAAATTATTTTTCGAATACGCAAAACGCCTTGCAAAAGCGGTAAAACTAAAAGAAGGCGACGACTGGTTCATAAATTACGTAGAACATTTTAAGAAACGAACGCCTTTAAAAGAGGTAGAAGACCTTAGCGAATATTTCGTAAGTTAAATATGATATAATAGAGTTATGGAAAAGGTAAATTTTATTTTTTTGAATGATTTTATAGAGCATGCGCCAAAGACGTTTAGCGATGTTATTGCGTCGGAACGTCTGCATAAATATCTTTTTGGAGAATTCATCCTTAATAAAACGGCTGTTAAAGAAGCGGCGTCCGCAATGGATAATCCTTTTATTAAGGAATCTCTAGAGAAAGCCGCCGTATTCTACTATGCTTTTAAATATGTATTTTACAATGATAAATATTACGGCGGAACCCCTAACAAAGAACTTGAAAAGTTAGTAGAGAACGGCATTATCAAGTTAAAAACCCCTGGAACCATAAAATTAAAAGAATTTAAGGAGAACAAAATAGTATGGATGAAAGTACTCCACAAGATACCATTGAAAGAGTTAAGAAGCTAGTAAATTTTTTATCCAAAAATACGGATGAAAATAATAAATTGTCCCGAAAATTTATACAAAAATTTATTAGAACATTTAAAAGAAAATAAAATTCAATTCAATATAGACGAAGATTTTGATAGTTGGGGTATGGTTCCCATGCCTTTAGGTTATAGAGAACGGGCAATCCCTGTTTACAATGAAGAGAATATTACCGTAAAGACATTGGAACCTATCGACTTTATTATTTCTAAATTAAGAAGAGGCGCCGATATAGATATTAACGATGCCGAGAAGATTGTTTCACGTAATAATATCACCGAGAAAGCAATAAGAGAAAGGGTATCGAAAATTGAATTTATAAAAACCGAAGAAACTTTTTGGTTTAAACAGAGGTTAGAAATGTTTATTAACGAAAAAATAAAACTCAAACAAGGCCTTTCCCAAAAAACTGAACCAAAACTTAAACCGGAATCTCAATCCTCCAAGCCCGACGCCTTAACCGAGAGCTTGCAAAATAAGCGTGAAATTA
Source organism: bacterium (assembly GCA_027318865.1). GTDB lineage: Bacteria > SZUA-79 > SZUA-79 > Acidulodesulfobacterales > Acidulodesulfobacteraceae > Acidulodesulfobacterium_A. Next base: position 73,127 of record DAHVOJ010000004.1, on the reverse strand, counting down.
AATTCAGAAGGTAATACAAAAACCCCTACATAAAAAATTAATAGCTTGCAAATCCTTATCAATAAAAGAGTTGTGGACTGCTGTTTTGGGCTCATAACCCAAGTAAACCGACGGAGATAAAAAAAGAAAGCGGCGACTTGGAGTCTTTCTATATAAATTTTTATAACTAAAAAATCGTTAATTTCTTTAGTTTTTCCCTTAAGTTAACGCACCCGGAAACATCGCCCGCTATATCCTATTCCACCGAATGCCGTCTTTAACAAACACGGCTTTAATTAATAGCGCTATGCGCTTTTATTCCAAATTTTATTTACGAAACCGGCTCCTAAAGTTTCGTAAAGACATTGTCCAAGTTGTTCCCGCAGCTCTATTGGAATTCATTCTTTTTGTAATACCGCCCGCTTAAAAATTTAACGGATATCAATAAAAATGAAAATTTTTCATATGATAACAATATAATTTGAAGGCAATTCTCTTACCCCCGCAGATGCGAAAAGCGGAAGTAAGAGAATAAATTATATAGTAGTGCCGGGCGTAACCGTCGCTATTACGTAAACGGAAACGCCCACGGGAATATTGGAGACCGAATAGTTGCCGTTAGAATCGGTGGTAGCTTGGCTGGTCGAGAGTGTTCCCGTTGCGGGCGCCCCCGTTGCCGCGTTATATACCGTAACCGTTGCGCCGGCCACGGGACCGCTTCCCCCCTCTTAACGTAGCTCGATTTAATTGTCTATATTTTATTCTTCTTAACCGAAAAATACCCCCCCCCCCCCTTCTTTATTAAAAAGAAGGGGGGGAAATTCATAATTTACCTATCCGTTATAACCAGCAACCGGAGATGAACTCATCATTAATGAGCCGACGTCGATTGGAACTACAACTAACCCAAAGGACCCGAAGAACCCGAAGGACCCGAACTACTATAGGGAGACACTACAAGCGGGGCGCCCGATGAAAAGAATTCGGCATAATATGGTATTCCCGTTCCTGAAATAATCGGGGTTCCGCCGTTCATAAGCGTTAAACCGGAACTTGTTATCTGCCATCCGTAAATCCCGTTTTCATAGCTGGTGCTGGTAGTATTATAAAAATAGGCTGAACCATACACCGCGTTTGCCGGGGTAAGGCAAAGGTTCGGATAAGCGCTGCATACACCGTTATTCATATAATAATCGTAAGAAGAATCAAAATAAGCATAATCATTGTTATCATACGGGAAACCGCCTGAAATATAAAAACTGGACACGCTGTTGTAACCCGACGGCGGAGTTATGGTCATGGTCGCGGTATAAGGAGAAGATCCAAGCGTTCCGTTTGAATTAACGGCATAATCGTAAAGGGAGACGCTGTTATTACTGGAATCGAAAGCGTACGCCATAAGATTGTTCTCCCCGTTAATAAAATTAACAGATGCGTTAGCGCTGTTTGAAATGATTGTAGTCGCGCCGGAAGACGGCGAAACCAAACCGCTGGCATTAACCGTATACGAAATAACCGACGACGATGGCGTGGTTGAAGTGTTATTATTTAACGCAAGCAACGCGGAGTCCGATGCCATCGGAAAATACTGGGAATCTGTATTTGCCGGCGGAGTTATCTCGTCTGCCGCCTGAAGCGTAAGAGAACCGGTCGAACTTATAGTAAACGGATAGAGAACCGCAGGCGAAGACCACGCATTCGTCGCATAAAGCGTGCCGCCGATGAAAAACATGTTAATCGAGGAAGAAGACGGCAGATACGACGAATAAGCCTCGACTTCGGAGCAGCTAAAAGAAGAAGAGGTATTAACGCAGCCGTATATATCTCCCGAGGCATCGGCAGTATATAAATCGGCTTGATTGGGCACAATATAAGAAGATGATGGATTCGTAACGGTATAAGGAGAGCCGATTTCGGTCAATGCGCCCGTTGTCGAAGAAAATGAAACATCGTAAATATCGTTATAGCCGGTAATAGTAGTACCAGTACTGGCAGTTGATGTTATATCGTAAGAATCTATAATATACATTTCCCCGCTGCCGTAACGAAGGTCATACACGTAGCCGGGGGTGTTAGAATTAATAGGCGTAGTCGAAACGGGAGTAGTAGAGGTCAGCATGCCGGTTGCCTGATTTAGAGCAAAGGCTTCTACGTCGTAAACTCCGGACGACGGCGAAACTACCAGCCATACATTATTGCCCTTATTATAAGTATCGGAGGAGTAGGAAGAAATACAGCCGCTGATAGAAAGTTCCGAAGATGTATTTGGAGCGCCGCCGCTACTTATAGGAACGGCATATAGCGTATAAGAGGAAGAACCGCTGGTAGACGCCACCTCAAAATATAACGTGTCGTTCAGAACATGCAAATAAACGACGCCGCCCGACGGAAGCGCGGCTCCGGTATATTGGGCAGGCGTGTAACTTCCGACAAGCGTCAATGCCCCTGCGGACACGCTGTAAACCCACAAATTCTGGCTGCTGTCCATGGTATATGCGAATGTCCCAGCGCCGTTAAACCGAAGGTAATATGCATATTTGCCCGTCGTAACGGACGCAACCATCGTCGGGTTAATAACCCCCGTGGACGGGTCTATGCTATATTCGTCTATAACGGGAGAACTACCCGACGTATTCATGACGTAAGCCATAGCCGCCGTCATTACCGCAGCGGTTGCCGTTGCAACGGGCGTTGCCGTTGCCTGAGTAGAATGAGGGCTTTCACCCGTGCTGTTTACCGCCGTTACCACGAAATAGTATGCGGCACCGTTGGTAAGACCCGTTACGGTGTAGCTTGTCGTCGTAACCGAAGTAACTTTTGTATAAGGTCCGCCGGAGGCAGTCGAGTCATATACGTTATAGCTTGTCGCGCCCGATGCGGCGCTCCAGCTTAACGCAACCTGCGCATTACCGGCCGTTGCCGTAAGACCCGCAGGAGCGGACGGGGCGGTTGGAACCACCCATGTAGAAGGTATCGCAGATGCCGATGCCATATCGGAGTTGATAGTAAGTAACGCATTGGCTTCGGTTGCCGAATATTGCGAAACAAGGTCGTAAGCAAACAAGCCGTAACCTTTAATATAAGAGGACGGCAGTAAACTCGTGGAATTAGAGCAATAGGACGTAGGTTGGACGCATGAGGCAACCGCGCTTGCAACCTCGTAAAGCTCGTCCGCAGAAGAGCTTAAAGACGAGGGAAGCTGTTCGCTTATGTTTGTTATATAAGCCATAAAAACGGAATTCTCTGATGAAGGGATGCTCACCGTAGCCGTCGAACCGGATACCGTTATGCTGCCGCCAATCGAATTTAAATAGTAAGCGACTTGGGCGCTCGTAAGCTCGTCTATATCGGCCGTAATACTTGCCGATGCCGATGAACCGCTGACCACCGTATATGTGCCGTTGAATGCCGTATAAAGAAGATTGCCCGAGGACGTCTTTGCGGTTACGAAAAACGACGGAGCCTCCGTCGAAACGGTTGCGTTTGTAGGCAGCGTATAAGTATATGTTAACGAATAAGAACCGGAGCTGTTAGTAGTTGCGGTAGCAAGCGGAGTACTGTTATAAGCCGGCAGGGCTTCGTAAAGATTAACCGCTACATTTGGCAACGGACCATACCCGCCGCTCACGGTTCCGCCGATAGTGTACGTTATTGACGTCGCCGTAGATATAGGGGGAGATGAATTTGAAACGGCAATACTGTTTATGTTCGAGACTGTCGTAGAGCTTGGAGGAGACGTTAGAACGTTGACGACCCCTTGAACCGAGTTAGAAGATGAAGTTGCGCCAGCTAATGTAGTAGATGGAGAGCTGGAAGAACTGCCGCAAATTGCGGAAGTATTTACGCATAAGGCTAAGGCATCGCCCAGCGCACTTATATTGCTGGAATCCGGAGCAGTGGAAGATAAAGAAGGGGGAGTGCTGGAACTGTTATAATTCGAAGGGCTCGTATTAAACATCGAATTTACGGCAGTCGCCGCATTGTCGATAACTGCGGGGGATATTGACGTATTTATTGATACCTGATTGCTACTGTTGACGCTAATCGGGGAAACGGCAGCCCCGTTGTTAACCATCGCGTAAAGGGAAGCGGCAGTAATAGTTTCATTCAGATCTACTATATAGGAACCGTTGACGGTCGGAGGATTGTTCGGAGCTGACGGGTTAAATACGCTTAAAAGTTTAACGTATGCATTTACGCTGTTGCCGTTTACGGTTCCCCCCGTTGCAACAACGTAATACGTGGCATCCGTAGGAAGAGCGGGAACGGAATAAGTGCCGTCACTGCCCGTTGTAGCCGTTGCCGCCACAGTTCCGGTTGCCGCATTATAAACGGTAACGATTGCGTCGGCTATCGGCGAATTTGCAAAAACCATGCCCGTCATGCCCACTTCGCTTGCGACGGTCAAAGCGGCGGGAGCGGCGCAGCCGGACAGGCTGATCGAAACGACCGACATATATAATAACATTACGGCCAACAAGAAAAGCTTATAAATTCTGTTCCTTTTAAAAAAAGAAACGCCGATACCCATCATGATAATACCCCCCCCTCTTAAAAGAGGATTAAATTAAATTCAAATTATTAAAATTATTAATAGTAATAAAAAGATATCTAAATTTATAATTAACTGACGATTATATTAATTTATTTATACTATTTATATTAATAATTAATTATCGTTTTTATTTTATTATGATGAGTAATATGATGTTATGTTTATATATAATATATCACTAAAAATTAATAAGTCAAGGCCCAAAATTTAGCCTCAAAATTTAATGTTTATGGTGAATTTTTGTAACATGATATTATTTAATTATAAAATTTTGACTTAGGTCAAAATTTGAAGCCGGAAATCGAAAGTAACTCTAATTGCATGCCCGCAATCAGGACATTTTTTGGCAAACATATCGTAAACCTTTTCGATATCCTTTACCGCAAGCGGGATATCGAAACTGCTTCTTCCGCAGCCGCATTCTATATCTATTCGACATTTCTTAGACATAGGAAGCGACGATCCGAAAGCCCTCTTATTAATCTTTCCAGCGGATATGGAATGCCGTTCATTCCTAAAAATAGAACTTTGTATAAACTCCCCGCAAACTTCATCGATATTAAGATTAGAAGCTGAGTTTTTCATATAAATCCCCTTTTTTCGCGTTTATTTTGATAAAACCCCGGGATTAATTCTGCATTAACCCCGGAAGATAATGGGAGGTGAATAAATCTTGCTTACAGTATTACTAAAATCTTAACATATTAAATATTACAATTGTGTTAAGATTCTGTTAAATTTATGTTACGATTTTATTTAAAAGTTATATGATATATTAATAAACTTGAAGATTTATAACATAAGCAGGATTAAGGAATTTTATTTGCCTTTATAATCATAGATGCTAAAAATATGCATGCTTGACGTTAAAATAAAATTACATAGAACATGGGAGATTCAGAACCTTGATTATTTTCTAAAATTATAGAGTATAAATATTTATATGCGTTAATTATTTTAAAGGTTAAATTATGAACATAAATTTAGAGATACCGAAAGAGCTAAATGCCTTACAAAACAAAGGCAAGTTGCGGATGCTTCTTGTTATATTATATGATTTAAAAAAATATCTTCAGGAAAAGCGGCAGAGATACTTGGCGTATCTAAGGCCGATTTTTTAGATATTTTATCCGAACACAAGGTTCAATTTTTATCGCCTGATACCGTAGAAGACCTTAAAAAAGATATAAGCCGGTCGGAAAAAGCGTCGGGCTTATCGTTTAAGGCTGCGGTCGGTTTTTTCAATGTTAACGATATGTAGCGAACGTTCGTAATAAGGCACAAGGTAAGACAGTAAAACGTTATAATTGCCGGAATTATAAAACTCTATCATAACTTTATTGAATTCAAGCCCGTCTTTTGCTTTAATATTTAAAGCCTGAGAGCCGTTTTCTATTAAAATCCCGTTTGCCATAAGCCTGCTCGTTCTTTTATTTCCGTCCCAAAAAAATTGATGTCTGCTTCCGAATCCGAAAAATACAAAAGAACGGATAACCGGATTTTCGATCTCTGAAATTTTTTTAACGCCTTGGATAAACAGCTCGTCTAATTTGTCCGCTTTAGGCGGAATATAATCCGTTCCGCCGATGGTTATCTGTCCGGTCCTGAATTCCCCCGGTTTGAGAGATTCGCCTTCCGCTGCTATTTTATTAAGTTTACAGAACGTTTCCTTGTCGAAATTAAATTCTTTATTTTGAAGCATAGAAAATAAAAGAGAAACGCTTTTGTTCTGATTTAAGACCTGCTGCTCGTCTTCTATTTTGTGTCCGCCTACGGTAATTCCGTCTAAAAGAGTCTGCACTTCCGTGAAAGTCATTGGATTGCCTTCCAACGAGCATACGTTGTAAACATAATCTATTTTATCTTTTTTAAAAAGAAAAAGCGCAAGTTCCCTGTCCGGCTTTACGGCGCTCCGGTAAAACGAATTAACGGCGCCTATTTCATTTAAAGAGGCATTTAATTCTAAATCTAAATTTCCTGTATTCATTTACGGCTACATTTCCTGTATTCATTTACGGCTACCTGTGAACTACCTCGCCCTTACATATAAACATATATTTTCTATATGCATTGAAAAACTCCATATTTTTTCAAAACATGCAAAAAATATATAGGCTTTAGGACGGGGACTTCTCGGCAATGTTAGTTAAATCAAACCGGCTCGCATCGAATATTTTGTTTTTATCGTTTTTTATTACGATTATTTCGTCTTTATATATTTTCATTATTTTATTTATTTCCATTTCGGATATATGCGTATCCGTTTCGTTTTGTTCGTCTGTTTCTATGTAAAAATTTTTGGTATTAAAAAATTGGGAATTTAGCGTTTCATATTCGTTTATAAATCGGCAATCCGATATTATTACGCAATCCACGTTATCTTTTAGTTTTTTTAATTTATATTCAAGCGCGTCCGAAAAAAAACCGGGGTCTATTTTCCTGATTATTTCCGTTCCGGTATATTGAAGCATTCCCCTTATATCTTTGTTATGTATATACTCATAAATAGATTCCAAATCTTTTTCCGCATCCGAATTATAGATTTTTTTTATTTTTTCTAAATTATCCGAATTATCTTTCTCTTTTTTACTTCCGGCAAATTTCGCGTTTTTGTTTTTATATACATCCATATATAAGCGTTTTATTCTTTCTTTAAGTTCTTTCCTGTCTATTACGGCTTTATCGAAACTTGTTTTAGATATGCCGAAAAATCGCATTACCATTTTTTTTAGTTCGGTGCCGAAAGCATCCATATATACGGAATATCCTTCGTTTAATAAATATTTTGCCAGTTCTCCCGCCGCATACGTTTTGCCCGCGCCTTTCTTTCCCATAATATTGACAATTTTTTTTCCGTCATTGACGTCCATATGTTTATTACCGTTTATTTGCGCGTTTTACTAACCGGAATTTAATTTATAGCCTGTTATAGTCGTCTTTAAATCTCACTATATCGTCTTCCTTTAAATATTCCCCAACCTGCGCTTCTATAATAATTAATGGAATTAATCCCGGATTTTCGAGCCTGTGGACGAATCCCATAGGAATATAGGTAGATTCGTTGGCTCTTAAAAGCGTTTCTTTATCGCCCACGGTGACGAGAGCCGTTCCGCTCGTTACTATCCAGTGTTCCGACCTGTGAAAGTGCTTCTGGAGCGAAAGTTTAGCGCCCGGTTTTACGGTAATTTTTTTAAGTTTATAAAGGGTGGATTCAAGCAATACGGCATATGAACCCCAGGGTCTGTGGACGGTAAGATGATGGGTATGAAGCTCCGAATTCCTCTTTTTCAATTCATCTACTACTTTTTTAACGTTCTGCGAAGAGCCTTTTTTTGAAATTAAGATAGCGTCGTCGGTATTGATAATTATCATATCTTCAACGTCTATCGCGGCTATCATTTTACCGCCGGACATTATCAGGTTGTTTTTAGAATTAATGCCGACGACGTCTTCTTTCGAATTTACGGCGTTATTGTTTTCGTCTTTTTCCAGTTCGTTATAAATCGAGTCAAAATTTCCAAGGTCTGACCAGTCTATATCGGATTCTACTACTTTAACCGATTTAGTCTTTTCCAGAAGGGCAAAATCGATAGAATTTTCCTCTATTTTAAGCATATCCTCTTCCCTGATTCTTATCATCGGTCCGTCTTTTGAGGCATTTTCATAAGCCGCGGCAGAATTTTCGTAAATATCGCGGCAAATCGATTCAAGCTCCCCAAGCAATATTTCCGGCTTACACATCAACATTCCGCTGTTCCAGTAAAAATTGCCTTTAGAAATATATTGCAGGGCGGTTTCTCCGTCCGGCTTTTCTTTGAAAGACGATACCGAAGATATTAACGGTTCCTTATCCCGAATAACCTGACGGATTTTATCGGCTCGATCACTCCGACTGCTTTCATAAACATGATTCTCTCCGCCTCTATTATTTTTTTGGGATTTTACCGCAGCCGCAGCCTCGATATAACCGTAACCGGTTTCCGGATACGACGGCTTGATCCCGAACATAACGATGCCGCCTTTCGTAGACTCATCCTGCCCCGCATCTATAATACTTTTATAAGCGGCTTCGTTTTTAACAAGATGGTCGGAAGGCGTAACCAAAACTAAATCCGAACCGTTTTTAAGCGCGTCGAAACAGGACAGCGCAACCGCCGGCGCCGTGTTTCTCGGAACAGGCTCAAGGATAAACCTGCAATTTTTAACGCCTATTTCATCGAGCTGGTCAAGCGCTATAAAATACTGGTCTTTATTGGTAACTATTAAAAAATCTGCGCACAAATCTTTGTTTCTTAAGACCGTCAACTGGAACAGGGACATATCGTCTATAAATTTATAAAACTGCTTGGGAAAATAAGTCCTCGAGATAGGCCACAGCCTCGTTCCGCTTCCTCCGCATAAAATAACGTTGGTCAAGATAAATTTACCTCCCTACCGAATAATAATCGAACCCGCCTTCTATCATTCTTTTTTTATCGTAAATATTCCTTCCGTCGAATATAACGGGCTTTTTTAAAGCGGCTTTAATTTTATCGAAATCCGGCACCCTGAAATCGTTCCATTCCGTGGCGATTATTAGTCCGTCGGAACCTTTGAGCGCGCCGTACATATCTTCCGCATACTCTATTTCGGAGAAGACCTTTCTGGTATTATCCATGGCTATAGGGTCGTAAGCTTTAATTTTAGCCCCGTATGAAAGAAGTTTAGATATTATAACTAACGACGGGGCTTCCCTTATGTCGTCGGTTTTTGGTTTAAACGATAAACCCCAGAGAGCAAAAGTTTTGCCCGCGATATCTCCTTTAAAATGTTTTAATATAAAATCTACTATGAGTTCTTTCTGTCCGGTGTTCACTTCATCGGTTGCTTTTAGGAGTTTAAACTCGTAGTTATGGTGTTTCGCCGTTTGATATAAAGCTTTTACGTCTTTAGGGAAACAGCTTCCGCCGTAGCCTATTCCGGGAAATAAAAAAGATTTGCCTATTCTTTTATCCGAACCTATGCCGATTCTTACGCTGTCCACGTTTGCTCCCGTGCGTTCGCATAAGTTTGCTATTTCGTTCATAAAAGTTATTCTGACCGCTAGCATGGCGTTTGCCGCATATTTGGTAAGTTCGGACGAATCGGTATCCATAAAATAAATGGGCGCTCCGGTTCTTACGAAGGGTTCGTAAATTTCGTCTATAAGCTCTTTTGCCGCCTGCGCTTCTTTCTTGTTGTCCTTTTTAGAATTAATGCCTATTACTATTCTGTCCGGTCTTTGGAAATCTTCTATGGCGGCGCCTTCTTTTAAAAATTCGGGATTTGATACTATGCAGAAGTTTTTGGTTTTTTTGGCTATTATGTTTTCGACCTTCCTGCATGCCCCTACCGGAACGGTGCTTTTGACTACTACGACTTTAAAACAGTCTATGGCATCGGCAATGCTTTCCGCCACTTTAAACACGTTGGACAAATCGGCTTCTCCGTTATCCTGAGGAGGGGTGCCTACCGCTATAAATACTACGTCGGTTTTAACGACGGCTTCGCGCAGATCTTTCGTAAAATACAGCCTGTTTAATTTTACGTTTTTGTCGGTAAGCTCTTTAAGTCCGGGTTCGTATATAGGTATAACGCCTGCTTTTAAAGATTTAATCTTATTTTCGTCGTTATCTATGCAGTAAACGGTATTGCCCGAATCCGCAAGGCAGACGCCGGTAACGAGACCGACGTAACCGGCGCCTACTATGGATATTTTCATAAGGAAAGTCTCCTGTAAAAATATATTTTATTTTTTTTGTTTACTGATATATTAACATAAATATAAATTAAATTAAAAACGTTTTTCCTAATAAACGTAAAAACCGGAAAGCCTGTATATAAAAGTACCGACGATATTGAGCCTGTTTATCGTCCAGTAATGCGGAAAAGGATTATATCTCGCCGCATTATATATTGCCTGAACCGCCGCCTTATCTAATATTTTCTTCCCCGAGGACTTTAGAACGGCTACGCTGTGTATAGAACCGTTTCTGTTTATGGAAAATTCTATGACAAGCAGTCCCGCCAAATCTTCTCTCCTCGCTTTATAAGGATATTCCCATACGTTTTCTATTTTGTTTTTAACATGCAGTAAATACGACGCATATTTTATAGTTGTCGTATTAAGATTTACCGTAGCGGATTTTATCCCGTAGGATGGATTTCTTATTCCTGTTCCGGCAGTATTTGGCACAGTTTGGTTGAAAAATTTACCCATAGGAAAAAGATTGCTCAATCTTCGCCTGCGTCTCGGACGCGAAGACGTGTTATCAGATACTATATGGGAATTGCTTATGGTCCTGCGGTATCTCGAAGCAGGCATCCTTCGTCTATAATTGTTTGCAAAGCTCCTCCGTAAAGTCGCCGGCGGAGTATAAGGGACAGGGGCGGACGAAGGGTTGTTGAAAGAAGGCGGAGCGTTCAGTCTTGTGCTCTTTTTAGCATAGTGGGGCTTAATACTTGCATACTCTGGATTTTTTATTTTAAATTTTTTAAGATTTTTAATAAATTTATATGGCTCTACGAGAATCGGCTTAGTATATTTATGGACTTTTTTGTGTTTTTCGTGCCGGCTGCCGTATTCAAGCAAAAATAAAATCAGCGCCGAATGAATTACGACGGAAACTATAAGCGCATATACAAGTGCTTTGTTGTTATTTTTCATATTATATTATTTTAACACTATTTCTTGATTATTTAAATTGTATTTAAATTGATTTTAAATCGCTTTTGTTTTAAAATATATGCAGCAAATTAACCTAATTTTTATAAACATAGGAGGTGTTTATGAAAGTTTCGAATGTTTCGGAAGAAAAAGGTTTTAAAAAAGTTTATGAAGGCAAGGCTAAAATTCTTTATCTGGACGGAAGCGACGAAAGCAAGCTGGTAACGTATTTTAAAGATGACGCCACCGCTTTCAACGGGCAGAAAAAAGGAACTATTATGAAAAAGGGGGAATTTAACAACGCCATATCCTCTTCTTTGTTTAAATTGCTAAAAAGCAAAGGAATTGAAAGCCATTTTATCGAAAAATTATCTGAGAGGGAAATGCTGGTTCATCATTTAAAAATGCTCCCCATAGAGTTTGTGGTAAGAAACTATACGGCGGGAAGTCTTGCAAAAAAAATGGGGGTAGAAGAAGGCGTTAAACTGCTTGCGCCGGTGGTAGAACTATGCTTCAAAAGCGATGAGCTGGGCGACCCTATGATCAATGAAACCTATGTAAAAGCATTCGACCTCGGAGAAACAAAAGATGTGGAAGAGGCTAAAAAACTTGCCTTAGATATTAACGAAATTCTAAGGGATTTTTTCGATAAAAACGGGCTGCTGCTTGTGGATTACAAACTTGAATTCGGTACGCTAGACGGAAAAGTTTTGCTGGCGGATGAAATAACACCTGATACCATGAGATTGTGGGATAAGATAACCCTTGAAAAAGTCGATAAGGACAGGTTCAGACGCGACCTCGGAGGCGTGGAGGAAGCCTATAAGCGGGTTTACGACATTACGTCTAATATATAACAAAATAAACCACCCCGTCAGGCTGACGCCTGCCACCATATTTTTCTGCAGCAAAAGACGTGCTTTTACTAAACACGCAGAAAAATATATCTTAAAAAGGAGGGGGGTTGGAAGTCCGCCAGCTATGCAGGAAACGTAATAAAAACTCCCCTCCTTTTTAAGGAGGGGAAGCCCGCAGGGCGGGGCGGTTAAATATTTTTATTTTAACGCTTCGTAAACCTTGCCTACGGCATCAGGTCCAGGTTTAATAGTTTTTCCGCCTTTATGCCACTTTGCCGGACATACTTCGTCGGGATGGGCAGATACATATATATTGGCTTCCACTTTTCTAACGAGTTCGTCGGCATTTCTTCCTACATTATAAAAATTAACTTCGGATGCGACGAGAACCCCTTCCGGATTGATAATAAACGTACCTCTTAATGCAAGTCCGGTTGCTTCGTCGTAAACGTCGAACAGCCTCGAAACCTTTCCTGTCGGGTCTGCGCCCATAATAAATTTTACTTTTTCTAAAAGTTTCTCGTCTCTCTGCCATGCCATATGAACGAAATGGGTATCGGTGCTTACAGAAACTATCTGCGCTCCTATTTTTTCAAGCTCTTCCTGTTTTTCTGCATAATCCGCAAGTTCGGTCGGGCAAACAAAGGTATAGTCTGCAGGATAAAATACCAGAATAGTCCATTTCTTATTTTTCTTGGCTTCTTCTAAGCTAAATTTTCCAAACCCTCCTGTTTTTGGGTCGTAAGTATTGATTTCTCCGAATGACGGAACCGGTTTGCCGAGAACGGCAATTTCAAACTCTTCGTAATTTTCACACATAAAAATACCTCCTTTTAAAATTATTGATTGATTTTAGTAATGATTATTAATTAGTATTTAATATATATTATTTTTAAAAAAGAGTCAAGACTTTCCGGCAATGTTAGTTAAAAAAAATAATTGGATGCTTAATAACGGTTGAAACGCGGCCTTAGGTAAGAAATAAAATAAATCTATTCCTCTTTAGTCCACCTTTATGATGTAAGGTTTTACTTTAAACTTTTTTGCTATGACATTCTCTAATGATTTTGCGCCTTTTTCGGTAGAAAACTTTCCGACCCTGACCTGCTGATAAACCGCTTTGCCGGATTTTCCGGAAACTGTAATAGGAATTATATATGCAAAAAAACCCATTGAATTTAATTTATCCGCTATAGCTTTAGCCTGAGCGTAATTTGAAAGAGCCGCAACCTGTATGGTGTAATAAACCTTAAAGTTAAGTAGGTTTGCCTTACTCGATGAGGCAGGATGAACTTTTTTGATTATATATCTATACACATATACGGGCTTTTTCACGTAAATTATTTTAGTTTTTTCCTTCTGTTTAACCGGATGACCTGAATGCTTAACTTTCTGTCCTTTTTCACCCGTTTTTCTTTTTTTTAAAACTTCACCTTTTTTCAAAGCGGCTAATCTAGAAATAGGCGCGAATTTTATGTTACTTCCGGCGCTTGGAAGTCGATGCCCCAACCTGCGCGGCGCCTTGGTCCTAATGTTATTATTATTTTTTATGACAGGTTTATTAATAGTTCCTTCCTTCGAACTTTCGGGAGATAATTTTTTTCCTATGAAAAGTCCGAAAACAAAAACAATAAATATAACCGTTAAAAAAACAATAACTGCGGTAATTTTATCTTTTTTCAAACTAATTTACCCTGTCGCTTGTAAAATTATTTATAAAATGCATCAGTTCTTCGATACCGGAAATAGTGATAGAAACATCCCTCGAAAAATCCGGGCAGTTAAAAATTTCTATTCCCGAAACGCTGTACTTTTTTTTACAGACGCCTCTCCAGCTACAGACTGCACACAGTATTACATTCTCGTCCATATTATATATCCTCTTTTATTTTTTAGTCTTTATTTATCGCTCAATTTTTTAACTTTATATAATATCATACCATATATATTAAAAAAAAATCCAAATAAATAAATAAAAAATAAAAAATAAAAATTTAATTATAAAATATGATAAAATGATATGCATTAAAAAATAACGATACAAAATATAAATAAAAAACTAACGGTGATAAATTTGACTACCGAACTTGTCGTAAATAAAGACGATTTTGAAACTAGAATAGCGTTAATGGAGGATGGAAAACTTACGGAAATATTCATAGAACGGGATGAAATTTCCCCAAAGCACGGAAATATTTATAAAGGAAAAGTAATGCAGGTACTGCCGGGAATTCAAGCATCTTTTATAGATATAGGATGGGAAAAATCTGCGTTTCTATATGCCGGAGATTTTTACGAAATAGAAGGCTCGGATTACGATTTCTTTGAATCCGATAATGGAGAAAAAGAAAAAGAAGAAAATGCTCGAAACATAAAATTAAAAAAAAAACCTGATAAAATTAAAAAAAATAGGAAAAACCTACAAAATATAGACCTTTTAATTAAAAAAAATCAGGAAATACTCGTTCAAATTGCTAAAGAACCGGTAAAAACCAAAGGCGCCAGAGTAACCAGCCGTATTTCGCTTCCCGGAAGATTCCTCGTATATATGCCGACGTCTTCGTCGATAGGAATTTCTAGAAAAATTAAAAGCGACGACGAGAAAAAAAGGCTTAAGAATATAGTAATGAGATACAGGAAAGAAGGCACCGGTTTCATTATCAGAACCGCCGCAGAAAATGCTTCCGAAATAGATATAGAAAGAGATATTAAATTTCTTACGAACCTGTGGAACGATATATACAAAGAACAACTTTCCGCAAAAGCTCCAAAACTTATATTTAAAGACATCGGACTTTCCTTGAGGGTATTAAGGGATTTCCTTAATAAAAAATTCGATAAAATTATTATAGACGATAAAGACGAATATAAAAAGATTATTGATTTTCTTTCTATTCAATCGCCGGAATATATCGATATAGTAGAACTTTACAAAAATAAAAACGGCGTTTCGCTGTTCGACCGTTATAATATAGAAAAAGAAATATCCAAGTCCCTGAACAAAAAAGTATGGCTGAAATCCGGGGGCTATATAATAATAGACCATGCCGAAGCTCTTACCGCTATCGACGTAAACACCGGAAAGTTTGTAGGAAAAAGAAATTTTGACGATACTATACTTAAAACAAATCTGGAAGCCGCAAAGGAAATCGCGTTTCAGCTGAGGTTAAGAAATATAGGCGGGATTATAGTAATCGATTTTATCGACATGAATAAGGAAGAAGACAAAGACAAAGTTTACAGAATGCTCGAAGAATCTCTTAAAAGAGACAGAACAAAAACCGCTATCAACAAGATAACCGAACTCGGTATTGTAGAAATGACCAGAAAAAGAACGGGCAACGGCATTGTATCTACTTTTTTAGAACAGTGCCCTATGTGCGAAGGCTCCGGCATGATTAAATCGACCCAAACTGTTTGCTTTGAAATATTAAGAGCCGTTTCGGCATTTGCGAAAAAAACAAGGGCAAAAAAAATAACTGTTACGGTTCATCCCAATGTTATGAATAAATTATATGAAAACGAAAAAACGCTTAAGGCTCTTGAAAATAAAATAAATAAAACGATAAGCATTAAAATGCAGGACGGTTTCTATCCGGAATACTTTGAAATATCCTGATACCACCAGATTTAAATAAATTTATCATTTCTTGTCCGTCTTATTTGTATTTTTGTCTTTTTTGCTTTTACCCAAAAATTTAAAAACTATCTCTCCGGGCTTTATCATATTAAGTTTTTCTCTTGCAATATTAGCGATATACTGCTTGTTATAAGTCAATTCGTGAATTTGGTTTTCTATTTTTTTATTGCTTTTTTTAACTTCGGCTATGTTTCTTTTAGCGGCAAGCTGTTCGGCTCTCAGCCTGTAAACCTTAAACACGCCTTTAATGCTGAATATCAACATCAAAGCAAACAAGAAAATAAAAACGATAAATCCAATATGCTTAATACTAAGCTTTTTTTCCATATTTGATTTCATATTTAAAATATTTTTTAACCCTCAACGGGGCGCAGAACTCGCCGCACATACTGCACCCGGCGGTCTCGTCGCTATTTTTGGATTTAAAAATCGACTTCGAATATTCCGGATCTATGGAATATTTAAACTGGCTTTCCCAGTCTATATTCCTTCTCGCCTTAGATATATTTAAATCGTCGCCGGTTTTTTTTAATTTTATCATATCTCCTATATGGGCCGCAATCTTTGCCGACTTAACGCCTATCGCCACATCCTCTTCGGACGGCAGACCGAGATGTTCCGCCGGAGTAACGTAACACAGAAAATCGGCGCCGAAAGAAGACGACAGAGCGCCTCCTATTGCAGACGATATATGGTCATAACCTGCGGCAACGTCCGTCACTAAGGGGCCTAAGACATAAAACGGAGCGTCTCCGGACATTTTCTTCTGAATTTTAACGTTAGCTTCTATTTCGTCTATGGGAATATGCCCCGGGCCTTCGACGATAACCTGAACCCCGTAATCTCTCGCAATATCGCAAAGCTCGCAGTTTATAAGAAGTTCCTGCATATAAGCCCTGTCGAAAGAATCTGCCGTAGCTCCGGCTCTCAAACCGTTTCCAAGACTGAGCACCGTATCGTATTTTTTTAAAATTTTAAGCACGTCTTCAAATCTTTCGTATAATGGATTTTCTTTGTTATTTTCGAGCATCCATGCAATCATATACGCTCCGCCCTTGGAAACAAGCCCCGCATATCTGTAAGACTGCTTTTTCAGCCTTTCTAAAGACATCATATTTAAACCGGAGTGAATCGCCATAAAAGAAACCCCGTCGGCGCACTGTTTTTCGATAACTTCTAATACCAGTTCTTCGGGCATTTTAACCGGATTTTTATACGTATCTATCGCTTCCCTGAACGCCTGATAAAGCGGAACGGTTCCTACCGGAAGCGATGTATTGCCTATAACTTCCCTCCTTATAAGGTCTAAATCTCCCCCGACGCTAAGTTCCATCAAGGTATCGGCTCCGGATTTTTCGGCAATGACCGCTTTTCTGATTTCTTCGCCAAGATTGATATGGTTTGTGGAAGTTCCTATGCTTGCGTTTATTTTCGTGGTCAAATCTTTTCCTATGCCGACAAATTTATCCCTGTTTTTATTGTGTAAGATAACGGTTTTGCCGTTTACTATGTTTTCCATGAATTTTTCCGCTTCGATATTTTCCTTATCGGAAACATATTTTATTCCTGCCGTATATATATTCTTAAGCGCATTTTCTTTTTCCGTCATATATTTATTTCTCCTTGCGGCTATATCTATTTTTTAGCTTTAAATTAATTTTAAATTTATTATTTTAATTAAAGCGGCTCGGTCAGCTGCGCCGGACTCCGGAGCGAAGCAATCTCCGGCGGAGCGAGCCGCTTTAATTTCAAAAATTCTTTGCGCTTTCTACGATATTTTTAGCTATTAATTTATTGGAATAAAACGATAAGTGTATATAACTGCCCACCGCATTCAAGATATTATACCCCTCCGGCTTAAATACGCCGGGAGCGCTAAGGCTTTCATATTCGAGTATATTTTTTAAGTCTTTGCCGGTTTTATCGTTATTATTTTTACTGCCGGCGGCGCCGTCTTTTATAATCTTAGAATAATGGAACTCGTGACCGTGGACGGTCAAACCGGCTTCGCCGAGAAAAGTCTTCTCTTTAAGCCTCACGGTTCTATAGCCCAGCGATAACCCGCCTTTATCCATATCCGCGTAAAAAGGAAAAATCCCTGCGGCGGCAAAACTTTGCCGCTCATAATTAATTTTTTCGCACAGATACATCAGTCCGCCGCATTCGGCATATATTATACCATTATTTTTAAAGAATTCGTAAATTTCTTTTCTTATAGGCGTATTCCCTGCAAGAGCGGCGGCATAAATTTCGGGATAACCGCCGCCGATATAAACTGCCCGGGTTCCTTTAGGCAAAGTTTTATCTCTTAAAGGGCTAAAGAAAACTATTTCCGCTCCGAAACTTTTTAAAATTTCAAAATTAAAATTATAATAAAAAAAGAAGGCTTTATCTAAAGCGACGGCAATTCTGACCGACCCGGCATTATTAGATTTATTAGATTTATCGGGCTTTGCATTTTTTATGGTTTCTGCCTGTTTATTAAATAATTCATAGAAACTTTCTGAATTTTCTTCCAAAACATTTACCATAACATTAAAATCTACATTCTTAAATACGGCATCTTTTATGTTTAAAACGGTTCTCTCGAACTCCTTTCCGTCGTTTTCGCTTTCGTTATTTGGAGTCGTCAATCCAAGATGTCTTTCTTTTATGGAAAAAACTTTTTCGTTGTTTAAAACATAGCCGAAAACTTCTATGCCGGATATGTTTTCCTTAATTTCTTTTGAAATTATTTCGTAATGCCTTACGGAAGAAATATTGTTCAGGATTACGCCGCAAACGTTGACTCCTTTTTTATAATTTTTAAGTCCGTAAACCAATGAAGCCATGGTTGACGAGATTCTTTTGCAGTCCATAACTAAAACTACCGGAAATTTAAATTTTTTTGCTATCGCAAATGAATTTCCGTCGTAAAGCCCCATAGCGCTTTCCGCGACAAATGCTTTTTTATCTTTATTAATAATATTCAAGTCCTCGTTTTTAGCTATTCTAAACGTTTCCCCTTCATCCGCGGCATCCGTTTCGCCGACGCTTCCTTTAAAGAGCCACTCCGTTAAATATCTATCCGGTATTAAAAAAGGATCCAAATTTTTAACGCCGGCTTCCGGATTTAAAGCCATGGATAGTATTGCGGGGTCTATAAAATCAGGTCCGGTTTTATAAAGGCTTAACGAATATCCGCTATCCTTAAGCGCCATAGAAAAAGCAAGCGTCACGGTAGATTTTCCGGAAGAAGACCTGTCTGACGCAAAATAAACAGCAAGCATAAAAAATCGCCGATTAATTAATAATTAAATTTAATAAAGAATTTTGTGAAATCCGAGCAAAGCCGCCGTAAAAACGACTTCCGACAGTTTTACGGTAAATCCGAGCATATCCCCGTTTACTCCGCCGAATCTTTTCCTGAAATAAAACGCCGATAAAAGAACGGCAAAAATCGCCGTCAAAAGAGAAAAAATACCCGCGAGATTTAAAAGAAAATATATAATTATAACAGTAAAAAGCGAGGCGATAACAAACGACCGCATATCCGTTCCTTCCGTAAAAACGGTTCCTATTCCTTTAAAATTTTCGGGCGTATCCGAAAAATACGACATAACGACTATAGAATATCTCCCTGCGGCGGGAAAAACAAGCAGAATAAGATATATAAAATTAAGATTAATACTAAAACCGGCATTAACATTAAAAAGATTGCCGTTGAGGACTGGGGCGCCGGCGTTTGACAAATGAAAACTTTGAGCCGGTTCAGCCGATATTATTAGCGACCACATTATTAAAACGTAAAAAATTATCGCAATATTTCCGGCCGTTCCCGTATTGACGTCTTTCATGGCTTTATAAAATTTATTTTTATCTCCGCTTTTCAGATAGGCGAAAAAACCGTCCGAAGTATCCGAAAGACCGTCAAAATGAAGCCCTCCCGTAATAATATAAAGAAAAAAAATAGAAATTAAAATTGCGGACCGAACAGGCAAAAATTCTTTAAAAACATAAAAAATCACAGCCAATATTATTCCTATAAAAAAACCTGCAACAGGAAAATATTTAATAGATTTTTTGAGAAGAACCGTTTCTTTGCCGTCTTCGCCGCCGGACTTCCCGCTTTTTCTTTTAAATTTAAATACGGTTAAAAAATTTACGGCTTCGGATAATCCGCTCAATATAAACATATTCGAAATTATTTTATTACTAAATTATTTTATTTATTAAGTTTTGAAGCGATAACTCCGGCTTCGTCAAACGTCAGCATATTGTTATACATATTAAGCGCCGTTTCTATTATCTTCATTGCAATAACCGCACCGGTCCCTTCGCCGAGCCTCATCGACAAATCCAGTACGGGAGTTTTGCCGATAAGTTTGACGGCGGCTTTATGACCCTTTTCTTTGGAAAGATGCCCTAGAAACATATAATCGGAAACACAGGGATTAATGTTTAAGGCTACTAAAGAGCCTGCGGTAGAAATAAAGCCGTCCACGACTACGGGAATTCTGTTGATAGCGCATCCCAGTATAAATCCCGCTATCGCGCCTATCTCCAAGCCGCCGACCCCGGCAAGGACATCTATGGCGTCGCCGTTTCCGCCGTTCCTTATATTAGATTTAATCGCCTTTTCTATAATTTCCGCTTTTTTTTTGATTACGTCCGCATTAACTCCCGTCCCTCTGCCGCAGACGAGTTCCGGCGCTTTTTTTGAATAAAAGCAGGTAATTGCGGATGCGGGGGTCGTATTGCCTATTCCCATATCTCCGGTGGCGCAGATTTCCGCGCCTTTTTCCTTTATCATGCCTGCTATTTCTATGCCTTTAAGGATTGATTCGACTGCTTCTCCGGCAGTCATAGCAGGACCTTTGTAAATATTAAACGTCCCCTTTCTGACTTTGCCGTTTATAAAACTTGAAGACGGCGTCGCTCCAATGCCGCCCATATCGGCATTTATCCCGACATCCACTACAATGACGTTTGCGCCTGCCGAGTCCGCTATGGTATTGATGGCCGC
This sequence comes from bacterium, assembly GCA_027318865.1. Lineage (GTDB taxonomy): Bacteria > SZUA-79 > SZUA-79 > Acidulodesulfobacterales > Acidulodesulfobacteraceae > Acidulodesulfobacterium_A. The sequence goes on along the minus strand of DAHVOJ010000004.1, from coordinate 52,406 downwards.
TCCTCCGCTCAAAAAATTCTTTACCATCTGAGCGGTAACATCCTGTTTAAACAGGCTGACGCCTTCTTCGACTACGCCGTGGTCTCCGGCAAAAACACACACGAATTTATTGTTTAACCCGTTATTTGACAGGGGTCTTTCTTTTTCCGTAATAGCGACGACGTCTTTTGCAAATTCTTCCAATCTTCCCAAGCTCCCTTTGGGCTTTATCAGCCTGTTAAGCCTGTTTTCCGCAATTTTATAAAACTTTTTTTTATCGACCGGCTTTATTTTGCCTGCGACGGAAAAAAGATAGTCCCTGTCGTTCATGTCGGCGCCAATTTTATTCTAAAAGAGTTAATATCGTAAATTTTTATTTATTACTATTAAGGTTTAATTATAAATTAGATTTGGATAAAAATAAAGGCCGGATATTACAATACTCATCGAGTATATTTATAACTCCCGGCAGCAAACCACCCCGCCCTACGGGGCGGTTATTTTCTAAATTTTTATTTTAACGGTACGGGATTTCCGGCGATAACGCAGTAAGCCTTATCGGAAAGGGCGGAAAGCTCCTGCTCCATCAAGCCGTTTAATTCGATAAATTTCCTGACGTACGCATCGACCGGCACCGTATTGAAACCGAGCGAATCCGCGACGGCAACAACCGAACATTCGATTTTTGAAAGATATTCGGAAAATTTTATAACGGATTCAAGGGCGGAATCGTAATAGGATATATCTTTAAAAATAGACGAAAGCCATAATGTCATAGAATCTATAAGGATTATGCCGCATCCCAAATCTGGTTCGGAAGATAAAAATTTGCATATGCCGTCAATTTCCACTTTCAAATCGTCGAAATTTTCGTGTACGATAAAAACTTTATTCCGCCTTTCTTTATGTTTTTTTATTTTTAAAGCCATCTCTTCGTCTTCATATTCGTTTTCGTCTCTCTTTTCGTATTCTATTTCAACTATTCCGTTTTTTTTATATTTTTCGTTTATTCCTGTTTTTGCGGTCGCAATAAAATGAAGTAAACCGCAACACTTACCTCCGCCGGCAGTAATATACGATTTATATAATGAAAGCGCAGTTTCTTCCGCAAAGTTCGATTTCCCCGAAGAAATTCCGCCGGTTACAAAAATTTTTGCCATTTTTTATTTTAACTCTTTTCTTCTCTTTTTTAAACTAAAAGCTTTTCGAATTTTTCTATTTCTAAAGGCTTCGAAAACAGAAATCTTAATATAACCGCATCCGAACCCTTTTAACAATTTCGACTGTTCGTCCGTTTCTACTGCTTTTTATACTTAGACCTTCCGCATATTTAATCCGCTCATTAACGGTTTCCTCGTTCATACGGCCTCTCCATATTTAAGAGCATAGCAAGTGATATTTCCGACATTATTATTTTTTTTAAGTTCGCTTGAGGAAGTTATTATTATATCGTTATCTATATTTAATTTATTCATCCTTCTATATTATATTTTTTATGTAGGGGTTTTTGATTACCTTCTGAATTTAATTTTATGGTCAGGCTTATTTTGCAGGCTCCGGGTAAAGGCATCTGGCTTTTGGTCATTGGATAGGTTTTGTTCACGCAGTATTTTAAGAGCGGTTTCTAAAATTTGCCGGTCAGTTATATCCTTACCTCTCGGCGACCTTTTAGTAAGCAAAAGTCCTTCTAAATTTACCGTATTAACGGCTATTCCGTCTAAATCCGCTTTTACCGCATATTTAGATAGGCTCTCGTAAGTTTCTGCGCAAGCCGTGAACATAATATCCACTACTATTTCATCGGCTAGTCTAATTGTTTCTCCGTCTTTAAACCACTCTACGGGAATATCTTTTGCCGATTTATCAGGTAAAACCATAAGCGCCCGCCTGACTCGCTCTCCAGATTCTTCGGTTGCCGGAACGACGATATCTATATCCGAAGTTGTTCTTGCTATGCCGTGCATATGCAGAGCGTATCCCCCGATTAACAAATATTCGGCGTCGGCTTCATTTAGAGCTTTGATGACTGTTTTTAAATCGTCTATCGTCGCCTTTCTCGCTTCTTCCACAATTTTTTAACTCATTTTTAGCAATTTTATTTGCAAGGCAATTTAAATAATGTTCGTCTGCTTCTTCATGTGTCTTATAGCGGTAAATGCCTTTTGGGAAAAATCTTATTTCTTTTATTGTATCGTTCCACGTCGCAATTTCTTTTAGATAATCCCCTCTGGGTTCAAAAGAAATCTCTTTTTCCACAATTCTTTTTCCGACTATTTTCATAAATCTATTATAGCATATTTTTAACTTACGAAATATTCGCTTAAGTCTTCTATTTCTTTTAAAGGCGTTCTTTTCTTAAAATGCTCCGCATAATCTATAAACCAGTCTTTCCCGCCTCTTATGTTTTACCGCTTTCGCAAGCCTTCTCGCATATTCGTCGGACTGGATAATGGATTAGACATGATAATTTTCATCAATATATTTCTTGATTCGCTCAAGAAACAGCTCTGCATTTTTCAATTGCTTTTCAGCTTCGGTCTTTGAAGCTATATAAAAATCGTTATAATCGCTTTTCTGCCTTATTATAAAAGCATTTCTTAAAATCCCGGAATATTTATTTTCTATTTTTCCGGTTTTTATATAATTCCGGTCAAAAAGTAATTTAACGCCGTTATGGGTTTTTGAGTCAATCTTCTGGAAAGCAAAAAGGCTTCTGACGGCATGAAACATTGCATAATAAGAACGGTTTAAAGAAGATGAATAAAGTTTATCGTTAAGCAGCATAGAAGCGGCGGCGAGTTCTTCTTCGGCCTTTTTGTATCGATATATGGAAAGGTCAAAAATTGCCTTATCCATAAATTCTTTTACCCTCTTTATGCACGTTCTCGTAAAAAGGCACGTAATTGATATACTTGTTAAAATCTTTTATATTGGAATCGATAATAGAAACAAAAACCCCGTATTTTATATCAAGGTCGTTTGTTGCCGAAACCGCTTTTTTAAACAGGTTTTTAAGTTCGGATTTACTGCCTGAAGCAAGAATCATAACATCGACATCCGATTCAGGGTTGAAATCAAGCCTCGAATACGAGCCGTAAAGGATTATGCCTTTTAGAGATTCCCCGTAAATACTGGCAATAATCCGCTTAAGCTCAGACAAAAGACTATTAAGCCTATTTCTTGATAGACCTTTTAAGGATACCTGTTCTTTCTTGGACATAATAATTTCTTCTAATCACTGTGGCTATTAATATATTTTAATATATTGTATTGTTATTATAACATAAAAAATAAAATAGCCTCTAAATATAATCTTCTTCAATTTTAGTAAAATTCGGATAATATGTCAAGGCGAGATATTGCCTTTAAAGGCTTATTTACTGCGGTTTATAATGGTGGGCGCGGCAGGTCTCGAACCTGCGGCTTCCACCGTGTGAAGGTGGCACTCTACCCCTGAGTTACGCGCCCGTTATAGTTATATTAGATTAGAATATATTATATAATTTCATAAATAACATAACGTCGTATTTTTCCATCTTTATACCTGAAACCGGATGCCGCGGCAATATTTTTTATGCCGTAGTTTCAGCCATTTTAATCAGCCTCTTTATTATTTTTATTCTTTATTTCTTTTCATAACTTCTTCGTAAAGAGGGGACATTTCCCTCAGTTTTTTGACTACAGCCGGAAGTTCTTTAACGAAATATTCCGCATCTTCAAGCGTGTTGTCCTCTCCGAGCGATATCAGCAGCGAACCCTGCGCAAGCGCGGGGTCAATCCCTATAGCGTTTAATACGTGCGACGACTTTAATATTTTTGACGTGCAGGCGGAGCCGCTTGCGACCATAATTCCGTTGTTATTGAGCCACATAAGCATAGACTCTCCCTCTATATATTTCACGACAAAGTTAAGATTATTGGGCAGTCTTTTTTCCGGATGCCCGTTTAAATAAACCTCGTCCAGACTGCCGAGCACTCCGTCCATAATAGCTCTTTGAATCGGCAGAAGATGCGCGGTCCTTTCTTTTAACTCTTTCTTGGCGAGTTCGCAGGCGACTCCCGCTCCGGCTATCGCCGGAACGTTTTCCGTCCCCGCCCTTCTTCCGAATTCCTGAATACCGCCGTCGATAAGGGGCATTATGCGTATCCCTTTTTTAAGGTAAAAAAGCCCTACGCCCTTTGGGCCGTAAAACCTGTGAGGTGCGGCGGAAAGCATATCGACCCCGAGTTCTTTGACGTCCGCGTCTATGAAACCGCAGGACGTGTTTGCATCCGTATGCATATAAGCCGCCGAGTTTTCATGGACGATTTTTGAAATTTCTTTAATATCCTGAATAGTGCCTATTTCATTTGACGCCTGAGTAACGCTGACGAGTATCGTATCTTTTCTTAAAGCGTTTTTAACGTCCTGCGGGTCAACCGAACCGTATTTATCGACGGGAATTTCCGTAATTTCGAAACCGAGTTTCGACAGAGATTTAACCGAATTTAAAACGCTGAAATGTTCAATTTTAGAAACGATTATATGTTTGCCTTTGTCTATTCTCGCGAAAGCCGTTCCTTTAATGGCAAGATTATTAGATTCCGAACCGCTTCCCGTAAATATAACTTCCGTGCCTGCCGCATTTAAAAGCTCCGCCGCCCGAAGTCTGGCTTTATCCAAGGCTTCCCTCGGTTCGTCGCCGAGCGTATGAATACTTTGAGGATTGCCGTATTCAGCGATAAAATAAGGCTCCATAGCGTCTTTTACTTCCCGCCTCATCTTAGATGCCGCAAAATGGTCGAAATTAATTATCTTCAATTTTTGCCTCCAGATATATCGATATAATATTTTAAACGAAACATAAGCTCTACTTTTTCACGTAAACTATATATTCGGGCAGATTTATTTCATAAGACAGAAATTCATGTCCTGTTTTTTTGCAGTAGCTTTTTAAATCTTCTATGATGCCTTCGTCCGATGCCGTTACTTTTAATACCGAGCCGTCCGGAATTTTTTTAAATTCTCCCGCAACTTCCATTATGGGCATAGGACACGATAACCCGAAGGTATCGAGTTCGTAATCGTAATTCATATGTTTGACTGCCCGTCTTTCGACCGTCCCGCATTTATTTTATTATTACCTTAACTCACCGTTAGAGACTATAAAAATTGATTTAACAAGTTATAAATACTGGATTCCTGCTTTCGCAGGAATGACACCTTTTGGGTTAAAACCTCAATCCCCGCATAGTCATTCCCGCGTAGGCGGGAATCCAGATAAAAAATCTCTAACGGTGAGTTAAGGTCTTATTATATTATATCATATTTTTACCGTAAAAATTTACCGTAAAAGGCCTTTTCGTGATATAATGATTTTTATGGCGATGGATAGCTTAAGAATAGGAAGCGGTTATGATATACACAAGTTTTTAGAAATTATGCTTTTTGAAAATACCGCAAAAAAATTATACCTCGGCGGAGTATTGATAGAAGGACATATCGGGGTTGCCGCTCATTCCGACGGCGACGTCGTGCTTCACTCGCTTACCGATGCCCTCCTTGGAGCCTTGTCGCTTCCGGATATCGGCGTTCTTTATCCCGATAATCTTAAATCGACGAAGGAAATAAGCAGTATAGAAATAATAAAATATGCATATGGATTAGTAAAAGAAAAAGGCTATCGATTAGTTAACGCCGATATTACGATTATAACCCAGACCCCTAAAATTTCGGCTTATAAAGAACAAATGATAAACTCCGTATCTTCGGTCTTAAACGTGGATATGTCACGCATAAACATTAAAGGAAAAACGAAAGAAGGACTCGATTCCGTCGGCAAACAGAAAGCAATAGAAGCTTTTAGCGTCTGCCTTATTTCGTCGGAGTAAAAAAATGAAAATATATGCCGTATTGCTTGCCGCGGGCATCGGTTCACGTACCGGTTTTTCTATTCCCAAACAACTCGTAAAAATAAAAAATAAAGAAATTATTCTGCACAGCCTCGATATTTTTTTAAATTCTAAAATTAATTTCGATGCGGTTATAATAACCGTTCCCCCTGCTTCTGTTTTCGATTTTAACTGGGGCGCTTTTTTTAAAGAAAACCTTTCCGGCGAAAAAAACAAAAAACTCAAAGTAACAACGGGCGGCGAATCGAGACAGCAATCGGTATATAATGCCGTAAAATACTTAGAAAATATATATATATCTAAAGAAGAAGCCGAAAACGCCGTCGTATTCATTCACGATTCCGCAAGACCTTTCGTGACGGATAAAGAATTAAGTTTATTACTCGATAAAACGGCGGAACACGGCGCGGCTTTCCTCTGCTCCGGCGTTACGGAAACCGTAAAAGAAATTTGCGATAAAGGCATAATTACCGACGGTATAGACCGTATGGGCATAGCAGACGCGGGCGGTATAGCCAAAAGCGGGATGGAAACCGCAAATCCCGCAAAATTTAAAACTCTTCGAAGAAAGAACTTAATATCCGCCAAAACTCCCCAAACTTTCAAATTCGAAATTATAAAAAGAGCTCTCTATAAAGCCGCCGAAGAAAATTTTATATCTACCGACGACGTTTCTCTCGTCGAAAATTTAGGTTTGACGGCGGCGGCTGTCAAATCTACCGATTTAAACGTCAAAATAACTTCGGCATTGGATATCGAAATAGCCGAATTGTTTCTGGAAAAATTTAAGGAAATACGGTGAATCATCGGATTATGCTATAGTTATATAAGAAAATTAACTTAACGCCTGCTCTTTATCGTAATTTATTCTTGCGAATATCATTCTGCCGCTCGAAGTCTGCAAAACGCTCGTTACGATAACATCGAGTTCCGAACCCACTAATTTTATGGCGTCTTCCACGACTACCATAGTACCGTCGTCCATATATGCAATGCCCTGGTTTTTCTCTCTACCCTCTTTCGTAATTAAAACAGTTATAGTTTCGCCCGGAAGCAGAATAGGTCTCAGCGCCTTTACCAGATCGTTTATATTTAAAACTTTTATATTTCTAACCTGCGCAACTTTATTAAGATTAAAATCGGTGGTAATAATCTTGCCGTTATTTTCTTTGGCGAAGGCAATTAATTTTGCGTCAACTTCTTTTATATTCGGGTAATCTACGTCCGTAAAATTTATATTTATATTTTTATCTTCCCTAAGTTCCTTAAGTATATCTAATCCTCTTCTGCCCTTGACTCTTTTGAGCGGGTCCTGAGAATCGGCTATATGTTGAAGTTCGTGTAAAACAAAAGTCGGTATAACAAAAGTTCCGTCGATAAAGCCGGTTTTGGATACGTCGAGTATTCTTCCGTCGATTAAAGAACTGGTATCTATAACTTTATAATTTAGGCGCTGTTCTAAATCCGCCGTTTTTATGCCGGCGTCTCTTTGATCGGACGACCGGGTCTGCATCGTTCCCTGCGGTCTTATGCCTACGGCAAAATCGTCGCTTACCCGCAAACCTATAATCAAACCGAGATAACCGGCGATAAAATTAACAAAAGCATATGTAATATAGCCCAGGTCGGAACCGGTAAAAAAAGATTTAAAAAGCTGATAGGTAATATAATTAATTATAAAAAGCCCTATAAAAAGCCCTATTCCTCCCGTCAATATTTTTTTGGTAGAAATAGATTCCATACTTTTTTCGACCGATATAACGATAAAACCTATGGTAAAACCGAACAGTAACCCTACATAAGACAAAAAATCGTTATGCCAGTATTCTTTGCCTATTAAAAAACCCAGGACGGCGGAAATAAGAACCAGCAATATCCTCACAAAAAGGATTGGTTTTTTATTTAAAATTTTCATTTATCGTTATCGTTATATTAATAAGTCATGCATTTAAATTTAAATTAGGCGAAGACTCCGGTTTTTTGATAAATATTTTTTTTATTCTTTCCTCCACGAAAGTTTCCGGTCTGTTCATTACCGTGGAAATTTCTTTGATTATAAGATGTTTCGCTTTTTCAAACATCTTCTTTTCGGCAAAAGACAGTTCTTTCTCGCATTTTAAAATATAAAGATCCCTTAAAACTTCGGCTACTTCAAAAAGACACGAGGAGCATAATTTTATATTGTATCCGTTAAATCTTTTATTCCATGATTCTTTTTTTGCAAAAGGCTTTTTTACGCATTTTTCCTCAAGCACGTCAAAAACCTTCTGTATCTCGTTCTCTTTGATTAAAAGACGGAATCCCGCTTCAGCCTCATTCTTTACCGGAACCATAATTTTTGCATTGTTTTCTAAAACTCTGATATTGTAAAAAGATAATTCCGTAGAACCTATTTTTTGCTTAGCGATAGATTCCACGATGCAAACGCCGTAACCCGGATAAAATACAAATTCGTTTAAGTTAAACATTTTTTAGCCTCCTTAAACTTTTTGAATCGTTAATTTAAACTATTATTAATCAATCTTCAATCGGAATATTTAAAATATTTAATTTTAATTTAAAATATTTAATTTTAATTTAAAATATTTAATTTTAATTTAAAATATTTAATTTTAATTTAATTAGTTACGACATTATAAACCGTATCTCTTTCCACAGGTATTTTGCCGGTTTCCGTTATTATCTTTTTTAAGTTTTTAACGCTGAGTCCGGCAGGATTAACAGAACCGGCGTTATGGGATATTTTTTCCTCGGTAAGAGTGCCGTCGAAATCGTCTGCGCCAAAAGAAAGGGACACCTGAGCGAGATTAATGCCGAGGTTTACGAAAAATGTTTTTATATGCTTGAAATTATCCAAAAAAAGGCGGGCGACCGCTATAACTTTAATATCGTCGTATCCCGAAGTAAGCGCCGAATTCTTCACTGCAGTGTTTTTAGGCTGGAATGCAAAAGGTATAAAAGATTTAAAGCCGCCGGATTCGTCTTGCGCAATCCTTATTTCGTTTAAATGGCTTACTCTGTCTTCATAAGTTTCTTTAACTCCGTAAAGCATGGAAGCATTGGAATAAATTCCTATTTTATGCGCCGTTTTATGTATTGAAATCCATCTTTCCCCGCTTATTTTCTGCGGACACAGCTTTTTTCTAACGTAAGGATTGAAAATCTCGGCTCCCCCGCCGGGAATACTGTCTAAGCCGTTTTCTTTTAAATCGGATAACACTGTTTCTGTCGGTAATCCGGAAATTCTAGATAAATAATCTATTTCTACAGCCGTAAACGCTTGAATCATAAGAGACGGGAATTCATTTTTTATTCTGCGAATCATATTTAAATAGAATCCGTAAGGCAAAGACGGATGAAGACCTCCGACTATGTGAACTTCTTTAAAGTTATTTACTTTATAATGTTTTTTTATATATTCTATTATCTCTTCGATATTCATAAAATAAGCATCCGGTTCTTTTCCGCTTCTGTAAAAGGCGCAAAACGCGCACCTGTTTACGCATATGTTGGTATAATTTATATGGATATTGACGATATAATAGACTTTATTTCCGTTGATTTTAATGTTTTTAAAATTTGCAAGCTCTCCTATCGAAAGCAAATCTTTTGATTTAAACAAAAACAGAGCGTCTTCGGCAGAAAGTCTTATATTATTATAAACTTTTTCTCTAATTAAATCAAAATTTTTATGCGTGTTTTTATTTTGCGCCATAAGCTCCCCATCTTGCATATATATCGTTATCGACGCCGAAACTGTCCAATATTCTCCCTGTCATAAAATTTACGATGTCGGCCACCGTCCGGGGCTTATTATAAAAAGCCGGAATAAGCGGAAGGATTACGGCGCCCGACGAATAAAGCGACAGCATATTTTTAAGGTGTATATCGTTGAGGGGGGTTTCTCTCGGGCAGATTATAAGTTTTTTTCTTTCTTTTAAAACAACGTCCGCCGCCCTTTCGATTAAATTTCCGGAAATTCCGCAGGCTATTCTCGAAAGCGAACCCATCGAACACGGAACTACCGCCATTCCTTTAATATCTTTAGCGGAACCGCTGGCAATCCGCGATTCCAAAAAATTTTCGTCTAAAAGTTCGAACATTCCGGCATAATAACTAAAATCGCGATCCGCGCTAAAATGCAGTTTTATCTTATTTATTATTTCTTCCTTTACTGCGGAGTCTGCCTTTGCCCCCTCCGCATTAGCGTCCGCAAACATGTCGAGTTCGTCTTTCATTACCGTAAAACCGGGTTTAGAAATTATAAGATGAACAAAAAAAGAATGTTCTATTAAGGCTCTAAGGAGACTTAATCCGTATATAGCGCCGGATGCTCCGGTTAACGCAAGAATGTATGAATAAGTTTTTTCCATATATATTTTTCTTTTAAACTTTTAAACTTTTAAACTTTTATAAAAAATTTAGCATATGCGATACTTGCCGATATAAAAATAAAAAAAGTTATAGATATATAACCGTTCATCGTAAAAAATGCCATGTTTATATTATTTAAACTTTTATATACGAGAAAATGTTCATAGGCAAAAAATCCCGCCACGAGAATTATTCCGATAATATATAAAAAATTTAGATTAAATATAAAATATAGATAAATAAGGCATAATAGCGCAAATAAATGCAATATTCTTGCAATCACGACCGCGTTTTTAATCCCGAATTTTGCCGGAACCGAAAAAAGTCCGTTTGCTATATCGAAATCGTAATCCATTACGGCATAAAGAATATCGAACCCGGCGCCCCAAAAAACTACCGCAAGACCCAGAATCAAAATCTTATAATCTAAACTGCCGGTTACGGCAAGCCATGTTCCTAAAGGTCCTAAAGCCATGCTTATTCCAAGCGCCAGATGCGAGAAAAAAGTAAACCTTTTTGTAAACGAATAAAAAGTTACAAAGATTATTACGAAAGGAGACAGAACGAAACACGTAAAATTAAGCTCATATGCCGCAATTATAAGAACGGCGTAAGACAATGTCCCAAAAATAATGCCGTATAAGACCGACAATTCACCTTTAGGCAGCGTCCTTCCCATCGTCCTTTTATTTTTTGCGTCTATTTTTCTGTCTATAATCCTGTTAAACGCCATAGCCCCGCTTCTTCCCGAAGCCATTGCCGCGATAATCCATATTATTTTAAAGTAAAAAAACGGCGTGCCGAAAGAATCGGGATATTTATCGTAAAAAGCAAGAAAAAAAGCGCTAAGAGCAAAAGGCAGAACGAATATCGTATGGGAAAATTTGACTAATTCTAACGTGTTTTTTATTTTTTTAAGCATCGAGACCGTACTCTTCCCACCTTGCATCGACTAATTTTTTTATTTCGTCGGACATAATTATATCATTCGGCCATTTTCTTTTATAACCTTCGGAAGTCCATTTTTTTGTAGCATCTATGCCCATTTTTGAACCGTAGTCGGGAATATCGGATGCATGTTCTAAAACGTCTATCGGTCCTTCTACGAACGTTATATCCCTTTTAGGATCGATATTATTACAAATTCTCCAGATAACTTCGCTTCTGTCCTGAACGTTTACGTCTTCGTCTAATATAACTATAATTTTGGTAAACATCATTAAACCTAAACCCCAGATACCGTGCATAATTTTTTTTGCATGACCGGGATAGCTTTTTTTAATGCTTATAAAAGCAAGGTCGTGGAATATCCCCTCGAACGGAAGATTCATATCGACAATTTCCGGAAAAATCTTTTTTATTGCGGGCAGAAAAAACCTTTCGGTCGCTTTTCCTATATAGCAGTCTTCCATGGGAGGCTTTCCGACTATAGTAGCGGGATATACCGCATCTTTTCTGTGAGTTATAAGAGTTGCGTGAAATACCGGATAAAAATCTTCGAGAGAATAATATCCCGTATGGTCGCCGAAAGGACCTTCCGTCCTGAAATCTTCGGCAGGGTCTATATACCCTTCTATAACGAATTCGGCATTTGCCGGAACATATATATTGTTTGTTTCACATTTTACCAACTCTACGGCTTCGCCTCTTAAAAAGCCTGCAAACATCATTTCTTCTATATCCGGAGGCAGCGGAGCGGTAGCCGAGTAAATCACCGCGGGATCCGAACCTATAACAACGGAAACCGGTATTTTTTTTCCCAATTCCTTGTATTTCCTGAAATGCCTTGCTCCGTCCTTATGGATATGCCAGTGCATACCGCACGAAGTATCGTCATACACCTGCATTCTATACATACCTACATTGGTAGAACCTTTTTCGGGGTCTTTCGTAAAAACAAGCGGAAGCGTTATAAACGGTCCGCCGTCTTCCGGCCATGTCTTTAAAACAGGTAAAATATCTAACAGGGGCGGATTATCTATAATAACCTCTTTGCATTTGGCGTTTTTGACGACTTTAGGCATATAATCGGCAAGTTTTTTAAGTTTTGAAAGAGATTTTATTTTTTCGAAGAAATTCGTGGGAATTTCCGGGTCCATTATTTCTTCGATTCTTTTTGCGACGTCGTTAAGATTTTCTACTTCAAAAGCCTGCAATATCCGCCTATTCGAACCGAACATATTTATTAAAACCGGAAACTTATAGCCTTTAACATTCTCGAATAAAAGAGCCGGACCCTCTTTCTTAACGGTTCTGTCGGCAATTTCGGCAATTTCTAAAATTCTATCGACGGGAACGGATATTCTGCGCAAATCGTTATTTTTTTCCAGTATCCGGATAAATTCGTGCAAGTCTTTATATGGCATATTTTTTGGTATAATTATATTGCGGGTTATAAATTATTAACTGCATTTTAATTATTATACCAAAAAATTATAAAAAATAAAACTTGGAAGGCGCAGATTTATTTTTCCTTTTTAAACCTGCAATCGCCTTTTTTTACGGTATATCCGACGTTGTCGAAATATTCGAGCAGTGGAATTGCATATTTTCTGGACACTCCGGCAATTTCTTTCATGTCTTTAGGTTCGAGTTTTTCTTCTTTTTTAAAAAAAACGTCTAATTTCGATTTAATATCGTCTATCTGTTCTTTTAAATAATAAATATCCTGTTTAATTTTAAAAATTTTCGACTGCTTAAGCATTAAACTCAATACATAATTTAAAATTTTTTTAGGAGCGGCGATTTTTCTTTCTATCCCGCCGTAATCCGGAACGCTGTTGCCGTTTGATTTTAATAAATTTTCTATTTTTTTTGCTATATAGGCATATTCTTCGGGAATATCTATTAAAGAACTATTATCGGCATTAAGTCCTTTAGGAATTATGTTCCCGGCATCGTATGATATTTCTTTTTCGTTTAATAAACCGTCTATCAAAACGTCGAAAAAAATACCCGAAGATTTAGAACCTGTGTTTTTATCGAAACTTTCTGCAAAAATATTAAAAAGTTCCTGCTTTCCATAAATTTTTTGATTTTTATTTATTATACCGGCCAATAAATTTTTCCCGTCGTTATAATAATTTGCCGTAAACGCATATCTGTTTTTATTGCCGGTTATTATCCGCCCGCTTTTCTTTAATTTTTCTATTACGTTCATAAAATCCGGCAGGTTTAGATTAAATCTTTTATAAATGTTTTCTATATTTCCGGTTTTAAAAACTTCTATAAAACCGTGAACCGCTTCGTCTATGTTATCCGAAATTATCTTTTCATAAAAAGGTTTAAACGTTTCTTCGTATGCGTAATCCATCGCCGGATCTATTATAGTACCGCCGCCTATGGTTTTGCCGGCGCCTATATCCCTTAAAATAAATTTTTCGCCGGTCATGGAGGATATTTTACCGTTTAATTTAAACAAGGCATACGAATATTCTCCTGCTTTGATTTTTTTATCTGAATTAAAAACTATTATTTTAGCGGAGGCGGATGCCGCCCCGGTCATAAACATCAGTATAACGTGGCTTTTAAGATCTTTTTTATTCTCGAAGTCGTAAAAAACATTTGCAAAGACGGTATCAGATGCGGTAAGAGCGTCTTTCGCGGAAATAACTTCGCCGAATTTTACGCTTTCTTTTCTTACCGAAGGAACATTTATAGATATTCTCATAGATTTGCCGGCAACTTCTACCGGTTTATTGTGCGATTCTATGCTTTTTATTTTTGCCGTCAAACCTGAGGGCATGAGCTGAATTTCACTGCCGGAGGCAAAAGCGCCGTATTTTAATGTTCCGGCTAAAATAGTCCCAAAACCCTTAGAAGAAATAATTCTGTCGAGGGGCAAAAAAATTTTCGTAGGAACCGATTTTGTCGAAAGCCGCGATAAATTGTATTCTTTTAGAACTTTTTCTATTTCTCTTTTTAACTCGTCTATCCCGTTTCCGGATTTAGCCGAAACTTTTAAGATATTTCCCGCAAATTTATCGTAGCCGTATATTTTTAAAAATTGCTTTATTTCCGTTTCTCTTTTTATAACGATTTCGTCCGGAACGATATCTATTTTTGTAATTACCGGCACTATCAGCTTGATACCCAGTAGTTTTAAAATAAGCAGATGTTCCTTTGTTTGCGCCATTATTCCGTCGTCCGCCGCAACCGCCAGCAAAACGCCGTCCATTCCGGTAGAACCGGAAACCATAGTTTTTATAAATTTTACGTGTCCGGGGACATCGACGATTCCTACGGAAATACCGGAAGGGAAAACCATATTGGCATAGCCCAGAACGATGCTGATGCCGCGCTTTTTTTCTTCTTTGAGCCTGTCGGTTTCCGTACCCGTTAAGGCTTTAATAAGCGAGGATTTACCATGGTCTATATGACCGGCAGTTCCAAGTATAAAATTATCCATTGGTATTATATGGAAAAACAAAGCGGTTAAAGTTTAATGCAGTATTTTTATTAAAACGCCTATATTTATTATAATTAATTTTACCATACATTCAGCCAAAAAATAAATAGCCCGGCTCTTTTTAAGGAGCCGGGCCACCTTTAGGAGGAGTGATGGAAAGCTTACAGTTTGTCTTGGTTTTGAGAAAACTTTTTATTATATTGCGTATATGAATTTATTTTATCGAATATGCAAGATAAAGTTTCATATTGCCGCGTCTTATATAAAACAGGAACTGTTTTGATTTTTCCGCCCTGTTTATATCGCTGACATACTCAGAAATATTATTGACGATATGATGGTTAATCGACTCGATAACGTCCCCGGGCATTATACCCATTCTTTGGCCTGCGCCGCCGGGTATAACTTTTGAAACTATAACTCCGTGATGGACGTTTTGTATCCCGTAACTCTGCATATTTTGAGGAGTAAGGGGAATAACCGTTATTCCTAATTTTTTTGCCGAAATTTTCTGTGCTTTTTTGTTAAAAACATTGCTTTTGCTGTTCCAGTTGCCGACCGTTATAGATAAAGCTATCTTTTTCCCGTTCCTTATTACTTCTATCGGAACTGTTGCTCCCGGTTTAGTATTGCCGACTAACCACGGAAGTTGAGACATTTCTTTTACTTTTATACCGTTGTATTTTATTATGACGTCTCCGCTTCTTAAGCCTGCTTTTGCTGCCGGTCCTCCGGGAACTACAGAGGAAACGAGCGCTCCGCGTGAAGTTTCCAAATTAAATGCCTTTTTAAGAGCGGGCGATATTTTTTGGATTTCTATTCCAAGCCAGCCTCTTGTTATTTTGCCGGTTTCGAGTTCGGGAAGAACTTCTTTTACCACGTTTATCGGTATAGAGAATCCAATTCCCTGCGCTCCCTTTATAATTGCCGTATTTATGCCTATCACCTGCCCCTTCATATTTATCAGCGGACCGCCGCTGTTTCCTGGATTAATGGCGGCATTAGTCTGAATAAAATCCTCATACGGTCCTCCGATAGCTCTACCCTTAGCGCTTATTATTCCATTGGTCACCGTCCAGCCGAGACCGAAAGGGTTGCCTATAGCAAGAACCCATTCGCCTATCTGCGATTTTGCGGAATCTCCAAGTGTTGCGGCCGGAAGATTATTTCCGTCGTTTATCTTAAGCAGAGCGAGATCCACCTGTGGATCTTTTCCCACAACAGTCGCCTTAAAAGTTTTACCTGTAGAAAGTTTTACGTATATTTTTGTTGCTCCTTTTATCACGTGGTTATTAGTTATTATATATCCGTTTTTACTTATAATTACTCCCGAACCTAAACTTTCTTCGGTATATGTCGCCTGAGGCGTATTATTAAAGAAATTCTTAAAAAAATTTCCGAACGGATTGGGTTGATTGCCGAAAGGGCTTTCGTACATCTGAAACGGTCCGCTCTTAACTTTTTGGGTAGTCCTGATATTAACCACAAAAGGCTTATCCTTTTTTATCAATGCGATAAAATTACTCGGTCCGTTTTGAGCCTGCATTTCCGAATTTTTAGTAGTATAGATTACCGGAGCGTTTTCTTCCGCCATAGATTTTTTAAATAAATGCAGATTAGCGGTAATTATAACTCCCGCTATTATGCCTATCAGTACCGCAACTCCCGCGCCTATAATTTTTGAATCGGACTTTAAACTCATAATCTTAAAACTCCTCATTTTATTTTTTATTTTTATAAATGCAAAAACTATGCCATTTCACAAAAATTTATATATTTTTTTAAAACACTATATATTACAAATACTTAGTAATATTATTTTTTTAATTTATTGTTTATCGGATATTTATTATTTAAATTTTGTCATTTTGATAAATTAATATTTGTCATAATGACTATTCTATCAAACAGGTTGAGCTTCGGCTACCGTAATTTTTTCAATAACGATTCCGGTTTCGTCCTTATAATCTATAATTATAGAGTCGCCTGAAATCAGCCTTCCGGAAAGTAAATCCACTGCTATTCTATCCTGTATAAAAGATTTTATGGCTCTTTTTAACGGTCTCGCTCCGTAAATCGGGTCATAACCTTCCATTGCGACGAATTTTATCAGCGAATCCGTATAATCGGCATCTATACCCTTTTCTTTAAGTATGCTCTTAAGTTTGCCGAGCTGTATTCCGACAATTTTTATTATATCGCTTTCGTTAAGGGCATGAAATATTATAATATCGTCGAGTCTGTTTAAAAACTCCGGCCTGAAATAATTTTTTAAAATAGCGGTAATATTGTTTTTCATTTCTTCGTACTGTTTGCCGCTGTAACTCTGGATAATATCGGAACCTATATTCGATGTCATAATGACAATAGTATTTTTAAAGTCCACCGTCCTGCCTTGTCCGTCGGTCAATCTTCCGTCGTCCAAAAGCTGAAGCAAAACGTTAAACACGTCCTGATGGGCTTTTTCTACTTCATCGAATAATACCACGCTGTAAGGACGTCTTCTGACCGCTTCCGTAAGCTGCCCTCCTTCTTCGTAACCCACATATCCGGGAGGAGCGCCGATAAGCCTCGAAACGGCGTGTTTTTCCATATATTCCGACATATCTATTCTTACTATACTGTTTTCGTCGTCGAATAAAAATTCGGCAAGGGCTTTTGCAAGCTCAGTTTTTCCTACGCCGGTCGGCCCTAGAAATATAAAAGAGCCGATAGGTTTATTAATATCGGATAAACCTGCCCTCGAACGTCTGATGGTATTGGCTACGCTGTTTATCGCCTCGTCCTGAGCTATAACGCGGTTGTGTAAATGTTCTTCTATTTGCAGAAGTTTTTCTTTTTCCCCTTCCATAAGTTTTGAAACCGGTATTCCGGTCCATTTTGCCACCACCTTTGCAATATCGTCCGCATCTACTTCTTCTTTCAGAAAACTTCCCTTTTCCTGCATTGCAATAAGGGATTTATTTAAATCTTCCAGCTTTTTTTCCAGTTCGTTTAATTTGCCGTATCTGATTTCCGCTACTTTATCGTATTTTCCTTCCCTTTCGTATCTCTGCTCTTCAAATCTGAGGGCATCTATTTCTTTTTTTATTTCGCCGATTTTTTGTATATGTTCTTTCTCGTTATGCCACTTAGCTTTTTTTTGATTAAAATCTTCTTCTAAATTTGCCAGTTCTTCGTCAAGTTCTTTCAACCTCTTTTTAGATTCGGCATCCTTTTCTTTTTTTAGCGCCTCCTGCTCTATCTTAATTTTTATTATATTCCTCTGAACTTCGTCAAGAACGGTAGGAAGAGAGCCTATTTCTATTCTTAACTTTGCGGAAGCCTCGTCAACCAGGTCTATAGCCTTATCCGGTAAAAATCTATCGGAAATATACCTATGGGAGAGCATAGCCGCCGCAATTAATGCCGAATCCTTTATTCTTATTCCATGATATGCTTCATATCTTTCCTTTAGCCCCCTAAGTATAGAAATAGTATCTTCTACGGAAGGTTCGTCCACGAACACGGGCTGAAATCTTCTTTCTAACGCCGCGTCTTTTTCGATATATTTTCTGTATTCGTCAAGAGTAGTTGCGCCTATAGCTCTTAATTCCCCTCTTGCAAGCGCCGGTTTCAAAAGATTCGAGGCATCCATAGCTCCTTCCGATTTTCCGGCGCCGACAAGATTATGAAGTTCGTCGATAAATATTATTATTTTTCCTTCGGACGATTTTATTTCCTTTACCACGGCTTTAAGCCTGTCCTCGAACTCCCCTCTATATTTTGCTCCGGCAATAAGGGAACCTAAGTCGAGCGAAAGAACGATTTTTTCTTTTAAAATCTCGGGAACGTCTCCGTCGGCAATTCTTTTTGCAAGTCCTTCTACTATAGCGGTTTTGCCTACGCCCGGGTCGCCTATTAAAACGGGATTGTTTTTCGTCCGTCTCGATAAAACTTCCATAAGCCTTCTTATCTCGCCGTCCCTTCCTATAACGGGATCTATTTTCCCCGACTTTGCAAGCTGCGTTAAATTAACCGTATATTTTTCTAAAGCCTGATATTTATCCTCAGGGTTCTGGTCGGTCACTTTCGTGTTTCCTCTGATATCCGTCAAAGATTTTAAAACGGCATCCTTGTTTAAGCCGTATTTTTTTAAAATTTCGTAAGATTTAGTGTCTTTTACGTCGAACATCGCAAGAACGAAATGCTCTACCGATACGAAATCATCCTTCATAAAATTTTTATTCTTTTCGGCGGCATCTAATATGCGCTTCATGGAGGAAGAAAACCCGGGCTCCATGCCGCCCTCTACTACGGCAAGTTTTGACAGGCCATTTTCCGTATCGTTAGAAAACGCCTTTAAATCTATTCCTATTTTTTTAAAAATAGAAACGGCTATACTGCTCTCGTCGTAATTCAGCAAGGCATATAATAAATGTAAATCGGATATTTCCGGATTTTTGGCATCTTTAGCGGTATTAACCGTAAGTTCTATCAATTCCTGGGATTTTATAGTAAAATTATTTAAATTCATAAAAATACACCGCCTTTTTATTTATATTCCGATCTTTAGCCATACCTTTTTGATATATACCTATATGAATTTATAGTTTTATCGTATTTACTTTTTCTCGGAAATATAAGCCATTCTAAGGTCATATAAAATGTTTTCTATAAGTTTGGCTTCGTTTTCGTCAAGATTTCCTTTGGTTTTCTTGGAAAGCATGTCTATAGTGTCTATAAGATATTTAGCCGTTCCTAAGTCTTTTTCATATTTTTTAGATATAGGATTAGGTATTTTCCCCATAAAAAGAAGCGCCTGAGTATTCAACGAATAGATAAACGTCGCAAAATCGGCTTCAAAATTAAGCGCTTCCGCCCCAGCCTCATCCGCCGCTTTTTTTTCGGAAACGGTTTCGGGCTGTTTCGACTCATTTTCCATGCTTGCTTCATCTGCGGAGTTTACGTTTGCTTTTTCGCTTCCGCCGACGTTCCAGTTTTCTCTTTCCTCTCCTTCTGTTTCCGAAACTTTTCTTTTATCTACCACCCTGAAAGATTTTTCCGGCTCTTTCTCAGACATAATCCGGTTCCTCCTTATATTTTTCCTTACCGTTTTTAACCTTTTTCGATACTTCGTCTTCACGGCTTTTATCTGCAGCCACTATTACTTCGCCCTCTTTTACTTCCGCCGTAAATATATCGCCCTCTTTCCATTTCAACGTTAACGGAACTTTAATAAGGTCGTCGATGGTACGCTTTAAAAATCTTGCGCCGAACTTTGCGCTGTAACCGGTTTCGACAAGTTTATCTAAAGCGTCGTCCGTTACGGTAATTTCTTTTCCGTGTTCCGACATAGTTTTATTTATGGTTTCTATATGCATCAACGCAATTTGTTTAACTTCTTTTTTGGTAAGCGGCGAAAAAATCACTACATCGTCTATCCTGTTTATAAATTCAGGAGAAAAGAAGTTTTCTATTTCTTTATTTATCGTTCCCTTAAGAGATTTAACTATGTCGTTAGATTCTATAAAACCGAGAGGCTTGGTAAACCTTGAAAATTCATGGGAACCGAGATTGGAAGTCATAATAATAACGGAATCCGAAAAATAGACTCTCTTGCCTCTTCCGTCGGTTAAAAAGCCTTCGTCGAAAACCTGAAGAAATAGATTGAATACAAGTTCGCTCGCCTTTTCTATTTCGTCTAAAAGAATGACCGAATACGGATTATCTTTTACCTGGTTAGTCAAGATACCGCCCCTCGAAGAACCGACTATGCCCCTCGGCATGCCGATTAATTTATCTACGGCTATCGAACCGTCTTTATACTCGGACATATCTATTCTGATAATATTTCTGCCGGAACCAAACAGATACTCCGCCATAGCCTTTGCCGTCTCGGTCTTGCCTACGCCGGTCGGACCCAGAAAAAGCAGAACGGCGTCGGGTCTGTTAAAGTTTTCTTTTAATGGTCCTTTATTAAGCCTTAAATGTTTGGCAAGCGAATTAACGGCATCTTTCTGTCCGACTATTCTTTTAGAAAAAAAGTCTTCCATATCCTGAAATCTTTCAAGAACGTCTCTTTTTATCAAATCTATAGGCATGCCGGTTTCCTGTGAAATAACCTGATAAATATTTTCCTTTTTTACCACCTTATCCTCGTTGTATATTTCCGCTTTTACACAGCTTGAATCGACCCATCCTATAGCTTTATCGGGGAGTCTCAAAGATTTTGAATAACGGTACGACAATTTAAGCGACTCGTCGAGAGCGGAGTCTTCGATCTCCACGCCGTAAGTATCTTCAAATCTTCTTTTAAGTCCGTAAAGTATTCTTTTTGTATCTTCCGTACTCGGTTCATTAATATTGACGAGCCTGAATCTGCGGGCAAGAGCCTCGTCTTCCGCAATAAATTCTTTATACTCCGAAAGAGTGGTTGCGCCTATAATCTGTACTTCGCCCCTTGCAAGAGAAGATTTTAATATATTAGCCGCATCGCTTGGGACGGCGATTGCCGAGCCGGCGCCAATAATAGTATGTACCTCGTCGACGAATAATATTATATTCTTTCTGGATTTCAGTTCGTTTATTATCTTTTCCATCCTGTCTTCGAACATGCCCCTGAAAACTGTTCCCGCAACTAATGAGTTCATCTGCAGGTTTACTATAATTTTATTTCTAAGCCTTGCCGGAACGCTGTAAGGTTCGAGTTCTATTTTTCTTGCAAGACCTTCCACGACGGCAGTCTTTCCCACACCGGGTTCCCCGACTATTATTGCGGAATTAGGCCTGTCTATATGACACAGTATTTCCATTAGTCTGGTAATTTCTTCTTCTCTTCCGAATACTAAAGGCAGCTTGTCCATAATTGCAAGTTTGCTTAAATTAATGGCGTGCTGTCTAAGCGTGTAAGGTAAATCGTATTTTCTTCTGTTTTCATCGCTCCTGCTTCTTCTTTCCCTCATTTTTTGAAAAATTTTATCGGCGATCACGACCGAATCCACTCCAAGCGACTTAAAAACTCTGTTGGGCGCGGAATTTGGCTCCTGAAACATCACCATTAAAAAATCGGTTGATTCTATAAGATTTCTACCGGAACTTTGCGCATAATCGTAAGCACTCTTAAAAAGATTTCTGGTTTGAAGCGGGATTTTCATTCCTTCGCCTATATATTGATCGGACGACATCATGAAATCGTTCAAAAGTTTCACAATCTTTCTTTTATCTATTCTTAATTCTAAAAATATCTCGTTTAAAAGGTCTTCGTCCACTAAAGTCAAGGCATAGAATATATGCTCGAGACCCAAATAAAAATGTTTTCTACGTTTAGATTCTTCGATAGAAATCGTTAAAACCCTATATCCGCTTTCCGATAGTTTATCTTCGTAATAGTCCAAATTAAACATAATTGTTTTTACCGTCCTTATATTATTTATTTAACCCTTATCTTGGTCATCGATTTCGATGCAAGAAATTCTAAATCCTTTATTGCCTGTTCTTTTCGGCATAATTATTTCCAGCAGTCCGCCTTCGAAAGAAGCTCTCGCCGTATTCCAGTCTGCCGAAGAAGGCAAATTAAATCTCCTTTTAAATAAACCGAAAGGTCTTTCCATCCTTTGAAAATTATATTCTTCATTTATTACCGCGCAACGTTTTATCCCGCCTATTTCTATGATACCGCCGCCTATTTCGATATTGATATCTTCTTTTTTTACTCCGGCAAGTTCGATATATATAACTATAGAATCTGCCGTTTCAAACATATCCGATGCAGGTGTAAAATAGTACATTGTTTTTTGTTCCGATATATTTTATGCTTTATAATTATATTATTTACAGTTATAATTATACCAGATTAATCTATAAAAAACAAAATACAATATGTTTAAACCCTTCATAAAACCTTTATATTTAAAATATTTTATAATGATAGCTATTAATATGACTCCCTTAATAGGCGGAAAATACGTATCCACGGCATACGCCGTTTATTATAAATTAAACCCTTACGCAAGTATCATTTTAATCACGCTTTCCGAAGCCGTTTTGTGCTCTATCCTGTTTTATGCCGGGTTGAAACTCAAATCTATAAAGTGGATAGACCGGATGATTTCGTCGAAAAAAGGAAGAAAAGCGCATAATTACGTCGAAAAATATGGTCCGATAATAGGGCTTTTCGTCGGACAGATGTTTATCGGCGCCCCCCCGATATCTCTTGCGTTGGGCATCTTATACGAGAAAAATAAAAATATTTACTTATATTTTTTTATACCCATGTTCATAAGCATTTTTTTTTATTCTATTTTGAATTTTTATCTTAATACCGTAGCCGTCACATCGCTAAAAAATATGTTTCATTTCTTTTGATTCCGTCGATTTTGTTTCGTCGATTTTTGTTTATTTTGTTTATTTCTAATCACTTTAATTATTATCGTATTATTTTTTACCGGATATATTTTTGCATTTAGATACGATTTTATAACCGGCCTCACTCTTTTCAATAATCTGATGATGTTTCCGTAATAAAGAACTTTTATTTCGTCGAAATTTTCCGAAAAAGAGGATATATAAAGATTCTTAAGATGATGCGAATATTTAATCATAAGATTCTGGAATACCGTGGAATCGTGATTATTAAAATCTCCTACAAATTTTATGAAATAAACGCCGTAATCGACTTTCTTCTCCTCCGACGCCTGCTTTACTATATGAAATCCCAACGTTTTTAGCTCGCTTATTAAAACACTGCTTCTAATATGCGTCTTTATGTTTATATAGTAAAGATTAAGATACTCTCCCGCTTTTAAAATCTTAAAAGAATATATATATTTTAACCCTTCGGAATAAATTTTACTTTCGAGGATATGATTATTTTGTTTATTTGAAAATTTTTTATTGCCGATAAGTTTTTTTACCGCTTTTTTTAAAGAAAGCTTTATCGCCCGTTTTATTGCGGCAGGCTGTAATCCTGAGCCGGCTTTGTCTCTATGAATAACTACGTATGTTTCGGTTTTAACGTTCATACCGAACGCATTAGACGTTAAACAGATAAACGGCAGGCATAAAAAAAACAAAAGAGTTATAATCAAAATTAACTTGTTTGATTTCAAATGCATCATTTTATTTGCTCCCGATTTTTTTTAATGCCGAAAACTTATCTTTTTGTGGATTATCGATTCGAATATTTTTTCTTTTAATAAATTTATATTTTCCCCTGTCCTTGCGGACACCGCAATAACCGGATTCCCGGTAATAATCTCGAATTTTTCTTTCAAAAAATCGACCTGTTCTTTCGGAAGAAGATCGATTTTGTTTATAACGGTCATTATAATTTTGTCTTTGACTCCTATCTCGTCCAATATTTTTATAACGTTACCGGCTTTATCAACCGAAGAATTCTGTATTGGATCTATTACATGTATTAATAAGTCCGCTTGAACCGTTTCCTCTAATGTAGCTTTAAACGAATCTATCAGGAAAAGCGGCAGGTTCTGGATAAAACCTACCGTATCCGATATTAAAACTTTCTTTTTTCTTACAGCATCGTAAATAGAAGCCATTTTGGTTCCTAAGGTTGCAAAAAGCCTATCTTCGCCGTTTTCTCCTTTACCCGTCAAGCTTTTCATAAGGGTGGTTTTACCTGAATTGGTATATCCAACGATAGCCGCCGTCGATAATCCCTGCCTGTTTCTTTTAGACCTGTGAAGCATCCTTGTTTTTTCCGAAAGTTTAAGCCTTTCTTTTATATGGGTAATTTTATGCCTTATTTTTCTTCTGTCGGTTTCTAATTTCGTCTCGCCCGGGCCCCTTGTTCCTATACCCGCTCCCGTTCCGGAAAGCATTATGCCTGCGCCTTTAAGTCTTGGAAGCATATAATTCATCATGGCAAGCTCGACCTGATACCTGCTTTCCGCCGTTCTTGCATGAACGGCAAATATATCAAGTATGAGTCTTGTTCTGTCTATTACGTTTAAATCGAAATATTCGGAAAGATTGCGCTCCTGCGCCGGACTTAAAGAGGCATCTATTATAACTATATCTGCATTTTCCGAAGACGCTTTCTCCTTTATCTCTTCAAGCATGCCCTTAGAAAGATAGTATGCCGGATCTATTTTTTTTATATTTTTTAAGGCTTTAAAAACGTTTTCCGCTCCGGCAGTTTTAGAAAGCATTTCAAGCTCTTCGAGCGAATCCTCGCTTTTTTCTATATCCGCGCCGGCGGTATTTATGCCTACAAGAAATGCCCTCTGAGTCATTCTAAAAACCTTTCTATATATTTTGATGCAAACTCAATCTTTTTGTCTAAATCCGTTAAATCAACCGGTATGATATTTTCCGTCTTTTTAAAAAAAGTAGCCTGCCTTTTCGCATATTTCAACGTAGAAGAAACAATTTTAGCATGCAAATCGTTTTTCGTAACTATTTCGCCGTTTAAATACATTAAAGATTCCCTGTAGCCTATGCTCTTAAAAGGTTTCAAATCCGCTTTATATCCCATATCCAGAACCCTTTTCGTTTCATCGACCAGACCTTTTTCGATAATTATCCGCGTTCTTTCTATTATACACGATTTCAGATAATCTTTTGAAGGATTTAAGTTAAAATATAAATAATTATACAGGGGGTTGCCGAAAGGATTTTTGTCGAGATAATAAGACAGGGGATTGCCCGTAGCGCAATACACCTCATAAGCCCTCGCGATTCTCTGGGTATCGGAACTTGATATTTTTGCCGCATATTCCGGATCTATTTGTTTAATCTTTTCATATAAAACATACGGCCCTTTTTCCTTTATTAACCTTATCGCTTGTTCCCTGTAAACCGATTTATCTATTTCCGGAATAGGAGAAAGCCCGTAAATTAAGGCTTTAATATATAGTCCAGTCCCGCCCGTAAAAAGAGGAATCTTTTTGCGTGAAACCATATCGTCTATCAATTTTGCGGCATCTTCGGAAAACATTTCCGCATTATATTCTTCGTCCGGATTTTTTATGTCTATAAGGTGATGCCTGACTTCGCTCCTTGCCCGAACGTCCGGTTTAGCCGTTCCTGTGTCGAAATATCTGTAAAAACACATCGAATCGAAATTTATTATCTCCGCCGGAAAAAGTTTGGACAGTTTAATAGAAAATTCCGTTTTTCCCGAACATGTAGCGCCGCCTATAACTATGATTTTTTTCAGCATAAATTAACCAAGCGCCCTTAATAATAACCACCCCGTCAGGCTCCGCCTGACACCCCTCCTTAAAAGGAGGGGAGCTTTTTATAATTATTCAGAACTCCTGCTACGCCTTCCGCCTGACTCCGCCTGACACCCCTCCTTAAAAGGAGGGGAGCTTTTTATAATTATTCAGAACTCCTGCTACGCCTTCCGCCTGACACCCCTCCTTAAAAGGAGGGGAGCTTTTTATAATTATTCAGAATTCCTGCTACGCCTTCCGCCTGACACCCCTCCTTAAAAGGAGGGGAGCTTTTTATAGTGCTATTCTATTATTAACTTTTATGCCATTATTCCGTCATTAACTCCCCTCCTTTTGAGGAGGGGTGGCGGCCAAAGGCCGACGGGGTGGTTATTAATAAGGCATATCAGGTATCGCATTAAATCTTTTTAATTCTTCCGACTCCTTAGAAAGCGAATCGTCTTTTCTCCCCATAAGCAGGTAGGCAAATTTCTTTCCCTTCTCGACGCCGGGCTGATCAAAAGGATTAATTTTTAATAACATTCCTATAACGGCTACAGCCTCCATACACATAAAAGAAAGTTCGCCCATGCTGAATTCGTCTATTTTATCTAAAGTAATTCTGAAAGAAGGTCTTTTATTTATTGCAAGCGCCAGCTCCACGCCTTTTAACTCGTTCATTAGAACATCGGAAAGTTTCTTGCCGTTCAGGTAATAGAATTCATTAAATCCCGTCGAATTGACGGTAAAATCCCAGCCAAAATCTTTCAGGCATAAAAACCCGATTAATTTATCCTGCGGACCCTGCATATAAAGTTGAAGCTGCGAATGCTGGTCCGTAGCTCCGACAGCTGGAACCGGAGTCGGCGAAATCAAATCTTTTCCTAGACTTTCTGCAAAAAGCTGCCTGAACCACCTCGAAAATTCCCTCAGATAATCGCCGTAAACAAAAGGAACGAATATATTGCGGTTTTTTTTCGTATAAAAAAGATATATAACCGCGGCCATGGTATAAACCGGATTGTTTTCAAAAACCCCCTTGTTGAGAATATTATCCCTGTATGCCAAAGAACCGCGCAGAAATTTTTCTATGTCGAGCCCCATTGCATACGCCGGAAAAAGAGTGCCTGCCGTCGTAATAGAATATCTTCCGCCCACGTTTTTAGCGATGTCTAAAACGGCTATTCCGTTTTCGTCGGCGTACTGCCTTAAAAAACCGCTTTTTTTATCGGTAATAAAAATTAAATTGTCTTTATAATTTTCGACCGTTTTTTCTAAAATTTCTTTTACGATAAAAAATTGGGAAACTATCTCTATCGTATCTGCCGATTTCGACACGAAACAGAATGAGGTCTTTTTAAAATCGATAGAATCTATATTATTTTTTAAATAAACAGGATCTATATTTTCCGAAAAAATAACGTTTACCCTGCTTCTTTTATTATGGTCAGCCATGCCGCACATTGCTTCTTTTAAAAAAATCGCCCCCAGCGAAGAACCGCCCATACCGAATACGTATAAGGTTTCGAAATTTTTTGCAAATAATCTTTCGGCGGCAATCTTTACTTCGTCAACCATTGCGATATTAGATATTTCATTGTAAAATCCGACCTCTCCGCTGCGCCTCAGTTCGTTAAGTTTTCTTCTAGCGGCAACAAGTTCGCTCTCAAGGGACTTTATCTCCGATTCTTCCAGTCCGTTTTCTTCTATTACGGAACTTAAAATATTTTTAAAGTTAAATTCCAGCATTTTGCGCCTCCGTTTTATTTTTATTTTTTCAAATATTCTAAATATTTCGACTTGACGTATTCTATCTCATCTTCTTTATATTTAAGTTTTCCGGCAATTTTTAATAATTTTACTTCATTTAATATTTTTCCGCAAAGCGGACCTTCGCAAACGCCTAAAGATTTGATATCGTTCCCGTTTAAAAATGGTTTTGCGGATACCGTTTTTTCTAAATATCTTACTATAATTTTTCTGAAATTCAAATCGGCTTTTTCTTTTCCCTCGTCTTCGAATAAATAAAATAAAATACTTTTATAGTTTATTTTATTAAGTTTATCGTATATTCCGGTATTATTTATTTTTAAACTATTTATTTTATTTATATCCGAAAAAAATTTTTTTATATCTTCTTCGATTTTGTTTCCTAAATTTAATCTTTCTGCCGCTTCTCTTAACTCATATTCGCTTAAACCGTAAAAAAACCCGGCAATATAAAATATTTTAACATCTATATCTTTGCATATTTCGTTATTGAAATATCGCCTGATCCTTTTAAATATGATTTTATTTTTCTTTAAAAATTTTAATTTTATGTAAATAGAACTTAAAATATTCAGCTTTTCGAGTCTTTCAAAATATATCTCGGGGCTGTTTTCCTTAAATAGAAGATATAATTCGGCGGTTATCCTTTTACCGGATACGTTATCCATAACTTTTTTTTCTATAGCCGTTTTTATCAGTTTTAACGTCTTGCGGTCCATATGGAAAGTCAACCGTTTTTCGAATCTTACGGCTCTGAAAATTCTGGTAGGATCGTCTATAAAACTTAAATTATGAAGGACTTTTATTTTCTTGTTTAAAATATCGGATATCCCGGACGAATAATTTTTTATTTCAAAAAAATTAGCGCTATTTATCGAAAAAGCAAGAGTATTGATCGTGAAATCTCTCCTGAAAATATCGCTTTTTAGAGTTGCCGCGGACATATCGACTTCGGGAAGCATTCCCGATTTTGCATAAATCTCCGTCCTGAAGGATGCGAAGTCTATTTTTAACGGTTTGTCGTTTACAGAAAATTCAGTCAGTGCGGTTCCGAAGCGTTTATGTATCTTTAAAGAATTCAGGGTGGATTTTAAATTTTTATCCTCTTTAATCAAACAGGCAAGTTTTTCCGCGTTACCCTCAACGGCAATGTCTAAATCAAGCAATCCGTGGTTATTTTTAAAAATCTCGGAAAATTTATAATTTGCGGCAGTTTCTGCTTTTAACTTCAATATATATATTATGACGTCTCTTGGAAAACCGCCTATAAGAAATAATTTCAAACCAGACTTTTCGGAAACGATTCCGATATTTTTAATTAAATTTAGCGCCGAAACGCCGTATCCGTAATAGTTAAAAATTTTACGGACGGCATGTTCGAGCGAATCTTTTCCAAAATAATCCGGGGCGGTCATAACTTTTCATTTTCGTTCCGCATTTTTTCATTCTGTGTTTTTAAATCTTTTTTTATTCTATAGACAGAATAAAAATGATATATCAGCCCTATTAGAATGCCTACTATTACGGAAACGAAAACTATCACCGATATAGGGAGTTTAATTGATTGAAATTCTAAAAACTTTATGCTTATCCGCACATGATTTTGTATGGTAAAATCAAGAACTGCGGCTACAAAGACTACCAAAAGAAAGATATTTATAATTTTAACCATTTAAAAATACCTCCGTTAGAGTTTTAAACTCTTGAAATCGCCGATAAGCTTATTATAGGTATCGTCGAGTATTTCCGAAACTACCCTTAGCTCGGAACAAACAGTATAAAAGCTGACGTCGCCTTCCCACCTCGGTATTATATGAAAATGTAAATGCCGCTCTATACCCGCCCCCGCAGCTTTTCCTATATTCAACCCTACGTTTATAGCATCGCATCTGTAAACTTTCTTCAGTATATCGCAGCTTAAAGACAGAAGCTTCATTATTTCCGCTCCGGCTTCAAAAGAAAGCCCGTTAAGCTCTTTTGTATGAACAAAAGGAATAACCAGCAGATGTCCGCAATTATAAGGGAAGGTGTTTAGCTTTACATAAGAATACAGACCCTTAAACAGAACGTATTTGTCTTCGTAACACTTATTATCGGCGCAAAAAACGCACTCGTCTTTCGATTTATCTTTGACTAAATAGTCCATGCGCCACGGAGCATAAATAATTTCCATAAAAGCTTTCCATAAATATATAGCTATTAAAAATCCAGTTTCATATCGTTATATGAAACAAATGCCGGATTTTTAAAAAAAGTAGAGCCTCCGATATGAGCGATAAAGGATTTAACCGCTCTTTTTATAAAAGACTGAAATAAATTAGAATGTTTCTTAACCGGATATATCAAAGTAGCTTTACCTTTTATTCCCGTTAATTTTTCGGCGGCTTTCACGGCATCCTGAAAATCTCCGAGTTTATCGACAAGATGATATTTAAGAGCCTGCTGTCCGGAATAAACCATACCGTTTGCCAATTTCTTTACATAAGAAACCTTAAGATTCCTGCCTTTTGCTACGGCAGACACAAATTGTCCGTAAACGTTCATTACTACGCCCTGCAATTTTTTCCTCTGCATAGGGGTCATTGCTTTAAAGGGAGTACCGATATCTTTATAAGGTCCGCTGACTATATAATTATACGAAACTCCCACCTTTTTCATA
The DNA here is from genome assembly GCA_027318865.1 of bacterium. GTDB lineage: Bacteria > SZUA-79 > SZUA-79 > Acidulodesulfobacterales > Acidulodesulfobacteraceae > Acidulodesulfobacterium_A. Next base: position 22,165 of record DAHVOJ010000004.1, on the reverse strand, counting down.
AGTTTATAAAAATTGGGCATTTCCATTATAACCCCTATAGAACCCGTGAGTGTTCCCGGTTCCGCAATTATTTCGTCTGCCGCGGAAGAAATGTAATAAGCGCCGGATGCGGCTACCGAACTCATAGATACTATTATCTTTTTACGCTTTCTGAATTTCATAAGCTGTTCATAAATAGCCTGAGAAGGAGCAACTTCCCCGCCCGGGGAATTTACCCTGATTATAACGGCTTTAACATCTGAATCCCGCTTATAATGGTCTAATAATCTAATAAAACCGGATGAACTTGTAATAGCGCCCGTTAAATTAATTACGCCTACCGCATAAGGGGATGAACCTCTTACTACGTTATAATTTGATTTTACCTGAAATTTAAAAAGTATCAGATAAATAAAAATAGCGAATATCCCGATAAATACCGTTAAAAAGATCAATCCGCTTAGAAAGGGATGTTTATTTATACTCATAATTATTTATCCTGTTCGACGTTAATAAGGGACAACCCGATTTTTTGTTCGTTTACATCCAGCATAATTATCTCTGCATTAATTTTAGAACCTGCCGATATATTATTTGCTTTGATGAAATTTTCCGGAATCTTTGAATTATGGATAAGCCCCTCTACGCCTTCTTCGAGCTTAACGAATATTCCAAACTCCGTAATATTTGAAACGGTTCCCGTTATGACAGACCCCGTAGAATATTTTTCTTTAATGTGCGACCATGGACTTTCGGTAAGCTGTTTTATTCCAAGATAAATCCTCTGCTTATCTTCGTCAATGCTTAAAACTACCGCTTTTATCCTTTCTCCCTGTTTAAACAATTCATTTGGGTGTTTCGTTCTTTTTGTCCATGAAAAATCGTTCTGTTTGATATAACCCTCGAGATTTTCCTCTATTTCCACGGAAACTCCAAATTCATAAATATTTTTAACTACACCGTAGGTCTCGGTGCCTACCGGATATTTTTCTTTCAATAAATTCCACGGGCTTTCGGTAAGCCTTTTTAAGCTGAGGGATAATTTTCTTGTCTCCGGCTCTATGCTTAATATAGATGCCTTTACTCTCTGCCCCTTGGTTAAAAACGTTTTAGGGTCGATCTGCTTTTTTTCCCAGCTCATTTCGGATAAATGTATAAGCCCTTCTACGTCGTCGTCCAATTCGACGAATGCGCCGTAATCGGTAATATTTATAATGACGCCTTCGATAATATCGCCCGTCTTATGCCTATCCGCTATATTCTGCCACGGATCGTCGAAAAGTTGTTTATATCCGAGCGAAACCCTGTGTTTTTCCTCATCGTATTTAATTACCTTTACGTTAATTTTTTGTCCGAGATTTAAAATTCCCGACGGATGAGATATTCTTTTCCATGATATATCCGTAATATAAATAAGACCGTCCATACCGCCGAGATCTACAAAAACGCCGTAATCGGTAATATTTTTTACTATGCCTTCGAGCACGTCGCCTTCTTTTATATCCGTTAAAACGTTTTCTTTTAATTTCTTTATTTCATCCTCTATAACTTTTCTTCTGGATACTATAACGTTGCAATTTTTCTTATCTACGCTGATAACTTTCAAATCTAAAGTCTTCCCTAAGAAAGCATCGAAATCCCGGGTAAGCTTAACGTCAATCTGGGAACCGGGGAGAAATGCCGTTACTCCGTTCAAATCTATTATAAGTCCGCCTTTGGTCTTTGCGGCTACAACGCCTTTTATTGTTTCGTTGTCGCTGCAAACTTTTTCTATATCGTCAAGCGCATAAACGTTTTTTGCTTTTTCTCTGGAACATATTAAATATCCGAGTTTGTCGTCATAGCTTCCTACAAAAACTTCTATCGAATCTCCGATGGTAATACTCGTAATATCGATATTTCCGCCGGACGAGATTTCCTCGATGGTAATTATACCGTCTGATTTATCTCCGACATCGACATAAACATAGCTTTCGTCGATATTTAAAATTTTGCCCTGTCTGATAAGCCCTCTGCTGTTCATATTTTCGTAAGACCCGAGCAGTATCTCGAACTCCGTAGGATTTTCCCCGCTTTCGAATTGATTAAAACTTTTTTTTGCCATAAATTGATTACTACCTCCTAAATTTTATAAAAACTAATCTAACACATTTAAACAAATTAAGCAAATCTTTTTAATCCGGCTTTGTCGATATCGCGGAGTTTTTTTAAAACCCGCTCTATTATCCAGTCCGGAGTGGATGCCCCCGCCGTTATGCCGACGCTTTTTACATTTACAAACCACTTCGGATTAACTTCGTTTTCGGTTTCTATATGATAAGTATTGGGTTGAATTTCTTTGCATATATTCTGCAGTTTATTGGTATTTGCGCTGTTGTAGCCTCCTACGACTATCATGACGTCGACGTTCGAAGCTATAATTTTAGACTCTTCCTGCTTTACCATAGTGGCATCGCAAATAGTTTCGAAAACGACGACCTCTTCTTTTGCTATTTTATTAACCTCGTCTATTACGCTTTTATAAAAATTTACGTCCTGCGTGGTCTGCGAAATTATCGCCAGTTTTTCCGATGCCGGAACATTTTTTAAATCCTCTATGTTATTAATAACCAAAAACCTGTCTTTACCCGCAAAGCTTATAACGCTCTGAACTTCTGGATGATTTTTATCTCCGACCATTATTATAAAATAGCCTTTTAAAGCTGCCGAGTTTATGTAATCCTGGGCTTTTTTGACAAACGGGCAGGTAGCGTCTATTATTTTTACGCCTTTGGATTTCAGCGTTTCCATTAATTCCGCTTTAACGCCGTGCGAACGGATTAGAATGGTATCGAAACAGCCGCAATCGACGTCGTTTATCGAAAATACGCCCTTTTCCTCTAAAGATTTAACAACCTGCGGATTATGTATAATAGGACCGAGCGTATTTAATTTTTCCGGCGGCTTGCATTGCTCAGCCGCATCTAACGCCATATTGACCGCCCTTTTAACGCCGAAACAAAATCCGGCGGAAGGCGCCACTATTATTTTCATTTAGAAATTCCTTTTATAATTAAAGTATTCTTATCGGTTTATTAATCCGGAAACGGTATCGAAAAATTCGGGGAAAGAAGTATTTATGCATCTTATGCCGCGTATTTCTATTTTTGCGTTTTTAAGGATAAGGCCCGCGATTATCATAGACATAGCTATCCTGTGGTCGCCGAAAGAATTTAAAACCGTTAAATTTCCCACGTTTTTTAAATCGGGGTCGCCGTTTATCTCAAATCCGTCTTCCAGTTCCTTTATATCGACCCCTATCGCCTTTAGATTATAAACTATAGCCTTAATTCTGTCGCTTTCCTTAACTCTTAATTCCTTTGCCCCCGTAACTGTTGTTTTACCATCCGCAAAAGAAGCGACTACGGAAAGAATAGGAAATTCGTCTATCATATCCGGAACCGCTTCCGGAGGAACCGTTATTCCTTTAAGAGCGGAATATTTTGCTTTTATATCTCCGACCGTTTCGGGAACCGTGTCCGTAATAGTCAGATTAAGGTCTGCGCCCATCATCTCCAACACTTTAAGCAGTCCAATCCTTTTTTCGTTGACTAAAATGTTTTTAATCGTAATTTCAGAACCTTTGTTTAAAATGCCGAAGGCTATAAAAAAAGCGGCGCTGCTGAAATCCCCGGGTATTTTAATATTAAAAGGATTCAAACCTCCGGCATCTCTGCCTTTAACGGTAATTAGACTGCCGCCCGCGGAAGGAATCTCTACTCTTACGGGATACCCCTGAAGTTTAAGCAAGTTTTCGGTATGGTCCCTGGTGGCTTTTTTTTCGTATATAACGGTGCCGCCTTCGGCAAAAAGAGCGGCAAGCATAATACATGATTTAACTTGCGCGCTCGGAACCGGAACTTCGTAAAAGATGGATTTCAAACCTCCGCCGAAAATCGCGAGCGGCGGATAAGTATTTTTATCGCGCCCTGCGATTTTTGCTCCCATAAGACCCAAAGGCTCGATTATGCGGCGCATGGGGCGAAAATTAAGGTATTTATCTCCCGATATGACGGAGAAAAAATCGTTTCCGGCAAGTATTCCTGCAAGGAGCCTCGTGAGGGTGCCTGAATTAGCCGTATTAATAATCGATTCAGGCTCTTTTAAACCGTAAAGACCGGCGCCTTCGATTAAGAAATCTTTCGGCGAGCCGTTTAAATTTTGTTTTTTAATATCGACGCCGAGTTTTCTGAATGCCGCGACGGTCGCAAGGTTGTCTCTCGATAAAGATAAATTAGAAACGTAAGATTTTCCGTCTGCCAGACTTCCAAGCATAACCGCCCTGTGCGATATAGATTTATCGCCCGGAACTTCTATTACCGCATTAAACTCTTTTAAGAGTCCTTCGACTAAAACTTTATCCCGTTTAAATTCCAATAGATCTTTCGTCAAATCCCCGCCTCTTTCCGCTCTCCGCAAATTTTCTTCAGATACGAGTTTAAACCTTCTCTGTCTCCGGTTTCTATCAATCCTTTAATAGAATTAGCCGAGGTTATAAAGTTATCCAAGGAAGAAATAATATTTTCATCGTTCATAAGAAATATGTCCGTCCATAAATCCGGAGAAGAAGAAGCTATTCTTGTCGAATCTTTAAAGCCGCTCCCTATAAAACCGGTAAGCAGCGCAAATTCTCTTTCGTCTCTATATTTATATTTATTGTTATCTTTATTTTTATTAAAAATATGAGAAAGCGTCGCGTCGGACAGCAAAAAAGCGATAAGATGGGGAAGATGGCTGGTATATGCGGTTATATCGTCGTGTATTTCGGCGGTAGAAAAAATAACGTTCATATTTAACGATTCCCAGAATCCCGCGGTTTGTTCTATTTTTGCCGTTCTCCGTTTATCCGTTAAATCGGCGTTTTCTCTGATAACGATGCATTTCTTGCCATCGAAAAGAGAAAAATCCGCATTTTCCGGCCCGGTTTTATCGGAGCCGCACATTGGATGCGAGCCGACGAAATTGCTTATATTATTTGCTTCGGCATTATAAGTAATGCCGTTTTTAACGCTTCCGATATCCGTTACTAAAGTTGCGTTAATAAAAAAAGCCGGATGTTTTTCAAAAAAAGAAACTATAGCCGCGGGAGGAATACACATTATTATCAAACAATCCCCGCCTCCGCATCCGGCTTTTTCGATATTTGCGGCACCGTCTATTATATCTTTAGAAAGGCAGTAATCGATATTTTTTTTAACGGCGTCGTATCCCTTGATATTCGTTTCGGGAAATTTTTTTCTAACGGCTCCTGCAATAGACGCCCCCATAAAACCGAGCCCAATTATTGTAATATCTTTAAACATGATTATTAAGGTTATATATTTCTACCGACCGCCTTTGCGACCGCCTTTGCTTTATTGATTAAGTCGTCAAAAGTGCCGTATTTCAAAGACTGCGCTCCGTCCGAGAACGCTTTTTCCGGCACAGGATGAACTTCTATCATAAGACCGTCGGCTCCCACCGCAACGGCGGCAAGGGAAAGCGGTTCTACGTAATACCATACGCCCGCCGCATGAGAAGGATCGACGATGACGGGAAGATGCGAAAGCCTCTTTAAGACCGGAACGGCGCTTAAATCGAGCGTGTTTCTGGTAGAGGTTTCGTATGTCCTGATTCCCCTTTCGCATAATATTACCTGTTCGTTGCCGTTTGACATAATATATTCGGCGGACATCAAAAATTCCTGTATAGTCGAACACAAGCCCCTTTTAAGTATTACGGGCTTATTTACTTTTCCGACGTCCTGAAGCAGTCTGAAATTCTGCATATTTCTTGCGCCTACCTGTATAATATCCGCATAAGAACAGACAAGGTCCAAATCCCTGGGATCCATTACTTCGGTTGCGACCAAAAGTCCGGTTTTTTTTCTTGCCTCGCTTAAGTATTTAAGTCCTTCTTCGCCAAGCCCCTGAAACGTATAGGGGCTGGTTCTCGGCTTGAATGCGCCGCCCCTTAATACTTTAGCGCCGGATTTTTTGATGTTTTCGGCAATTTCGGTAAGATTTTCAAGGTTTTCTACGGCGCAGGGTCCTGCAATAACGGCTATATCGTCCCCGCCTATTTCTATGTCTCCGATTTTAAAGATGCTCCTTTCCTTTCCGAGCTCTTTTGAAGCCAGTTTGTACGGCTTGGATATTCTAATGGCTTTGTCCACTCCCGCAAGCGCTTCCGCCTCGCCGAAAAAAGCCTTAACCGCGTCTTCATGCCCAATACAGCCGATAATAGTAACATCGGCTCCCTCCGAAATGTGCGGCTTTAGACCAGCCTGTTCTATTTTGCTAATGATATAATTTATCTCTTCCTTAGTAACGCTTTTTTTTAATACTAAAATCATCTATTTCCCTCCTTAAACCAAATTTTATTATTTGTCGGTCATTAATTTTAAAATATGTTTCGCCAAACTCTCTTTTATTTCATTATGTCTTGGCACCGGTTGAACAATTTTTGTATTTACATTTTGGAACCAATCATGTTTACCGCATGCCTGATTAAAATACACTCTGCATTTTCAAGCCTTTTTATAAGCTCTTTTCTTTTCATGCAACTTCCAATTCCGCAACTTTTCTAACATTAGGAACGGCATTCGATATTATATCGTTATAAATATCTTTAAGATTTTCCTTTAACTCGTCAAATGATTCCCCTTGCGTAATATAATCCGGATATTCACATAGATAACCGAGCCAAAAATTTTCATCCTGCCGATAGACAAATTTTACTTTATCCATCTCAATAACCTCCGATAGCATATATTTTATCTTATCCTAAAATAATTGTAAAATTGATTTTCTATATTTCCCTTAATGCTCTTAATGACCTTATCAACTTAACGTTCTCTTTATGGGCGCCTACGGTAATTCTTACCATATCGCCGTAACCGAACCTGTCCATAGGCCTTACGATAACGCCGGCATTCAGAAGTTTTTCCGATATTCCGGCGGCTTTTTGCCCTTTCAATTTCACGAGTATAAAATTTGCTCCCGTTTCTACAAATTCTAAGCCTATTTTTTTAAATTTACCGTAAAGGTAATTTTTCTCGGTTTCGTTTGTCGATATAACTTTTTCAAGATACTCTTTATCGTTTAATGCCGCAGCCGCCGCAACTAAAGAAAGCGAATTGACGTTAAACGGTTCGCGTACCCTGTCCATTAAGGAAATTAAATCTTTATGTCCTATACCGTAACCGACCCTGAGTCCCGCGAGCCCGTAAACTTTAGAAAAAGTCCGTAAAACAAGGATATTTGGAAAATCGGTTATATCTATGTCTTCAACTAAGGATCTGCCTATATATTCGATATAAGCTTCGTCGATTATGATTAAAATGTTGTCTTTTACTTTATTAATAAAATTTATAATTTTATCGTTAGTGAAAAACGTGCCGGTCGGATTGTTAGGGTTGGATATAAAAATTACTTTGGTTTTGCCGTCTATTAATTTATACATATCGTCTAAATCGAGAGCATAATTTTTTAGCCTGCTTATTTTTAACATTAAACCGAGCTGTTCTCCCGCAAGCTCATACGCCACGAAAGAAGGGAACGGGGACACGATGTTTTCGTCCCTTTCGCAAAAAGTCCTTGCGGCTATATCTATTAATTCGTTGGAGCCGTTTCCGAGGATAAAATTGTCGGGCGTTAGCCCCTGCAGTTCGGATTTTTTCCGTCCGCGGCTTCCGCCAAAAAAATTAACTAATTCCTGCTTTAAATAAAAACCGGAACCGTCGGGATATCTGTTTAGATTTTTAAGGCAGGTCCTAATCGCTTTTAGGGCTAACGGCGAAGGACCGAGAGGATTTTCGTTCGACGCCAGTTTAACGATATTCTTAATCCCCTTTTCCCTTTCTACTTCTTCTATGGGTTTGCCCGGAATATACGGATTTATTTTATAAATATAATCCGGCGCTTTTACGTTAAAAGATTTCATAAATAGTTCCGTCCTATTCTATTTATTATGTCATTCTATTTATTTGTGCGAACCGGTAAATTTAAGCGTTGCGGCAGGTTTCTTAACCGAATAGTCTTTAGGTTTAGCCGTTTTTTTAATATCTTCCAGCGTATTCTGGACTACCGACCTTTCATAGATTTTAACCCACGCGCAGTCCATATTTTCGTCGATTTCGCATTTATAATTTTTCATGCCTCCGCACGGACCGTTCAATAACCCTTTAGGGCAAAGCGTCACGGGACAGATTCCGCCGGTTTCGTTTAAAACGCAGTTTCCGCATAAAGAACACATCTCTTTAAGAGACGACAGGTTTTCGATATTGCCCAGAAACATGGTATCCACGCCGGAAACCACTTTTATATGAGCAGGAAGAGCCATAACGGCCGACTGAACTCCGCTGCCGCATGATAAAACTAAAACGGTCTGCGACTTCGACAAACTCTCTTTGTTATCTCTTGCCGCTTTCCTGACTTTCTGAAGATGGCACATAGCGTCTATTACGTATGTCCCTTCGACGGCGATATTTTCGTCGGCTAAAATCCGCTTCATCGCTTCCACTTCTTTCAGACCGCCCGTTCTGGAAGTATCGGAGCAGATGCCGCAGCCGAATATAAAAACGGAGCCTCTGATTTTTTTTAATATATCGTCTAAATCTTTTTGTTTGGATACTATCATAATCTATTTTTATATTTTATTTACCCGATTCCTACTTTTTTAATGAATAGGAATATATTTAAATCTTATTTTAAATTCCCGATTTCATTAAAGCCGCTTCGACCGTATTTTCCATTAACACCGCTACGGTAATAGGGCCGACGCCTCCCGGGACCGGCGTTATTTTTGAAACTTTGTCTATAACTCTTTCAAAATTTACGTCTCCGCAGAGCTTTCCGCCTATATTGGAAATACCGACGTCTATTACTACGGCTCCGTCTTTAACGTAACTTTCATCTATTAGATGCGCCTTTCCCGTCGCCGATATTAAAATGTCCGCACCTGCGGCTATAGCTTTCACGTCCTTGGTAAAAATATTTAAAGACGAAACTGTTGCTAACCTGTTCATAAGCATAATAGCAAGGGGCTTCCCGACAATGTTGCTCTGCCCTATTATAACACAGTTTTTACCTTTGGCGGAAATATCGTAATAATCCAGTATTTTTAATATGCCGTAAGGAGTGCAGGGATAAAAAGAAGCATTTTCGGTAAAAATCTTGCCGACGTTTAAAGGATGAAATCCGTCCACGTCTTTGGCGGGACTTATCGATTCAGTTATTTTTTTCTCGTCTATATGGGGAGGAAGCGGCAGTTGAACAAGAATACCGTGAATTAACGGGTCGTTATTTAATTCTTCTATTTTATTTAAAAGCTCTTTTTCGCTTAAAGATTCGGGGTAAATATCTTTTCTGGATAATATTCCGCATCTCTGTGCGGCGCGCTCTTTATTCCGAACGTAAATTACCGAAGCAGGATTTTCTCCAACCAGGATAACGGCAATAGATGCAACTATTCCTTTGCTTTTTAGTTTGATTATTTTTTCGGATATAGACAGTTCTATTTCCGAGGCAATCAGCCTCCCGTCTATTAACTTTTTTTGAACATCGGAATTATTACCATCCATCAAATTAAACCGAAACGCTCTATATTTTCGTCGGCAATTTTTTGAATCTTTTCTATTTCCGCTCTTCCGGCATCGTCTTTGAACAGATGTTTAAATCTTCCCTGCAGTTTTAGATATTCCTCTACCGGAACCTTTTTGCTTATCTTTTTGACCGAAATTATTTTTTCGTATTCGGCATCGAATAACGGATAAAGACCCGTCTGAACCGCAAGCTGAGCAAGTTTTACGGAATATTTCGGCTCGTATTTCCATCCGGGAACGCACGGTACGTCAACCTGCAGATATTTTGCTCCCTTTATAGATTTAGCCTTTTTAACCTTTTTTTGAAGATCCATAGGATAGCCGGCCGATGCAACCGCGGTGTATGGAATCCTGTGGGCCATCGCAATTTCAGGCATATATTTTTTAGGCCTGTTATTTCCAAAAGACACTTTTCCCGAAGGGCTCGTTGTGGTAAAAGCGTCAAGCGGCGTTAAGCCGCTTCTCTGATACCCCGTATTCATATATGCGCCGTTGTCGTAGCAGACGTATAAAACGTCGTGGTTTCTTTCGAACATTCCGCTTAGCGACTGAAGTCCGATGTCCGCCGTGCCGCCGTCGCCAGCCTGCGACAAAACAGTGATATCTTCCTTTTTCCCTAAAACTTTAAGAGCCGCCTCTATTCCAGAAGCTACCGCCGCAGAGTTTTCAAAAAGAGAATGAATCCACGGAATTTTCCATGAAGACTCCGGCCAGCGGGTCGAAAAAACCTCGAGGCATCCGGTAGCGCTGGTAGCAATAGTATTTTTACCTAAAATCTCCATTATCAGCTTAACAGCCATAGACTGGGCGCACCCCGAACAACCGGTATGTCCCATAGTAAACAGTTCGTTATGAGTTTCCTCTTTCGTCAGCATAATTTATATTCCTATTTTATTTTATTAATAGATTAAATTTTACAGATACTGCTGGGACAGGCCGATAAATTCACCGTCAACGTTTTCTTCTTTTTCCGCCCTCTCGACAAGGCCGTGAATATTTCCGGGCGTGATATCCCTGCCGCCGAGTCCAAGCGTATAGCCATTGACGCTGACGGAGTTAATTTTATGCTTAAACAGGGAATCCCTTATTTCCACGGAAAGAATTCCGCCTTTCCCCGGGCATATGGCTTTTTCTATTACTATAACGTTTTTGGCGTTTTTAAGGGCGGCAACGATTTCTTCTTCGGGAAAAGGTCTGAACGAGCGAACTTTTAAAACGCCTATTTTTTTACCGGCTTCTCTTAACTCATCTACAACGTCTTTTACTGTGCCGAGAACCGAACCCATTGCCACGATAACCGTCTGCGCATCGTCCATTTTGTAAGAGTCCGTCAAGCCTCCGTAAAACCTGCCGAACATATCGTCGAACTCTTTTGCGGCATCTATTATAACGTTTCTAGAAAAATTCATAGCGTTATACAAATTATATCTTGCTTCCGTATAAACCGAGGGTTCGGCAATCGTACCGAAAGAATATGGATTTTCGACGTCTAATTTATATTCCATATTTAGAGGCGGAAGATATTCCCTTACCTTTTCGATACTGTCTATAGTTTCTACGACTTCAAAAGTATGGGTTAAAACAAAACCGTCCACGTTCACGATAACCGGAAGCATTACGTCCCTATTTTCGGCAATCTTAAACGCCTGGATATGCATATCGTAGGCTTCCTGATTATTCTCGGCAACGAGCATAATCGCTCCGGTATCCCTTATAGCCATAGCATCCTGCATATCGTTCCAGATATTTATCGGAGCGGAAATTGCCCTGTTGGCTATCGTTATAACGACCGGAAGCCTCATCCCCGCAATATTATAAACAACTTCTTCCATATATAACAACCCCTGCGCAGCCGTTGCCGTATATGTCCTTACCCCGCACGCGCTTGCGCCGAGTACTACGGAAGCCGCCGAATGTTCGCTTTCGACCATAATAAATTCGGCTTTCAAATCGCCGTCCGCTACCATCTGGGAAAGATGTTCGACTATATGGGTCTGCGGCGTTATAGGATAAGCCGAAATAACATGCGGCTCTGCCATTTTCACTCCGCCTGCGATAGCCATAGAGCCTTCAAGAACCTGTTTCATATTATATCCACCTTTTTTTGCAAATTAAATGCAAGTTAAAGTTATTTTTCTACGAGAACCATTTTTATATCGTCCACGGGACATTCTTCGGCGCATATTCCGCATCCTTTACAGTAATCCGAATCAAAATCGTATATTTTAGTTTTTTTGTCGCCGTACACTACGCCTTCCGGACAAAAATAGATACAAAGATTGCATCCCGTACATGTTTTATGCATAAATACCGGAACTTCGTTGGCAAAAGAACCCGTCTTGTTGGAAAGCGCCGCGCCCGGCATCGCAATTATTCCGACCTTAAAATCCACTCCTGTCTCCTTTTATATAATTATAAGCTGTTTGCGCCGCTTCGGCGTTAAGTTTGCCTAATTTGGAACCGAACCTGTTTTCTATCTCTTTCTTGACCGAATCTATAGTGACGTCTCCGCTTAATGCCGAAAAAGCTCCAAGTAAGGTAGTGTTGACTATAGGTTTGTTTAAAATCTTCAATGCTATTTTTAATGCCGGAAACATTACAACGTTTTCTTCTTCGATTCCGCCGAGTTCGCCTATGGCGTCCTTAACGGAGGCTTCCGAATTAATTAAAATTTTGCCGTTACCTTTAATGCCTTTGTAAACGGGAACTGATTTAAGAAGGGTTATATCCTGAACGATTATGTAATCCGGTTCGTATATTTGATGCCTTGTTCTTATAGGCTTATCGGAGAATCTCGCAAAAGCCTGAACAGGCGCGCCCGTTCTTTCCGACCCGAAAGAAGGAAACGCCTGACAGTAATTCCCGTCGTCGAAAAAACTGATGGCTAGAATAGATGCCATCGTAACGGAACCCTGACCGCCTCTGCCGTGTATTCTGATTTCTTTCATCATAATATTTTCCTTTTTTATAGGGACAGATTTCAATCCGTCCTTATTTTTAATATGTTCTCGTTTATTCAAATATCCGAAATGAATAAATAAAGAAATGAATTAAAGATTTTTATATCGGCGTTTTAAAAATTATACACTTTTTAATACCCGAATGTCAACAGTTTTTCGCATTAATTTTATATTTTTTATATTATTATTTTTCAAATTTTTTCGAATTCGTCTAAAAAAAACGGAATTTTATCTTCTACGCCGAAAGCCATAATATGTATTCCGTGAACTAAAGTCTTTAAATCTTTTGCCGTTCTTGCGGCAATTTCGATTCCTTTTTTTAACTGGTCCGGCGCATTTTCAAGCTCGTTTATAATCCGGTCGGCAATGTAAATTCCGGGGATGGATTTATTCATAAAGCGGGCGGTTTTAGCCGATTTTAATATATAAATTCCCGCAATAATTTTTATATTTTTAAAGTTTTTATAAAAATCGTGAAATTTGGCAAATTTTGCCGTATCGAAGACCGCCTGCGTTTGAAAAAAATCGCATCCCGCATTAATTTTTTTTTCAAATTTTATGAGCTGAGGCTCCAGCGGAACGGATTCCGGATTTACGGCGGCCCCGATATAAAAATCCGTTGGACCGTTCAGTCTGTTTCCGTTCATATCGGCTCCGGCATTTAATCCTTTTACTATTTCGATTAAATTAACCGAATCGATATCGTAAACGGCTTTTGCGTGTTTATGGTCGCCGAACGAGATGTAGTCGCCCGTGAGAGTCAGAATGTTTTTCACGCCGAAAGCGGCGGCGCCCAGCAGGTCGGATTCTAAAGCCATGCGGTTTCTATCCCTGCAGGTCTGCTGAAAAATAGGTTCCCCTCCCGCCTGTTTTATATAAATAGAACCTGCAAGGGAAGACATTTTCATATTCGCGCCCTGATTGTCGGTAATATTAAATGCCGAAACGCGATTTTTAAGCAAATCGTATATGGCTTTCATCTTCGAGAGGTCTGCGCCTCTTTCGGGAGACAACTCGGACGTATAGACGAAAACGTTATTTTCCAAACTTTCTTTTAATCGATTACCTGATTCAGAATTCATTAATGTCATGAAATATTTACCCCTGTCATTACCGCACTCCATTGTCATTACCGCATATCTTTTGCCTGCGTTTATCAAAGTATGTCGTTGATGCGGGCAAAAGATGCGTTAATCCAGAATTATTTATATATTTTTTGCCGCCGATTCGTATGAACCGAGAATCTTGACGAATATCGTATATTTACCTATCGACTTTAACGCTTTTTTCAGTTTTTCGTCCGATTCGTGGCAGGCGACGTCGATAAAAAACAAATAATCCCAGTTGAATTTTTTGGACGGTCTCGATTCTATTTTTGTAATATTAATTTCGTTTTCATAAAATGGTTTTAATATTTTAAAAAGCGCGCCGACGGAATTTTTTATGGAAAATAAAATAGAGGTCTTGTCTTTGCCGGTCTTATGGGTTTTCTCGCCGTTGGAAATAATTAAAAACCTCGTAAAATTGTTGCTGAAATCTTCTATATGCGGAAGCAAAATATTTAAGCCGTAAATCCTGCCCGCAACCTCGGATGCGATAGCCGCCGCCCCTTTTTCGTTAAATGCCATAATACAGGCATCGGCGGTCGAAAAAGCGTCTATAAGTTCCGCATCTTTAAAATTTTCCTGCAAAAAATTCCTGCACTGACCGAACGCCTGAGGATGAGAGTAAATTTTTTTAATCTTTTTTATATCGTCTTCTTTAGAAAAAAGAAAATGGCTTATAGGAATAACTTCTTCTCCTATTATCGTAACGTCCGAATTTACGAACATATCGAACGTAGCGTTCACCATACCTTCTATCGTATTTTCGACGGGAACCACTCCGTATTCGGAAAGACCCTTAGAAACGGAACTGAAAACTTCGGGTATAGTCTTTACGGGCAAAAGCATTCTGGATGTGCCGAATTTTTTGATGGCCGCAAGATGCGTGAACGTCCCCTCAGGACCGAAATAGCTTATTCTTATTCCAGACTCGACGCTGATACATGCGGAAATTATCTCCCTGAATATATTCTGAAGATGTTCGTCTTTTAAAGGACCTTCGTTACAGCTTATGACGTTTCTGTAAACCTCGCCCTCCCGCGCCGGATTGTAGTACGCGTTGTTGTTTGACGACTTAACGCGCCCGATCCTAAGGGCGATTTTTCCCCTTTCGCTAAGAAGTTCGACTAACCGCCTGTCGATGGAATCTATCTCTTTTCTCAGTTTTTTAAGTTCTTCCATTATTATTTATTATTAATATCCGCATCTATGCTTTATTGAAAATTTCAAAACAATTTGCATACATTATGCTAATTTATCATAAATCATAGTTATTTGTAAATTAATTATTTCGTCCCTTAGTTCGTCCCTTATTTTAGTAATTTCTGCTTTTGATATATCTCCCCGCTATAAACGCCGCAAACAAGAAAACGGCGATTATTGCGAAGACGAACCTTATGGAATAAACGCCGCCTAAATATGAAAGAAAGAAAGGTCCTATTATCCCGCCGATATCAAAGTTAGACTGGTATATCGTATTTGCGGCTACCATATCCTTCATATCCACGGTTTCGGATATTCTCATGGTCCCGATAGGAAAAATAAGGGCGTGCGGAATTCCGAATATTATTAAACTTAACGCGTAAAAACCGATGTTTTTCGAAACGACCATTAAAACGAAAGACAGGACGGATATCAACATGGAAATATTCAGAATTTTGGTTTTATTCTTAATCTTTCCTTTTTTTGTAAAGTACAGGAGAACTAATCTCGTGAGCAGCGACGAAATAAAAAAAAGGGAAAATAAAAGCGTTATTTCAAAATATTTTATATGGAAATTGTCCCTTGCAAATACCCCGCCGAGAGCTACGACGGAAGCAAAGGCAATACTGAAGGTAGTATTATAAAAAATCACTTCTAAAAACCCGCGGTTTTTAAACAATGACGAAACCGGACCGCCGCTTTTAAGCCTGCCGTTATCCTGCTTAATACCGCTAATATTTTCTTTGCGCCCGCTATTTTCATCGGCTAAATTTTTACCGGAACCGGACTTTCCTAAATCGTTGCCGTTCGTATACCCGCCGTTTTCCGCAAGAGCCTTTCCGCCGCCGCCGGTGCCGCCGCCTAATTTTTCCTTAATAGCGCTTTCGCTCTTTATATGGATTTTCACCGCAAAGAAAAACGCAATCAAGCCAAAAAGACACAGCATAATATAAATCCAGCGTATAGGCAGAACGGTCAGAATGACGGAACTTAAAAGCGGTCCGAAAACAAGCGCAAGGCTTAACATTAAAGAATATATCGTAAGATTTTTTTCGATTGCGGCTTTATCGGAAACCAAATGAACCAGCGACAGAAGAAACGGCATTATTATCGCCGTCGCAAAACCCGATATTACTACGAATATTAAAAATTCGACATAATCCGCCGAAAAAAAATATCCCAGTATCGCCGCCGAAAATAATAAAAGTCCTGCTATTACGAACTTTGAAACAGCCTGAGGCTTGATTCGTATGCTGATAAGATACCTCACGGAAAGAGTGCTTACGGCATAAACCGCCGTCGTAATTCCGACGTAAAAAAGGTTTTTGTCGAGAACGTATCTTACGAATAACGGGTTAATAGACTGTATGAGGTTGGTATTAGCCCTCTGCAGAAGTATAACGAAAAAAACGAAAATGATAGCGGGCATAATTTATCCGTTTATTCCGCTTTGCCCGTATTTATATTTTCGTCTTTAATATATGAAATTATAAGAGAAATAAGCTCGTCTTTGGCTTCCGTGGCAAAGATGTTCTGGGCGTGAACAGAGCCTTTGAAAAGATGAAGCGTTTTAGGCGATTTAGTCATGGCATGCATTTTTTTGATGCCTTCGGCAAACTGTTCTCCTTCCGTTCCGAGATAATGGATGGGCACGTCTATAAAATCTACTCCTTCGGCGTAAACCGGAGAAAGAGCTATGACGGATTTTATTTCGGAAGGACGATAAAGTTTTGACGCGTTCAAAACAGCCCCTCCCCCCATGCTCGAGCCTAAAAGAGTGATACTTTTTACAAAATCCAGACTTTTAGCGAAATTAATCGCTCCTATAATATCCTCTCCATAGGCGTTTAACCCGCCGCTTCCAGGTTTCGAATTTCCGTATCCCCTGAAATCGAAAGTCAACGAAGATATTTTATTTTTCAGCAGAATGTCGCACAGGTCGTAATAGCTTTCTTTGTTAAAAACTTTTCCGTGCGCAAGTATAACTATATCCGGATATGAACCGAACAAAGACCCGTATAAGACTCCGCCGTCGGCAGACCTGAAATCGACCTCTTTAAAATTCATATTCATATGTTTTTACCTCGAACTTAATCACCGGATAAGTTATAATATTATATAAAATTATATCACAATTAAATTAATACTTAAATACCGGCTGTTTGTTCGCCAGAACTTCGTTGACCCTTCCGACCTTTGTTTTTTGCGGAGACTTAACCGCTTTAGACTTTTTGGTTTTAAACTTTATTTCTTTTACCGCTTTTATAAAATTATCCAGCGTCCTTACGGATTCGGTTTCGGTAGGCTCTATCATAATAGCTCCGTGTATATTTTTCGGAAAATAAACCGTCGGCGGATGGAAACCGTAATCGATTAAAAGTTTTGCCAGCTCGATGGTCGATACCCCGTTTTCTTCTATGGCTTTATCGCTAAAAACGCATTCGTGCATACACAGCCCTTCCTCAAAAGGGTCGGAGCCGGACAATATTTTACCGAGCTTCTTCTTGACGTAGTTTGCGTTCAGCACGGCGATTTCGCTGACGGAACCTATGTTTTCCCTGCCCAGCGAGAGAAGATAGGCGTATGCCCTGAGTACGACCGCAAAGTTGCATAAAAACGGCGTCATCCTTCCTATAGAATTTTTTTTGTCTTCCGATAATTCATAAACCTGTCGGCTATAGCTATTGTCTTTACGGTTATTCGATTTGTTCCCTCCATCGGCTTTTTCGCCGGAATCTTTTTCTACGCCTGTACTTTTACCGCCGACCTTTACGTAAGGAACGGGAAGAAATTCCCTCAAAGATTCGACGACGCCTATAGCCCCGTTTCCCGGTCCGCCTCCCCCGTGAGGCGTAGAAAAAGTCTTATGCAGATTAAGCTGTATCAGGTCTATTCCCATATCGGAAACCTTTACGCTTCCAAGAAAAGCGTTAAAGTTGGCGCCGTCCATATAAACAAACGAGCCGTTATTATGCATAATTTCGGCTATTTTCTTTATGTCTTTTTCAAAAACCCCGAACGTATTCGGATTGGTTATCATAATTCCGGCGGCGTCTTTTGAAACAAACTTTTTCAATTCTTCGGCATCCAGCGTCCCCGCTTTTCCGGTTTTAATTTCTACCGGCGTAAATCCGGCAAGAACGGAACTTGCTGGATTTGTTCCGTGCGAGCTGTCCGGCACCAATATCGTTTTTCTATTTTCGCCTTTTAAATCGAAATATTTTTTAATGATTTTAAGTCCCGCAAACTCGCCCGCCGCTCCCGCCTGTGGAGCAAAACCGAACTCTGCCAATCCGGTAAGCCCGCATAAAATTTCATTGAAATCGTAAACGATTTTTAATACCGGCTGGATTAGCCCCGCCGGAGTTAAAGGGTGCAGGTTTTTTATATTTTCAAGAGATGCGATTTTTTCGTTTATTTTAGGGTTATATTTCATCGTGCAGGAGCCAAGCGGATAGAAAACGGTATCGACGCACATATTCCAGCTTGAAAGCCTTGTAAAATGCCTCACTACGGTAGGCTCCGATACTTCCGGCAGTTCGGGAGGACTCTTTCTTATATATTTTGCGTCTATATATGCGCTTTCGTCTTTTTTCAAATCCGATTTTTTTAAGCCGCAGTCCGGTATGCCGATGCCTCTTAATCTTTTAGAACCCTGCTCTATTAACGGGTCTTCGTCTAAAAAGATACCTTTTATTCCGGGAAATTTAGGCATTTAACACCTCTTTTGCATTTTCTGCATATTTTTCTATATCGCTTAAACGGTTGTTTTCGGTGGCGGATATTAAGACGGCGCTTTCCGAAACCGCTATGCCCGCTATAATATCTCTTTCCGCCATTTTTTCGATAAATTCCGAGGCGGCCATATTATTATGTTTATTTCCGTTTATCTTTAGTTTAAGAGAAAATTCGTTAAAAAAATCCCCCTCGTAAAGCGGTTCGAACAGCCCCGAACTTAATAACCTGTCTCTTAATATATGGGCAAGTTTGAGGTTTAGCGAAGCGATTTCTTTAAACCCGCTCTTTGAACATAAAGATAGATATATTGCGGCTCTCACCGCGTTTAAAGAACTGTTGGTGCATATATTTGAAGTAGCCGCTCCTCTCCTTATATGCTGTTCCCTCGTCGAAAGAATAAAAGCGTAAGCGTCTCTGTCTTTGCCGTCTTTGGTTTTGCCGACGATTCTTCCGGGCATCTGCCGGACGTATTCTTTTTTTGCGGCAAAAAGACCTAAAAGCGGTCCGCCGAAATTCATATAATTTCCAAAAGAGTTTCCTTCTCCGGCAAAAATATCCGCATTGTAAAATCCGGGAGGATTAATAACGCCGAAACTGTAAGGTTCGGTTGACGATACTATAAAACTTGGGTTATAACCGGAATTAGAATTAGAATGTATAAGCCGTTCAAGTTCTTCTAAATCTTCTATAATTCCGAAATAGTTGGGCTGTTGGACGACTACGGCAGGCGCTCTGCCGCCGCCGTTTGCAAGTTTTTGCTTTAAATCCATAATATCCGTCTGTCCGGTTTGCGTATTTAATTTTACTTTTCCGATTTTAACGCCGGTGCCGCCGGCAAACGTCTTAATAACGGAAGTATAGCTTGGATTTACTCCTTCGGAAATTATTATTATATCATCCTTACGGCTTACCGGCAAATCCCGGTTTGCAGGCGAGAGCCTCATAGCCATTAAAACAGCTTCCGCCAGACTTTCGGCGCCGTCGTACATAGATGCGTTTACTACGTCCATACCGAGAATTTCGGCAATGAACGACTGAAACTCGAAAAGGGCAAAAAGGGTTCCCTGGCTCACTTCGGGCTGATAAGGGGTGTAAGGAGTGTAAAATTCGGACCTCGATATTAAACTGTCGATTGCCGAGGGAACAAAATGATTGTATATTCCGCCTCCGGCGAAGACGGCGGTTTTGTTTTTTGCCGGAATATTAGAGTCGATATTCAAAAAAAACCGGTATAGAGCCTCTTCGTCCGACTCCTTTGGAACGGTCGTTAAAAGAGCGGCATCCATTAAAGGGATGCCGCCCAGTATCTTTCCGAAAAGCTCTTTTTTATCTTTGACGCCTAAAACGCGGTATAATTTTGCTATATCTTTTTTTGAATTAGGAAAATAGCGAAAATTATTCATGGCGCGAATCGGCTATAAAAGTTTTATACGCATTTTCGTCCATTAATCCTTCTGCATCGGAATCATTCGATATTTCCACTTCGGCGATAAAACCGGCTTCTTTCGGGTCCTGATTTATAAGTTCCGGCGTATCGTTCAGCTTGGAATTTACCGAAATCACTTTGAGTTCGACGGGAGCGTAAATTTCCGAAACCGACTTAACGGATTCTATCTCGCCTATTTTGTCGTCTTTTTTATAGGTTTTTCCCGCTTCCGGAAGCGAAACGTAAACGATGTCCCCCAGTTCCGACTGCGCAAAATCCGAAATCCCGATATGATATTTATTGTTTGAATCCCTGCCTACCCATTCATGCGACTTAGAGAAATAAAACGACCCGCCTTTAATCATTTTTTACCTCTTGGCTTAATTAATTATATTATTTGATTGTTTTATGTTTTTATTTTGAACCGCCTGCTTTAACGTTTCTGTGGAATGGGGGCGAAACCACTTCCGCCTTTTCAAAATTCCCCCTGATATCTATAAAAAAATTTTTCAAGAAGGAAGGGTTGACTCCCAAATCGGATATATATGCGCTGCCTATGGGAAATTTGTTGGAAGGACTGTATGTGCCGCTTGCTATGCACCCTATAGGCTTAAGATTTTCGTCGAGTATCCTTTGCGAATGTCTCGGTATTTGTTTGCCTGAAAGTTTAAAGAATATTAATCTTTTTTCTTTGTTTTTAGTATTTTTTAACGCCTCTTTCCCGATAAAATCTTTAGTATCCGAAAGATATTTTTCGAGGCCGGCGTCGTAAGGATTTATAGTTTCGTCAAGCTCGTGTCCATATAAAGGAAGCGCCGCCTCGAACCTTAAAGTATCCCTTGCACCGAGTCCGACCGGAAGAAGATTGGAAAGGTGAGAATTCTTTAGAAGATGGTTCCATAAAATAGCGGTTTTTTCAGCAGGTACGAATATCTCGAACCCGAACTCCCCGGTATAACCGCTCCTCGAAATTAACGCTTCTACATTGACGCCTTTAAATTCGGCGCAGCCGAACTCAAAGTGCTTTAAATCCTTAATATTTTTAGGTTTAAAATTGAAGTCGAATAATCCGCATTTTCCTATTTTGACGACTTCGCTTATTAACGGATATATCAAATCTCTAGATTTGGGTCCCTGCACCGAAAGCAGTCCTATTCCGTCGCTGATATTTTCCGCCGAAACATCTTTCCTTTTTTTCCGAAACTCGCCCTGCACATAATGAATCCACGAAAAATCTTTCTGCGTATTTGCCGCATTCACGACAACCATATACTCTTCGTCCGAAAACTTAAATACCGTAACGTCGTCTATTATTCCTCCTTTTTCATTCAGAATTAATGAATATATTATCTCTCCGCTACCTATTTTGGAAACGTCGGCGGTAAAAACATAATCGACGAAAACCGAAGCGTCTTTGCCTTTTATGGTTATTTCGCCCATATGGCTTATATCGAAAATGCCGGAGTTGTTCCGGACGTTCAGATGTTCTTCTATTATGCTTTTATAATAGAGCGGCATATAAAATCCCGCAAATGAAACGATTTTTGCCCCCATTTTAGCATGTTCGCCGTATAATGGAGTTTTTTTGCTCTCGGCAGTATCCATAATTATAATTACTACACCCCGCGTTAAATTCTTAATTATTAAAGTAAGTTCCCAAAAAAAATATCTTATTGTATCATTATGATAAATCGGACGGAAAAAATCAAGGACATTTTAAGAAATTCCTTTAATTCCAAGAAATAAACTTGCAATTAAATTAATTAAATTATATAATAAATAAATTATACGAAAAATCATCGCGGGGTGGAGCAGTCCGGTAGCTCGTTGGGCTCATAACCCAAAGGTCGCAGGTTCGAATCCTGCCCCCGCAACCAATTAAAACCGCAGTAAATAAGCAATTCCGAACAATTCACTTCATTTGACAAAAATGTAAATATAGTTAACCTGTTTGGCGCAGCTCAGCTTAGACGAAAATATTATTGCTTTATCCAGTCCGACGAATACGCAAGACGCCTTGCGAAAACTGTAAAAATTAAGGGAAGAAACGACTGGTTCATGAACTACGTAGAGCACTTTAAGAAACGCACTCCGTTAAAAGAAGCATAAGACCTAAACGAATATTTCGTTGATT
>DAHVOJ010000049.1:241-5193 GCA_027318865.1 bacterium | reverse complement strand
AAAACGCTTCCGAAAACGATTTTAAAATAGTGGCGGAGTTCATTTCCGTCATATAATAAGTGGCATTTATAAATTAAATTCAAAAACTAAACAATAAAAATAATTTTTTTCGTTTTATAATATATCAATATGATGTATAATAAGTTATAATATACATCATATCAGTAAATTATAAATGATTAAATTCATAAAAAGAGGAGCTTTAATGAGAAGAACGCAAATATATTTAGACGATGAAATATACGAAATTTTAAAGAAAGAAAGTTTGATTTTAGGTAAAAGTACATCTCAAATAATAAGAGAAAACCTCAAAAAAAACCTGGTAAATAAAAGCAATAAAATATCAGACGCCATAGACGATTCTAAAGGCGCGTGGAAAGACAAATCCGATTTTAAAATTAACGATTTTATCAGAAAATTAAGAAAGGGAAATAGAATTGATAATTTTTGATACGGACATTATCATTTGGATATTAAGAGGTAAAGAAACATTAAATAAAAAGCACTACCCCATGCTTAGCAAAGACGATTTAATCAGTGCTTAGCAAAGCGACCGTTAAACCATTTCTTCGCCGGTTTTATTACGGGCTTGTAAGATTCCAGGTCCGCTATATCTTCAGGTTTTTCCTTTGAAACGATAATCCATGGCGGGGGCGTAGTTAAAGAACAGCCGCCTCCGGACATTCTCGGATGGTAAATTTTTATTATAGAAGGTTCGTCTTTTGTGTGGACGTAAAACCATCCGCAAATTTTATCCAAATTTTTTATTTCGTCCATCCTTTCCTTTAAAAATAACGCCGCCGCATCTGCGTCCATTTCGCCCTTTTCGTCGTCCGTTTGCGTATAGACGTAATGCCATCGCGAGCCTGAGTTTTTAACGTCTTCTATAAGTTTTTCGACGGCTTCCCACTGCAAAAGGCCTGAAAAAGCAACCATATCGGCTTTATAAAACATGTTCCCTCCATTTTTATTTTTCTATTTATTTAAAATTATAACATAATATAGCGTATATTGAAGTATATAAAAATTAAAGTTTACCTTAATCCTGCAATAGAATTTACGTAAAATAGAAAACATTCGAATATTTTCTATCGCGGGATCAAGGGTTCATACAAGACTTTCAAACTTAAAATTAATATTGTATAATAATATGAATGTTAAAAAATGTGTAAAAATTTAATTTATAAAATAAATGTCTATGAAAAATAAAAACAATAAAAATTCAAATGGAAATAATGTAAATAAACCAAAAACGAAGAAAAAAAAATTAACAAAAATAATTATATCGGTTATTTTGATTGTAATTTTTGTTCCTATCATCGTTCTAACCGTTTTATATTTTCTTCTTGCATCTTCGGTGCCTAATATTGTTTCCCTTAAAGACTATCATCCAAAAGAAGTTAATTACGTATATTCGGCAAGCGGTAAATTAGTCGGCTATCTGGGTTCCGTCAATAGAGAAGTGGTTCCTTTTTCGGATATTCCTATGCAGGTAAGGGAAGCGTTTTTAGCGGCGGAGGACAAAAACTTTTATAATCAGGGTCCGCTGGACTATAAGGCTATTGCAAGGGCTTTTATCATAAATCTTGCGGCGGGGCATATCGTCGAGGGCGGTTCGACGATAACTCAGCAGGTTGCAAAAACTCTTCTAGTCCCTTACGAAAGAACATATATCTGGAAGTTGAGAGAGGCTATTTTAGCATACAGAGTTGCGGACAATTTATCCAAAAACGATATTTTAGATATTTATCTCAATCAAATTTATCTCGGAAATAACGCTTATGGGATACAGGCGGCTTCGCTTACGTATTTCGGAGTGCCCGTCTGGAAACTTACTCTGCCGGAAGCCGCCATGCTCGGCGGATTACCGCAAGCCCCATCTTTTTTAGACCCGTACGTTCATTATAAAGATGCAAAAAGAAGACAGAAGTATGTTTTAGGACAGATGGCAAACGACGGTTTTATAACGAAAGCGCAGGCTAAAGCGGCATACGATACTAAACTTGTTTTCCGAAATTTTTTTAAATATTACGGCGTGGCGCCGTATTATCTTGCTTTTATTAAGCAGGAAATTATAAATAAATACGGAAAAGCTGTTTATAAAGAAGGCGGTTTAAAAATATATGCGGCTTTAAGCGCAAGGGCGCAGAAATATGCCGATAAAGCGGTAAAAACAGGTTTACCTAAACTTTCTCACGAATACGGCTACGTCGGACCGTTAAAAAAGTATTCTTACGGTGAAATGCTTAATAAAATAAACGATGAGAAAAGCAAAATTAATGATTTATATGAAGGCGGTTTATATAAAGGTTTTGTTACGGGAATTTCCGGAAACGGTCAGCTTGCTAACGTATCGGTTGGAAAATTTAAAGGAATTCTTCCAGTTGCCAATATGAGATGGGCTTCCCATTTTCAAAGATACGTTTATTTTGCATACAGGACTATTAACAACGTTAATCAGGCTTTAAAACCGGGTTACGAAATACTCGTTAAATTCGACGGCTGGAGCAAAAATCGTATACCGGTTTTTTCTTTGGAAGAAAAAGACGTTATAGAGGGCGCTTTAGTTTCTTTAGATCCTAAAAACGGCTATGTGCGGGCAATGGTGGGCGGAATAAGTTTTCGTCAAACCCAGTTTAACAGGGCGCTTTATGCAAAAAGACAGACCGGTTCGGCTTTTAAGCCTATAGTTTATTCCGAGGCGCTGACCGAAGGTTATACTCCTTCATCCATTATAAATAATACTCCTGCAATATATCCCACCGGAGTACCCGGAAAATATTACAAGCCTCACAATTTTTCGAGAAGATTTACGGGGCCTACGACCCTGCTTATAGGTCTTGCGCACTCTATAGACGTAGTGGCAGTCAAACTGCTTAAAAAAGTAGGTATCGATAAAGTGGCGCATCTTGCAAACGAAATGGGTATTCATCACGTAGTCAGAAACTTGACTATGGCCCTCGGCTCCTCAAGCGTCCGCTTAATCGACTTAACGGATGCTTATACGTCTTTTGCCGACGGGGGCAAAGAATGCAAGCCGGTTTTTATAATTAAAATATTGACTCCGGGCGGAAAAGAACTTTATCATTATACTCCTGAATGCAAACAGGTTTTATCGCCTCAAGTCGCTTACGTGCTGACTAATATGTTAGAAAGGGTTATAACTAACGGAACCGGAGTTACCATTTCGAATATAAGAAAAATTACGCCTTACGTAGCGGGTAAAACCGGCTCTTCAAGCCAGTACAGAGACGGCGTATTTATGGGATATACTTCGTCTTTAGTAACCGGTGTTTGGACCGGTTTAGACGATTTTCACTCGATGGGAAGGTTTATGGTAGGAGCTATCACAGCCGCGCCCATATGGAACGCTTATATGTCTAAGGCGCTTCTTATTTATCCGCCTGAGGCATTTGCCATACCGAAAGGAATTGTATTTGCCGAAATTAACCCGCATACCGGTTTAATTGCAGATTCAAGTTATCAAGATCCGGTGCTTATGCCTTATGTTGCCGGAACAGAGCCTACTAAGACAAAAAAACAAAAAAAGATTAAAAATCCGCAGTCTTTCTTCGGGTTATTTTGAGACGGGATAAGCAAAATGGATGAATTAAAACCCTTGATAGACGATTTCGGCAGAAGGATCACATACTTAAGAATCAGCGTAACGGACAGATGTAACTTGAGATGCGTTTACTGCATGCCGGAATCAGGCGTTCCCCTTTTAAATCACGAAGATATCATTTCATATGAAGATATTTTAAGATTATCGGCTATTCTTTCAAGGCACGGCGTAAGCAAAGTCAGAATTACCGGCGGAGAACCTTTAGCAAGAAAAGGTTTAACCGGACTCATAGAAAGTCTCGGCAAAATAAGCGGCATAAAAGATATCTCTATGACCACAAACGGTATTCTTCTTGATAAATACGCTTATGAATTATATAATGCAGGATTGAAAAGAATCAATGTTAGCTTAGACTCTTTAAATAAAGACAGATTTAAAAATATTACCAGAACGGGTAATTTGGAAACTGTTTTAAGAAGCATAGAACTTGCAAAAAAAATTGGTTATAATCCGGTAAAAATAAATACTGTTTTAATAAAAGGAACAAACGACGACGAAATAATAGATTTCGTAAATTTTGCCAAGAAATTAGAACTGAATTTAAGATTCATAGAATATATGCCGATAGGCGGCAATATTGCCGATGCCGTGTCTTCTAAAGAAATAGAAGAAAAAATAAAATCGGAATTCGGCGATTTTAGTCCTATAAAAGATACCCCGAACAATAGAAATACGATTGCGTTAACCGAGAATTCGTCCGACGAATCGAACATTTACGACGGCGTCAGCCGCTCTTTCGGCTTTAAAGACGGTAAGACCGTAATAGGCTTCATAAGTCCTTTATCCGAGCATTTTTGCGGGGATTGCAACAGGCTGAGACTGACGGCGTCCGGAAATTTAAGACTCTGTCTTTTTTATGATAACGAGTATAACGTCAAAAATATTTTAAAAGAAAACGACGACGAAGCTGTTTTTGAAAAGATTTCGGACATCGTTAAATTAAAGCGTTTTAAGCACAATTTTAACGAAAAAACAAAAAATTTTCAATATTCGTCCTGGGCTAACGATTTTATGAACGGAATCGGCGGATAATAACTTTACGATAACATATAAAAGATATAAAAATATAAATATAAAGGAGAAAAATTTTGGACCAAACCAGTATTATCAACATTAATATCGAAGACGAGATGAGGCAGTCCTACTTAGATTACGCGATGAGCGTTATTATAGGCAGGGCGCTTCCCGAAGTAAAAGACGGATTAAAGCCCGTTCACAGAAGAATTCTTTTTGCTATGAACGAAATAGGCAACGATTTTAATAAGCCGTATAAAAAATCCGCAAGAATCGTCGGAGACGTTATAGGTAAATATCATCCGCACGGCGA
>DAHVOJ010000049.1:0-231 GCA_027318865.1 bacterium | reverse complement strand
TTCTTTAAGATATCCTCTCGTCGACGGACAGGGAAACTTCGGCTCTATAGACGGAGATCCGCCTGCGGCTATGAGATATACAGAAATAAGGATGACTAAGCTTTCGTCTTTCCTTTTAGACGATATAGATTTTGAAACCGTAGATTTTACTCCGAACTATGACGGTTCTTTGCAGGAACCAGCAGTTTTACCGGCTAAATTTCCGAATCTTTTAGTTAACGGTTCGTCGGG
>DAHVOJ010000048.1 GCA_027318865.1 bacterium | reverse complement strand
TGGAGTTATATCTTTCCGACCATCCGAACGACTGCCTTACCTGCTCAAAAAACGGGATATGCGAACTTCAGTCCGCGGCTTCTTATTTCGGTTTAAGCGGCATAAGGTTCAGGGGAAAAAGTCATTTAAATCTGTCGGTTGACGATTCCAATCCGTATTTTTTATTCGACCCGAAAAGATGCATAGTCTGCGCAAGATGCGTCAGGGCTTGCGCAGAAATTCAGGGTAATTTTGCCCTTACGGTTGCGGGAAGAGGTTTTAATTCCGTAATAAAAGCAGGCTGGAGCAAAGAAAACAGCTTTTTCAACTCCGAATGCGTTTCCTGCGGCGCCTGCGTAAAAGCCTGCCCTACGGGGGCTCTTATCGAGAAAAGCGTTGCGGATTACGGCAAACCTTTCAAGGAGACGAGAACGACCTGCGGTTACTGCGGAGTAGGATGTTCGTTTAACGTGGAAACAAAAGGAGATAACATTATAAGGGCGGTCCCGGTTGACGAAAGCCTGTCTAATTATGGACGCTCCTGTATTAAAGGAAGGTTTTCGTTCGGGTATGCCAAAAGCGTCGAGAGGCTTAAACATCCTCTTATAAGGGAAAATATGGGTTTGCCGTTCAGGCAGGTTTCCTGGAGTGAAGCTTTCGGTTTTATTGCGGATAGATTTAAAAAAATTCAAAAAGATTACGGAATTAACACAATAGGCGCAATAAGTTCATCAAGGTGCACGAACGAAGAAAATTATTTGATGCAGAAACTTGTAAGGGCAGTTTTTCGCAACAATAACATAGATACTTGCGCAAGGGTCTGCCATCAACCGACGGGTTACGGCCTTGGGGTTGCGTTCGGCGCGGGAGCCGGAACGCAGGATTTAAGTTCGCTGTTTAAGTCCGACGTAATAATGGTCATAGGTTCAAATCCTACCGAAGCCCATCCGGTAGTAGGTTCTTTTATTAGAAAAGCGGCTCGTAACGGCGCAGGGCTTATAGTAATAGACCCCAGAAAAACCGAGGTTGCAAAGTCGCCCCATATAGCCGCGCGTTATCACTTAAGGCCGCTTCCCGGCACTAACGTTATACTGCTTAATGCAATGGCGCATTATATTTTAAAAGAAAATTTAATTAAAAAAGATTTCATAGAAACGAGATGCGATGAAGAATCTTTTAAGTTGTGGGCTGATTTTATACTTGACGAATCGAACTCGCCGGAAGCCGCGTCGAAAATTAGCGGCGTTCCTCTAGAATATATAGAAGGAGCGGCCCGCCTGTATGCAGAAGCTCTCAATGCTTCGATATTTTACGGCCTGGGCGTAACCGAACATCTGCAGGGTTCTACCGGAGTTCTTGCAATAGCAAATTTAGCGATGTCTTCGGGAAATATCGGCAGAAAAGGCGTCGGCGTCAGTCCGCTCAGGGGACAGAACAACGTTCAGGGTGCAGCGGATATGGGAGCGGAGCCTTCTTCCCTGCCCGGCTACAGGCATATATCAGGCGAAAAGGCGAGGGCGGTATTTGAAAAAATATGGAGCGTAAAATTAGACGGAACCCCCGGCATGAGGCTTCCGGATATGTTAAGAGGCGGTTTAGACGGCAGATTTAAAGGAATATATATAATGGGGGAAGATATAGTCCAAACAGACCCGGACTCCAACAGAATAATAGAATCTTTAAAAAATATGGAAACGGTAGTCGTCCACGATTTATTTAAAACGTCAACCGCGGAATACGCGCATGTTTTACTTCCGGGTTCGTCTTTTTTGGAAAAAGACGGGACTTTTACCAACTGGGAAAGACGGGTGCAGAGAGTAAGAAAGGTTATAGACCCCGCCGCAGGTTTGCAGGACTGGCAGATAATCGCCGGGCTCTCCGATGCTATGGGTTACGGGATGCATTACGGACATCCTTCCGAAATAATGGATGAAATCGCCGTTACTACCCCGCAGTTTTCGGGGCTCAGCTATGATTTATTAGATAAAAACGGTTCGGCGCAGTGGCCGGTTAATGCCGAAAATCCGGACGGCACGCCTATTCTCCATAAAGATAAGTTTGTCCGCGGAAAAGGCAGATTTACGATTACTAAATTTATAGGTTCCAAAGATTATATATCGGAAGAATACCCTTTTATTTTAACGACCGTAAGAAACCTTTACCAGTATAACTGTTCCAACAATACCCGCAGGAGTTTTAACAGCCTGTGGTACGGGCGGGATGTTTTAGAAGTTTGCGAAGAGGATGCCGAAAAACTTTCTATAACCGACGGCAGTCTCGTTCTTGTTAAAAGCAAAAAGGGCTCGGTTACGCTTAACGCAAAAATCAGCGAAAGAGTTATGAAAGGAGTAGCGGCAACTACTTTTCATTTTCCCGAATTTAAAACCAATATTTTAACAAGCGAATATGCCGACTGGTCCACGGAAACCCCGGAATATAAAGTGACGGCGGTTTCTATAAGCAAAGCCGACGCGCCGTTTGCCTCAAGGGAATTTAAGCCGTTATTAAAAGGAAGCGACGAAATAAAATCGATGTTTTTGGATGTTTGCAGGATTTTTTCGCCGTATCCGATAGATATTGCGGCAGAGGAGATTAAAATGCATATCGATAAATACTGGGAGCCTCATTTACGCATGAGATTGTTTGAAATTTACGATAGCAATGAAAATAACTTTAAAACCGTTATAAAAAATATTGTAGCTTCCGTTATAAATTGTTATAAAATAAAATAAGTTAAAATTAAAATGACCGAAGACGAATTTTTAAATGTAATGTTTATTAGAAAATTAAGAAAGGGAATATGATACCGCCAAACCAAAAAAAAGTAGATGATCTTATTCAGCTTGATTTAGGATATATTCCGGATGTAAGTACTGCCGATTACAGGCTTACGGTAAAGGGATTGGTCGAAAATCCGGTAGTTTTGACTTACGAAGATATCGTAAAAATCGGTAACGATAAAGTAACGGACGACTTCCACTGCGTTACCGGCTGGACTAAAGAATCGGCGGAATGGGAGGGCGTTTTGTCAAAGAAACTCGCAGATATCGTTAAACCCCTTAAAGACGCAAAATATGTTTTAACCGGTTCTTACGACGGTTATACTACAAACGTAGATACCGATTTCCTCCTCAAAGACAACTCGATATTTGCGTTAAAATATGCCGGTAAAATTTTAACTCCGGAACACGGTTTTCCAGTGCGCTTGGTTATTCCCGATAAATACGCATATAAAAGCGCAAAATGGGTAAAGGTAATTACCTTTTTAGACAAAGAAGAGCTTGGATACTGGGAGCAAAGAGGCTATTCCAACGGCGCAGACCCTATTAAAGAAGAAAGATACGCTTAAACAAGTTTTTCTTTATAAATTCGCATTTATTGTAAAATAAAAAAACATACTTGAATGTCATAAATGCTATTGATAATGCAAATGAGTAATATTGCCGATACTAACTGTCGCAAAAATTGCAAAAGTTTAAAATGAAAGTTCTATGATAAAATTATGAAAGCCGTTCTTATAATTATTTTGAGAGATTTAAAGAAGAAAATTTTGTTTCGTAATTTGCTTTGTAAGTTCAAGAAATTATTTTCATTTTTTTAATATAAATTCTTTCAAAACCGCGGCATTATTGTTTATTTCGTCTTTAAGCCCGTATAATAAAGTTACATTTTTGCTTCCGGTTTTTAATAATCTCGATATTTCCGCAATCGAATTATCCGAATCCGGCTCGGCGGAGGAATTATGCCCGCGGCCGTATTCCGAAAGTTCCCGCAAATATTTTGCTTTAAATTCTTTAAAATCTATTGCCGCCTCATGAAACGACTTCCTTAGTTCGTTAGAAGGGGCTATGTCTTTAAACCAGAAATCTATTTTTGCTTTTTCTTTGCTTATGCCTCTCGGCCATAACCTGTCCACTAATATTCTTATGCCGTCTTCATCGGACGGCTCGTCGTAAATTCTTTTTATATTCAGCATAATTTTTTACCTCCGGCATATGATATATATAAATTATATCTTAAAAAAACGTTAAGAATGTGCCGAAATTCAAAATTTTAAGGTATAATTAAATTGTAATAACTAAAATTTATTAATTATTGAATTTATAAATAAAATGACCGAAAGCGAATTTATAAATATTTTAAACAACGGAGATTTTAAAGAGCGGTTTAATGCCGTAAGTATGGCGGAGCCTTCTTATTTAATTCACGCTTTAAAAGATAAAGACGAAAACGTAAGATATAAAGTCGCCTCAAGAATATCCGCCGAAAATTTAACGCCTCTTATAAACGACCCGTATAAAGAAGTCCGTTTAATCGTCGCAAAAAGAATAGACGCAAAAGAGCTTCCAAAAATGCTCAACGATAAATCTTTCTGGGTGAGGCATGCGGCCGCCGAAAGGATAGACGAATCTTATCTGCCCTCGTTAATGCACGATAAAGAGCCGATAGTAAGAATTAAGGTCGCCGAAAGAATAGAGCCGAAATATTTAAAAGATATGATAAAAGACGGCGAAGCATTGGTAAGAAAAGCCGTGTCGAGAAGAATTCCCGAAGAATATCTGCCTTTAATGAAAGACGACGAAAGCGAAAGCGTTAGGAATATCGTTGCGGAAAGGACGGCAAAATTATGAAAACCGTTCTTATTACGGGTTCTACCGACGGAATAGGGAAACAGACCGCCGTTATTCTTGCGCAGAAAGGTTTTTCCGTCGTGATTCACGGCAGGAATGAAGAAAAATGCAAACAAACCTTAAACGAAATTTCTGCGGTAACCGGTGCTAAAAATTTAGACTACTTCGCATGCGATTTATTGTCCATAAAAGAGGTTTATCGTTTTTCCGAAGAGGTTAAAAAAAGGTATGGCAGTTTAGATATTTTAATAAACAACGCCGGCGTTTATTTGAAGGATTACATGCTGTCTCCGGAAGGAATGGAAGCGACGTTTCAGATAAACCATCTTTCGATGTTTTATCTTACCTTAAATCTGCTGTCCATTATTAAACCGACAAGTGAAGGACATGCCCGCATAATAAACGTAAGTTCGACCGCGCACGCTTCGAAAATGGATTTCGATAATCTCGTAAAACCGGTAAAATACGACGGCCACAGAGCCTACAGCCTTTCTAAATTATGCAATATTCTTTTTACTATTGAGTTAAGCGAAAGGCTAAAGGATAAAAATATCACCGTAAATTGCCTGCATCCTGGAGTCATAAACACGAAACTTTTAAAAGCAGGCTGGGGCGCAGTCGGAGGTTTTTTCGGCAGAAGTCCGCAGGAAGGGGCTAAGACCCCGGTTTATTTAGCCGTTTCTAAAGACGTAGAAAACATAACCGGAAAATATTTCAGCGACTCAAAAATAGCGAAACCGCACGATATATCCTATGATAAAGATGCGAGGACGAAGTTATGGCGGCTGAGCGAAGAATTAATAAATAAAAGCGGTTATGAAATCGTATGATATAAATTATTTTGAGAACTATTAATAAATATTATTTAACATATATAATATAATAAATTATTAAATTTATATTATAAAAAAAAGTATTATAAATGATAAAAACTAACGGCAACAACAGTTCAAATCAGGCGGGAGACATTAATTTTACTTCCAAGCTTTGGCAGACTGCGGATAAGATGCGCAACAATATGGATGCCGCAGAATATAAACACGTCGTTCTGGGTCTTATATTCCTAAAATATATTTCGGATTCGTTTACAGAGCTTTACAATGAGTTATTAAACAATGCGGAAGCCGACCCGGAGGATTTGGACGAATATAAATCCAAGAATATATT
>DAHVOJ010000047.1 GCA_027318865.1 bacterium | reverse complement strand
GATATAAACGCACGCCGTTTATGCAGTATTTATAACTTGTTAAATCAATTTTTATAGTCTCTAACGGTGAGTTAAGGAATATAATATAATTTTTTGTATGGCGGGGACAGACTTAAGCCTGTCCTCTTTATCCGTTCGATTTATCCGGCAGGGGAAATTTATAATGATAGAAGATTTTGAAACCATTAAAAGGCTTCCGCCTTACGTTTTTGCGGAGGTAAACAAAATAAAAATGGAAGCCAGAAAGCGGGGCGACGACATTATCGACCTCGGTATGGGCAATCCGGATTCTCCGACGCCGGATTATATAATAGAAAAATTGGTCGAAGCGTCGAGGAATCCGAAAAACCATAGATATTCGGTATCCCGCGGAATATTTAAACTCAGGCTCGCCATAGTCAATATGTATAAACGCAATTACGGCATCGAGCTCGACCCGGATGCGGAAGCCATAGTTACCATGGGCATAAAAGAAGGTTTGAGCCACCTTATGCTTGCAATTATAAATAAAGGCGACGTCGCTTTCGTGCCTAACCCCACATATCCTATTCATGCTTACAGCGTTATTATAGCCGGCGGGGACGTTAGGAGCATACCTTTAATTCCAGGCGAAGACTTTTTCGAGCATCTTATGACGGCGCTTAAACAGACATGGCCTAAACCTAAGGTCATCATATTAAGTTTTCCGCATAACCCGACTACCGTTACGGTCGAACTTGATTTTTTCGAAAAATTAGTCGATTTTGCAAAAGAAAACGATATATATATAATCCACGACAACGCATATGCGGATTTGACTTTCGACGGGTATAAAGCCCCGAGCTTTTTGCAGGCGAAAGGGGCGAAGGATGTCGGCGTTGAATTTTTTTCTATGTCCAAAAGTTACAGTATGGCGGGATTCAGGGTCGGTTTCGCCCTCGGCAACCCCGTCTTGATTAATGCCCTTTCTAGAATAAAGAGCTATTTAGACTATGGAATGTTTCAGCCCATACAGATAGCCTCTATTATCGCTTTAAACGAAGAAATGGAGCATAACGCCGTAAACGATATGGTTTTACATTATAAAAAGAGAAGAGACGTGTTAATAGAAAGTTTTCGATTTGCAGGGTGGCATATAGAAAAACCTAAGGCTACCATGTTTGTCTGGGGGAAAATACCGCAGCAGTTTTTGGATGCGGGAATTAGGTCGCTTGAATTTTCTAAGTTATTATTAGACAAAGCAAAAGTTGCCGTTTCGCCCGGTATAGGATTCGGCGAATACGGCGACGAATATGTGCGCTTTGCGCTTGTTGAAAACGAAATGCGGATAAGGCAGGCATCGAAAGGAATAAAACATTTTGTTAATAACGAAGAATTTTTTCATAAAGCGGTTTAATGTGATATAACGGCAAATTAACAATAGTCGTAAGCCGTAACAATGTAAGCAAGGGGCTTAATAAAAAATATGAAAAAAGCAATTAATATAGGGATTCTTGGTTTTGGTACGGTCGCCTCAAGTTTTTACCACATTTTTTCGGAACAAAAAGGGGAACTTGATTCTATTTTTTCTGTACCTATAAATATAAAAAAGATATTTACCCGTGGAAACAGTCATCCCGTTCCCGAAAACATAAAGAAGCTGTCGGTTCAAAATGCGTCCGATATACTCGAGGACAAGGAAATCGATATCGTAATAGAGCTTATAGGAGGGATTCATCCCGCAAAGGATTTTATTCTTCAGGCAATATCCGGAGGGAAAAGCATTATTACCGCAAACAAAGCTCTTCTTGCGGAACACGGCGAAGAGATATTCAAGAAATGCATCGACAAGAAAACTAATATAGGTTTCGAAGCCGCGGTCGGCGGCGGGATACCGATATTGAGGGCGATAAAAAACGGACTTGCGGGCGACAAAGTCAAGTCGGTTTATTCGATAATCAACGGAACCTCTAATTTCATATTATCGAAAATGACCAAAGAAGGCGGGAAGTTCGAGGATGTTCTTAAAAAGGCCCAGGAAAAAGGCTACGCCGAAGCCGACCCTTCTTTAGATATAAACGGCACGGACAGCGCGCATAAACTTGCGATACTGGGCAGGCTAGCTTTTTCTACAAGTTTATCAATGAAAGATGTTATAATAGAAGGAATAGAAAATATAACCCAGTTGGATATAAGTTTTGCAAAAGAACTTGGATATACGATAAAACTGCTTGGAATTTTGAAAGACGAAGATTCTAAAATAGAAATAAGAGTTCATCCTACTTTAATACCGTCCTCCAGCCTTTTATCAAAGATAGACGGCGTGTTTAACGCGTTTCTCGTAAATACTAAATTTGCAGGGCCATTAAGTCTTACCGGTTACGGCGCGGGCGGAAATCCCACGGCAAGCGCGGTAATGGGGGATTTAATGGAAATAGCTTCAAGATTGGTAAACGACGATAGCCACCATGATTTTATTATCTCTAAAATAAAAAATAAACTTAATATTAAAACCAAAAAAGATATAATTTCTAGATATTACTTGAGGTTTTCCGCAATGGACAGACCGGGCGTTCTTTCAAAAATATCGGGAATCCTTGGCGAAAATTCTATAAGCATAAGTTCAATGCTCCAAAAAGGCAGGAAGGTGGAAGGCTCTGTTCCAATAGTCATTACTACGCATGAGGCCAACGAGGAGGAATTGTTTAAAAGCATTGCATTATGCGACAAATTAGACGTTATTTCCGCCAAAACCATGGTTTTAAGAATAGAAGACAAAATTGAATAAACGTATAAACGGAGGGCGGCTTGCTACTTAACAAGTATGAAGGCGTAATCAAAAGATATCGCGAGTTTTTACCGGAAATAGACGACAGGCATATAATTACTATACTCGAAGGGAACACTCCTTTGATAAAAGCACGCAATTTAAGGAAAATTATAAACCCCGATATAGAAATATATTTCAAATACGAAGGTTTGAATCCGACCGGTTCCTTTAAGGACAGGGGCATGACTATGGCTGTATCTAAAGCCGTATCCGACGGTTCAAAAGCGGTAATCTGCGCTTCTACCGGAAATACTTCGGCATCCGCCTCGGCTTATGCGGCAAGAGCCGGAATAAAATCTTTCGTTTTGATTCCCGAAGGAAAAATAGCTGCCGGCAAACTTTCTCAGGCTTTAGTCCACGGCGCCGTCGTAATGCAGATTCAGGGAAATTTTGACGACGCTCTGATAATTACCCGCGAAATCGCAAAGGATTACGACGTTACCTTAGTTAATTCGGTGAATCCGTTCAGATTAGAAGGGCAGAAGACGGCGAGCTTCGAAATAGCCGACGAACTCGGCGGTGCGCCGGATTACCATATTCTTCCGGTAGGAAACGCCGGAAATATCACGGCTTACTGGAAAGGCTACAGAGAATATTATGCCGCCGGCAGAATCAAAAGCCTTCCAAAAATGCTCGGTTTTCAGGCGGAAGGCGCCGCTCCTATAGTTCTAAACCATATAGTCAAAGAACCGCACACGGTTGCAACGGCAATAAGAATCGGCAATCCCGCAAGCTGGCAGAAAGCCGTTGAGGCAAGAGACGAATCGGGAGGATTAATCGAATCCATAAGCGACGAAGATATATTAAAGGCATATGCCCTGCTTGCGGCAAACGAAGGCATATTTTGCGAACCCGCTTCCGCGATAAGTTTTGCCGGATTAATAAAATTAAACGGACGCGGGTTTTTCGAAAAAGGCTCCGTTTGCGTCCTGACCCTTACGGGACACGGACTTAAAGACCCCGGAAACGCGATAAAAGTTTCGAAAGAACCGGTCGTCGTGCCGTGCGATAAACATTCGGTACTCAAAGCAATGGGATTAGCCTGAATTATAAATTAATATCCGGATAATATTTATATAATTCAACCGAAAAGTGGATTCCTGCTTTCGCAGGAATGACATATAAATTTATTATCTCACTGTTTCAGTCGTCATTCCTGCGAAAGCAGGAATCCAGAGTTTAATTATGACCGCAATTTTTAACTTAAAGACAGTTAATATAAAATCGGGAGGATTTATTAATTAAATGGACAGACATAAATACGTTATTTTATGTCCGGACGGCATGGCGGATTTGCCTTTAGCGGAACTTGGCGGAAAAACGCCTTTAGAATACGCAAAAACGCCGAATATGGATTCGGTAGCGGCGAGAGGAGTTACGGGTTTAGCGAAGACTATTCCCGACGGATGTCTTCCGGGAAGCGACATAGGTTCTATGTCTATACTTGGATACGACCCTTTGAATTATTATACAGGCAGGTCGCCCTTAGAGGCGGCAAGCATGGGCGTCGAACTTGGAAAAGACGATGTTGCGTTCAGGCTTAATCTCGTCAATATACTGGAAAAAGACGGAAAGAAATATATGCATGACTATTCCGGCGGACATATTTCAACCGAGGAAGCGAAAAACATAATAGAAACATTTCAAAAAGAACTCGGCAACGAGAAGTTTCATTTTTATCCCGGCGTAAGCTACAGGCATCTTTTGGTTGCAGGAGGCATAGACATAAACGGTCTTCAAACCGTTGCGCCGCACGATATTCCCGATTTGCAAATAGACGAATATCTTCCTCACGGTGCGCCTTCAAGTTCAAAAATACTCGAAATGATGCGTAAAGCCGAAAAAATATTAGAAAATCACGACGTAAATAAAAAAAGGGTTGCCGCAGGAAATCTTCCGGCAAATTCGATATGGCTGTGGGGGCAGGGATACAAGCCTTCGATGCCGACCATGAAAGAAGCCTACGGTTTAAACGGTTCGGTTATTTCGGCGGTAGATCTGGTTAAGGGAATAGGCAAATATGCCGGTCTTAAAGTTATAAACGTTCCCGGCGCTACGGGATATTTAGATACTAATTATAAAGGCAAAGTCGAATACGGAATAGAATCGTTAAATGGAGGCGATTTTGTTTATATACATGTCGAAGCTGCCGACGAGACTTCCCATGAAGGAAGCATCGATAAAAAATTAAAAGCTATAGAAGATTTCGACAATTTTATAGCCGGCGGAGTGCTCGAAGGGCTTAAGAAATTCGGCGAATACACCGTAATGATTTTACCGGACCATTATAATCAGGTTAAATTGAAAAAGCATACGCCGGAGCCTGTCCCTTTCTGCGGTTTTTCTACGCGGCTCAAAAATGCGGACGGAAAATACCGCGCCGACCGTTATTCCGAAACATTAGCTCAAAACAGCGGTTTATTTTTTGATTCAGGCTCTAAACTCTTTAAAAGTTTTTTAAATTTCTTTAACAACGCCTAAGCATTATTTATTCCTAAATCTGCATTAGAGCAAAAACCTGCTGAACTGCTAAAAAGCAACATCGGCATAATAATAACTGTCTTGTATTCATAAAAATTTATAATGGTGGTTTATTTTTTGCTTGCATTTATTTTATTAAATGTGTAAAATATTTCTAACGTAAAAAAATCACAGATAATATATTGCCGATAAGGGTCATTTAGATAGAAGAAATATCAAACGTCGTTAAAAATCGATTAATAATTCGAGCGTTGATTTGCCGACGACCCTTCCGTTATTGCCGAAACCGCCAAAAAGGCTTTAAATTTATAATTTGTAAAGATATCGTTAGTTTTATTTTAATTTTAAGCGGGAGGCTGACATGCCTGAAAAAGAAAGTAGAAAATCAAGTAATTCGGCGGTTGATATTGCGCCGGTTAATTACAATGTCTGCGAAGGCATTGAAATAGAAACCAAGGCAAAAAACAACCTTACTATTAAAGAATATTCCGGAACCGGCAAAAAGGGCGGCGTTAAAATCGACATTATCGTAAATTACTGCAAGGGATGCGAAATATGCGTCGCATTCTGCCCCGAAGGCGTCCTTGCAATGAACAAAGAGGTAGCGGAGGTCGTGGATATTTCCAAATGCACCAAATGCAATATTTGCGAATATCTGTGCCCCGACTTTTCGATTACCGTGGAAGAATAAGATAAATAATACAAATAAATAAAACTGTTAATAACGGAGGAACGATAAAATTATGAGTAAGAATATAAAATTAATGCAGGGCAACGAAGCCGTAGCCGAAGGCGCCGTTATAGCAGGGTGCGATTTCTTTGCCGGATACCCCATAACGCCTTCTTCCGA
>DAHVOJ010000046.1 GCA_027318865.1 bacterium | reverse complement strand
TTGCCGTATTTTCATTTATAGTCAGTATATCGTTTTTATTTGTTTATTTGTTTGGAAGTCAAAATAAGTTTTACAACCTTATTATCGCTGTATCTATTTGGGTTTTATTTTCAACAACAGCTCTTTTTATTTTTTCTAAATTTATTAAAATAAGATAAGCATTTTTATCAAAGAAGTTTATAAATATATTTAAAAAATATTCACACAAGAGGTTATATGAGTCAATTATTACCATTCTTTTGGAATTTTTTTATCATATTTGTTGTAGTTGTCGGATTTATAGTTGGCTCATACTTTTTTTTCACTAAGTTAAAGACCCGCCTTTTTAAGTCTATTGGTAAAAACGACTCTATAATTACACTTCACATCATTTATTTTTTAAGTATTGTACTTGTTTTTTATATAGTTTATCATTTTATACCTAGCCCAGTTATAAAGCCTTATATTGTTTTAATATTTTTTGCTTCATTTGCAGGTTATTGTTATTATTTATATAACGCATATAATCCAGAGAACTCTGATGACGAGACAATATCAACATTGTATAAATTTATTTTTAAATGGCTTGCTATAATAAGCGGGATTATTGCTCTTATTGTGTTTTTATCATTTTATTTTTCTAATGTGTTTCTGATAACCCTTTTTGTCTTTCTTCCTATTATATTTTATGTTGGTTATAAGGTTAATAACTTTACAATATATACCGGCTTCCTGACTAAAGTATTTTTTTATTTCTTTGGCGGCGCAGCTGTTTTAGGGTCTATTATAATTATTATTGTAATGTATGTAAAACCTGGCCAGATAAATTATCAAAAATTTGAAAATAAACATACTGCATTTTTTAAACCATATATTAGATATTCACATATTTGGTCATATACTAATACCAGCGCAAATAGAATGTTGAATAAATGCCTGAATACTTTTTCAAAGTTGCAAAAGTTTAAGGCAAACGATAAATTGTGGTTTAAATATTCTAATGCTATTTTTTACCATACATCTTTTGGTGCAGGTTGTAACAGAGCAGCTAATAAGCTCAAATATAATTTCTATAAAATTTGGGAACAAGTCTATAAATCTAAATCTAAAGCGTATCAATCCAGTTATTTAATTAATTCTAAGTATAACCATTCAATAAAAATAAAGACAAATAGATAAATTAAAATATTATTTATTGATTTGTAAGAGACCATTTAAAATTTTTTGTCAGTCTTGTATAATAAAACCTTAAAAATGAGACTAACAGACGAATCAAACGAAATATACATATTTATCGAATAATTAACATAATTAATATTAAATTTAATTTAAAACAAAGGGGATAATTTATGAAAAAAGGTCTATTTATTATTTTTTTTATATCTATTATGTTTATTAATTCTTATAAAACTTATGGGTTTAGTTTATCAACATTTTTTAACTCGCTTATACCTCATTCTAATGCCAATAACTCTAATCAAATAAATACAAATTCGAATGTGAATGATAAATCTAGCGTTATAAATATTTTAGATACAGAAGCATCAGCAGCTAAAATGTTGGGGTATGGTGAATGTTATAATGTTAATCTCAACAAGGATTTTTCACGGGAAGCTAATGAATATAAATTAGGGGAATATTTA
This sequence comes from bacterium, assembly GCA_027318865.1. Taxonomy (GTDB): domain Bacteria; phylum SZUA-79; class SZUA-79; order Acidulodesulfobacterales; family Acidulodesulfobacteraceae; genus Acidulodesulfobacterium_A. The sequence goes on along the minus strand of DAHVOJ010000046.1, from coordinate 4,613 downwards.
AATGCTGGTGCTTTTGCATCAGGCGATGCGAAAATGATTGCAGAATGTTATTCATCCCATAATTTAACTACTATGACTGCTGCCTACGAAGTTGGTTCGTTTTTAGCTTTATCTGCCCTAGCATATAGAAAAGCAGGAGAAACATCTCAAAATGTTCTTATATCTGCCAGAAATGCAAAGACATTATTGAAGTATACTAATAAGGGTTCTGGTTTAATTTCTAAACTAAAGAAAGCCGGACTATTAGGAATTAATAATAAAAGAAATTCTCATAATGTAGCATTAAATACTACTGCGGTAAATGCGGATAGTGAATTAATTAATAATAGTTTTAGATTTAGAAATCTTTATAATAATAAAACAATTGAAATTACAGGGATTATTTCTAGCATAAGTTCATTAGGCAATGGTGCTGAATTAACAATTAAAGGAGTAGCACATAAAAATCGGAATCATATAGGAGCACAAGATTTTATTTATTGTGACATAAATAACAAAACTAGTCTTAAAAAACTCTATAGTTTACAAAAAGGACAGTCTGTTACTGTTATGGGTGTCTATGTATACAATGAATTCGAATTTGGTGTTAACTTAAGTGAATGCACTATAAAATGATATATTTTTTATAAAAACTTCCTATTATAATAATGGGAAGTTTTTATTTGGAAGCGTTAGATATTTCGTGTCAGCCTGATTTTTTATTGGTTAATTAGTAAAAATTATATCATATTTTTTGTTTGTAAATTATAAATATTCATCGCCGCCGTAAAAGTTGGTCAAGCAACTTTTTGTTATTTTAAGCCCTAAAATACCTCCTGATACGCTAAATAAGGCTTTTAAATTAAGCACTAAGTAGTTTAGCATTACCGTATTACAGGTATTTTTCTATCCTGTCCGGAAAGAATATCGACAGTTGGGAAAGCGTAAGACCCCAGTTCTGGACCGGCATAGTCCATTTCTTTTTAGCATTCTGTATTCCTAAATACAAAAGCTTCAAAAGGGAGTTTTCGTTTGGGAACGCGCCTTTTGTCTTAGTGAGCTTCCTGAACTGCCGGTGAACGGATTCTATGATATTGGTGGTATAGATTATCCTTCTTATTTCATGGGGATATTTAAAGTAGGCGGAGAGGTTTTCCCATTTATCCTTCCATGATTTAATGACGACGGGATATTTCTTGCCCCATTTTTCTTCTAATTTTAATAGTTCTGATTCTGCTGTTTCTTTGTTTATTGCTTTATAAACCGGCTTTAAATCCTGAATAAACTCTTTCTGGTTTTTAGAGGCGACGTATTTCAATGAGTTTCTTATCTGATGGATTATGCATAACTGTACTTCGGTTTTCGGAAATATCGATTTAATAGCTTCGGGGAAGCCTTTAAGCCCGTCGACGGCGGCGATAAGAATATCTTCTATGCCTCTGTTCTTAAGGTCGGTTAAAACGGAAAGCCAGAAGGCTGCGCCTTCGGATTCCGATACATATAGTCCCAAGACGTCTTTTTTGACGGTTAAATCCACTCCTAATACGGTATATTGTATATTTCGTTCTCGACTGGACACCCGTTTCGGTTTTAATTGGACACCTATTTCGGAAATTACTGGACACCCGTTTCGGTTTTAATTGGACACCCGTAATTTTATAAATAGTGCAATTTTATTTTACATTGCAGGTATGCTTTTAACTGCATAACTTCTACCTGCATGCCCTAATTTATCCGCAGGTTAATCCCTTTTTATGCTAAACTTTCTTCTTAAATTAACTTTTAGGGAGAAAACTATGAAACGAAAACGAAAAAAAAGGAGATTAACCATGAAAACCGTAAAAGAAATTATCAGATTATTTAATTTAGGCTTAAGCAACAGAAAAATTGCCTTATCCTGCAACATCTCGCCTACTACCGTAAGTTTCTACCTAAACGGCTTTAAATCAACCAAGATAACTTACGACGCATTTATGTCTTTATCAGACGAAGAGATTAAATCTTTGTTCTTTAACGAAACTCCTAAACCCGTTAGGCCTCTTCCGGATATGCAGTATATTAATTCGGAACTTAAAAGAAAAGGCGTAACCCTTTATCTTCTCTGGAAAGAGTATATAAAAGATAATCCTAACGGTTACCGATATACCCAGTTCTGCCATCATTACGGCATATGGAAGGATGTGGTAAATCCCGTAATGAGATTTAACCATAAAATGGGAGAAAAGGTATTCGTAGATTTTTCCGGACTTAAACCGTTTATAAAAAATCCTCTTACCGGAGAAATAACCGAAGTAGAACTATTCGTCGGAGTATTAGGCGCAAGCAACTACACTTTTGCATATGCCGTTTTGCGTCAGAGCATAGAAAGCTGGATATCCTGCCATATTAAAATGTTCGAGTTCTTCGGCGGATGTCCTTCGGGAATAGTCCCCGACAATCTTAAATCGGGAGTAACGAAGCCCAACTATTACGACCCCGAAATCAACCAGACTTACCTTGATATGTCCCTTCATTACGACACGGTTATACTCCCCGCAAGACCTAAAAAGCCTAAAGACAAACCGAAAGCCGAAAACGGCGTACTTAATGCCCAAAGAAGCATTTTGGCTCCATTAAGGAATAAAACGTTTTTTAGCATAGAAGAGTTGAATTTAGCTATATCTTTGGAGCTAAAAGATTACAACGATAGACCAATGCAAATTATTTTGAAATCGAGAACGGAGCTTTTTAAAGAAGAAAAGCTTCATTTAAAGCCTCTTCCGGAAAGGTACGAACTTTCTTTCTGGAAGAGGGCGCGTGTCGGCATAGATTACCACGTGGATGTTGACGGCACCCACTACAGCGTCCCTTATAAATTAATTTATAAGGACGTGGATATATGCTACAACCACGAATTAATTAAAATATACCACAATTCTAAAATAATTGCTTCCCATAAAAGAAATTTCGTCAAAGGGTATTTTGTTACCTCTTCCGAACATATGCCTTTATCCCACAGAAGCATTCTGATAACTCCGGAAAAGATAATGGAAGAATCTCTAAAAATAGGACGAAATACCGCCCTGTTAATAGAAAAGATAATGGAAAATAGAAAAAGCCCCGAATCTTCTTTGAGAATGGCATTGGGCATAATAAGGCTCAATAAGCGCTATCCTTCCGCAAGGGTTGAAGCCGCATGTAAAAAAGCGCTTAATTTTAGCCTATACAGATACAGAAACGTAAAGAATATTTTAGATAAAAATCTCGAGAACGATTTTATAGAACAAAAATTAGAAAATAAAATAGCGCACGAAAATATCCGCGGCGCACAATATTACAAGGAGGAACTATGCTGAAAGAAAAACTTTTATCTTTAAAACTCTACGGAATGGCAAAATCGGTCGAAGACGAACTTTATTCGGATTTAACCTTCGAAGACAGGCTTAATCTTCTTTTAGATAAAGAGATAGCCTTCAGGCAGGACAAACAGCTTAAGATACTGCTTTCAAAAGCTAAACTCAAATATAGCAATGCCTGCATAGAAGAAACAGACTTCAAAACCCAAAGAGGGCTGAGTAAATCTCAGCTTATAGAGTTTTCTTCCAGCGACTGGATTAAGAAAAACAGGAATATTATAATAACCGGTCCTACCGGCGCAGGCAAGACCTATCTCGCCTGCGCCTTGGGCAACTCCGCAATAAGAAGCGGCGTTGCTTCTTTGTATATAAGGCTGCCCCGATTACTTCAGGAGATGAAAGTATCCAGAGCCGACGGCAGCTATATTAAACTTCTTAATAAATTATCCAAGATAAAACTTCTCATAATAGACGACTGGGGCATTGATTTATTGGACGAAATGCAAAGAAGGGATATTCTTGAAATCTTCGAGGACAGGCATCAGCTTCGCTCCACAATCATTACCGCCCAGGTTCCCGTAGATAAATGGCACGACGTAATAGGCGAACCTACCATAGCAGACGCCATATTGTGTCAACACCGAATTAAAATTCCCTAAAACGCCGAACGAAAAGTAACATTTTCACCGACTAAAATCGCTTAAAATTAATTTATCACCTCCCTTTTTATATATTTACCCCTGTTATTTTTATGATAAACCGGCAAGCCGCTTTGTCAAGGGCAAGCGCTTTGCGCGAGGCTTTGCCTCGCCCTTGACAAAGCTTCGTTGCCGTTTTAAATCATTATTATCAGGGGTAAATATATATTATCCCTCCATCACCTTTGCGCCTATAAGACCGTTTTTTTGTTTCTCCCTAAGCCTGTAACTCTTGCCCCGTATATTGATAACGCTAGAGTGGTGAAGCAGCCTGTCCAAAACGGCTGTGGCAAGAACCGAATCGGTAAATATCTTATCCCATTCCGAGAAACTCCTGTTCGACGTAACGATTATACTTCCGCTTTCGTATTTTCTGGATACCAGTTCGAAAAACAGTTTAGCTCCTTCGCCGTCTAGCGGAAGATATCCGAGTTCGTCTATAATAAATATGTCTACCGACTTATAATACCGCAATACGTTTTCAAATCTGTTTTCTTCGTAAGCTTTCTTAAGCTTTTCTATCAAAGATATGGCGTTTATGAAGTAAGCCTTCATTCCTTCCGATAAAGCCTTCATAGCTATTGCCGTCGCAAGATGAGTT
>DAHVOJ010000045.1 GCA_027318865.1 bacterium | reverse complement strand
ATAGCGTTTAGAATTAAAAGGCTCCATACGTTATCGATATACGCTATCGCTATCCACAAAATACAACTTAATATTGAGACCGCAAATCCTATTTTATATTTATGCGACGAAAAAAACCAGACGGCCAATAGGGTAGCCGATAAGCCCGAATAGTTTAATATTTGAAATAATATTTTATGCAGCATAATTTACAATCCGTTGTTCGCCCTGCTTATCGCTTCCGCCATGTCCTTATTGCTGTATTTAAGATAGATTAGCGTATTCGATATGCTTGCGTGTCCCAAAAAGTTTTTCAACAACATTATATTCATACCGCTATCAAGCAAATGAACGGCTCTCGTATGCCTTAAGGCGTGGGGATGGGCTTTGTCTAAATTGCTTTGACCCAATAATTTAACGACGTAAGATTTAAACATAAGGCTTATACCTTTTCTCGTGATAGCCGGTTTGCCTTGCCGTTGGGATAAAATAAAATCCTCGTCGGTAAGTTTAGCGGTAACCCTGTGATTTAAAATTAACGACAATAATTTATCGGATATTTTTAAATAGCGGTAAATTTTATTTTTTTTCCGCTGTTTTAACGTCAATACTTTAACCCGTCCGTTGCCGGTGTCTATATCGCTAAATTTTAAGGTCCTTGCTTCTTCGATTCTTGCTCCTGTTTCGTATAGCAAAAGAATAACGAGCTTATGGAAAGGGTTGTCTATGCCGTCTGTTAAAGTTTTAATCTGCATAGCGGTAAAGAAAACGATATTGTCGTTTTCGTAATAATTATTAGTCTTTAAATCGGTTTCTATAAGCTCAGTTTTTTTACCGTTCTTGGTGATAGGCGTTTCGGTATAGATTACGATTTCGTTGTTAGGCATCTATTTCTGCTCTCTAAATTAATCATATATTTTTAATCACTTCTAAAAAAGCCGGTAAATACATATGCGATTGCAATATTGACGGTTTCCAATGCGTATATTCTTGAATAAAACCGCTTCTATCTCTCTTGTTCTTATTCCAATGTTTATCTACAACATATAAATCGAATAAATTCAAATGTTCGCCAGTATCTTTACGCAAAGGATAAGAAAAATAAGTTAAAAAATTATACCCTCCTAATTTTTTAACTTTATCATTGAGTTGAAACGGCATATATTCAAATATTCCTGAACCAACCAACCCCCATGTAATAGGTATTAATCCATTTGGATATTCTTTTATAACTTTTTCTGCCCACAATCTAAACAAATCTTCCAATGAAATATCTTCGGTCGTATAATTATCAGTTATTCCATTAAAATAGACATCCCAATTTGCGACAAAAGAAGCTTGTCGTTCAATACCATCTTTTTGATAAAATATACAATCAATTCCTTTCGTTTCCATATTGCATCTCCTTTGAGTTTTGTCGTCCATAAATTTTATTGATTTTTAACGTGATTAAAAATTACGCAATTTGATTAAGCTAACGAAATTTTTAAAATATATAATTTCGATTATCTGGGTCTTAAAAAAGTTATCCACAAAAATTGTTGAATAAATTTTAACTTCCTTTAATACTATTATAGGAATTTTTGAGCTAAAAATCAATATAAAAATAGTAAATTTTTATTATTTTTTTGTTTGAAAGGGCGGGTTTACTTCCTAAAATAATACATAATAGGAAGTAATTTTTTGGCAAAACGATTAATTTGTGATAGAATTTTAAAACTATGGAAAAATTAAATATTTACGGCGACATGCGAATAAACAAAAAAGGACGCTTCGGTTGCGATATATCTTCGCAAAGATTAGACGATTTAGACAAAAAAGCCATCCGGCACATTTTGTCTCAAAGAAAACATCTTAGTTGCATAGACCTTGGTTGCGGAGAAGGCAAGGTAGGAATTATTATGTCTATGATTGGAGCCAATGTCGTATTAATAGATAAAGTAAATATTGCCGAAAGAATAGAGCCTATAGCGAGTAATTTTAAACTGAACTTAAAATTTGTCAATAAAGATGCAAGAGAATTGCAAAAAAAAGACTTACCGCTTCCGCTTGACATATGTTACTCGCAAAGGTTTATCCATTACCTTAGATTTTCGGAAGCCGAAAAACTTATAGATGCGCTATCTAAAAATATGACGGAAGGTTCAATGCTTTTCATATCCGCTTCGGGACTTAATTCCGAACTCGGAGAAGCCTACCCAGATAAAAATAAACCGGTGGCAAAAAGATTTGCCTTTCTCAATAAAAAACTATCCGAAAAACACAATATTGTGGAACCCGTATGCTTATATACCGAAAAAGATTTAGAAAATTTAATAACCCGTTTCGGATTTAAGGTTAAAAGTCTTAAATCATCGGATTTCGGCAACGTTAAAGGGATATTTGAAAAAATATGAAAGATAAGGACTATGTTCTTGTTATAGGTTCGGCTCATCTCGATATTTTGGCTTATTACGATAAATGCGAAGAAGAATTTATCGACAAGAAGGGTTCTTTCGAATATTCTATAGGCGGGACAGCGTTTAATATCGCCGTAGATTTGGCTCGCCATTCCGTCCCAGTTTGTTTTTATACCGCGTTAAAAAAAGGTTCTTTGGCGACCGAATTTATAATTAAAAGATTTAAGAAAAATCTTATAAATTATAATTATATCCAGTTCGAAGAGCTTTTGCCGGAATCCGGTTTTATCGCCCATATGTCCGAAAAAAACCTTATATCCGCCGTGTCGTGCATGGGAGTCGAAAACGCTACGCTCAATACCGAAACTCTTTCATCTGCAATAGAAAATTCAAAATTCGTCGTAATGGAATGCAATCTTGCGCCGCATCAAATCAATACCGTCTCAAAACTTGCATTAAGCGCGAGTAAAATGATTTTTATGGGTGGAGTATCGGAAAGCAAGGTAAAAAGGGCTAAAAATGTTTATTCTTCCGAAGAAAACCAATATCCGCTGGAATTATTAAGCGTAAGCCAAAAAGAAGCCAAAGCTTTTTTAAAAGATTACCGTCCCAATGAAGACCCTTTAAATATCTGCAAACAGGCTAAAGCCAAAAACGTCGTAATTACAAACGGCGAACAAGGTTTTTCGGTTTATACGGAAAAAGGCGAGAAATTAGATTTTAATCCGCCCGATGTAAAAACCGTTAAATCGACATCCGGAGCCGGTGACGCATTGATTGCCGCAATATGCAATTACGCTTACGATAATGGAAACGTGTCATGGAAAGGCAGTTCTATTATCGAGCTGATTTATTCGTATATCGAAGAAATATTATCGGTAAATACCGCTACCATAGACGGCTCTATGAAAGACGGAGAATTGAATTTTGAAAAAGATGAAGAAGGCAAATTGGAAAAAGAATTTAAATTGTCCGATAAGATAAATATAATAATAGGCGTTATAATTGCCTTGGGAACGATAATTCTGGTTTATTTCACCTGGAGATAAACAAAATAAATTTAATTTTATAAAGAGGTTATTATGAAAAAACTATTATTTTTGTTTGTTTTTATGTTTTTATTTAGCTTTATGTTCTTTATAAGCAAAGCACATGCTATAAATTTTTATAAGGTCTCTGACCATTCACTATTAAGTCATAATCGTGTTGAACGAATATTGTATAGCATAATTCCGTATAATTTTATTAAAAAACATCCTTTTAAAGATTATATAATTAAACTCAGAATTCATCTTGTACTTAAAAAGGGCTTCACAAATAAAGGTTTTCATTATAACGTTGAAACCTTAACATATTTAAGTTATTCCTCAATTTCTAATCCAAAGAAATCCGGCGCTTCCGTGTTTGAATCGAGATATTATGCCAGATTTGGAAATAATGGTATGCTTAAAAACCCCAGTGAAATCTCGTATAAAGATTTGTCTAAAATGGAAAATTCATCTTTTTTATATACTATAAATGGATTTTTTTAAATAAAATTAATTATTTTTTATATTTTACTTAAAAAAAAGGAAAATAAACCAATTTAATAAATAAGAAGGTAATAATTATGGATACATATAATAATTATAGCGATAAAGAGGTAATAGTTAAAGATTCATTAATTGGACAAGGTGAAAAATTTAAACAAAGGATGTTTTTATATAGTCTTTATACATATATTATTTCCATTGTTTTAAGTCTTGGCATCCCCCTTTTATTTTTAGATTGGTTTTATGAATGGAAAGTTTGGCCTAAATTAGAGTTTATTGAATTATTGTTAAAGTCGAATATTAGCGGAAAATGGCAATACATAAGCTTTCACTACAATCATCATCATATTCATTACGCAATTATGCTTGTATTATATTTTTATATTGTTGCCGTTATTCTTCTTATAATAACAGCTTTGAAAATTGATAAAATAATTATTAAGCATAAATATAATAACATTCTAAACGCTGAAGCTCGATATAAAGACGAAATAGCAAGAAGACGAAATAAATAATTATTTTTTATTCAGATATTTTTGAATCACTATAATTTTATGCCTTGCGATTTTGCCGGCTTGAAAAATATGAGGATTTACGATAAAGAATTTAGTCGTAAATCCGAAAAAAAATACGGCGCCTAAAATTATAAATGCCATAGTTAATGCAAAATAAACCTTATCAGCTATTATTATTAAATAATCATAGGTTGTAGATTTAATTTTTTTTAAATCTAACATAAAATCCTCCTTATTTTTATAAAATATTATCAATTCCCGCCCAAACTTTGTTGAAACTTATTGACCGCATTGGTTGCCGCATTGCTTATCAAGCTCGACGTTTGTTGTTCTATACTGTTGTAAAAAGCCGACAGGTTAATCTTCGAGAAATTAATTGCCTGAAACTGTTGCGGAGTATAACCGATACAGTTCGGAGACGTCGGCGTTCCCCAACCGTATATTGGCAAACCCTGCATTGCCCTTGTCTGTTGCTGAATGATATTTGCAAGCAAAGACGGAAAACAGCACCAAGTCTGGTCTGTTTGCAGGCAATATCCTAAAAAGCTCTGCGCGCAATAAGTGCCTACCATAGTGCAGTCTCCGGCGGCTCTTTGTTCCGCAAGTAATTTTTCCTGAGAGTTGCAATTTGAAAGCCCGAACCATCTTTTATCCGCCGTGCAACAACCGCCGCCCCAGCCGGTCTGGATACCCGGATCCCTGCATTGCAAAGCTTGTCCTGAAAAAATATAAATTTGCCCCAAACATTCCCCTGCGGAATTAGTTTGACCGTTATTGGTAGGGTTATTGGCGTTTACAGGCGGATTATTAATTGTATATGCCGAACTGCTATTATAATTAACGCAGGAATATTGGGAACAATAATAACCGGAGCCGGTATTGACGCAGGTATCGTTATTGCCGTTTAGGGGGCAGGAATAAGAAGTACATTGCCCTTGTCCTTGAGCTGTTATCTCCCCTAAATTTTCTCCATTATAAGTAGCTATTATCGAATTACCTGAGCCGGTAAATGTAACTCCAGAGGTAACCGTAGATGCAATAGTCCCAGAAAAAACTCCGTTGCCAAAAGCAATACTACCATTAGGCGAAGAAGTACCATTACCATATCCAGTAATTCCCGTGATAGAATTGCCAGACGTATATAACGTAACTACGTTCGGTATATTAATCCCACCTGATAAACTTCCGTTGCTATATGTAATAGATCCGCCGTCTGTTCCCGACCCGCCTATAATAGAGTTGCCCGACGTGGTTAATGTAAAGGGCATAGTATTAGATAATGTTATACCGCCTGAGAAATTAGAAAAATTAAATGTTATAGAATAGCTAGACGAACAACTCATCGCTGCGGCGGATACGCAAGCGCCGTTTACAAACGTAAATCCCGATAAACTGCAAGTAGGGGCTTGCGTTAAAGTTTCGGAGCAAGTACCGTTTGATTCTAACGTATAACCAGACGGACAGATAGGCGTAGAGTTTGAGGTATAAACGCACTGACTTCCGACTAATGCATACCCAGAAGGACATACGTTAGGAGTCGAAAATGTATTCTCTGCGCATTCGTTATTAGTAAGAGTATAGTTAGTCGGACAGGTTGCCGTTGACTGACAGTCGTTGTTACTCGCCGAAAATGTCGTCCCGCTCGGACAGGTAGGCGTAGCCGTAGGAGACGATAAGCATTCTCCGTTTGCAGAAAGTGTATAATTAGTCGGACATATCGGAGTAGCCGTAGCATTAGAATCGCATAAATCCGTAGATGTATTATATGTATAGTTTGTAGGACATTCGGCAGATACAACACATTCACCACTCGCTAATGTAGAATTTGTTGGACAAGAAGCTACTGCCGTACAAGTAGAATTTGAAAAAGAACCTCCGTCTGGACAGGTAGGATTTTGGTTAGTAGTGTCTGAAAAAGCAAGACTACCTCCTCCAGCGCCGTTACTTTGCGAATATGTATATGTAACTCCAGCATCAGAACTACCTGAAATACTAACGGAAGCAGTAGGATTGCTTGCACTATCATTATTTAAAGTTATACTTCCGCTAACCGAACAGTCGGATACCGAAATATTACCTATCCAATAATTATTTGAATCAGTAACGTCATATAATGAAAGATAACTACCGTTACCTACTATTTTAGTAGCCCATA
>DAHVOJ010000044.1 GCA_027318865.1 bacterium | reverse complement strand
AAAAGAAAATGGCGGTATCGCTCTTTGCAATTATAGCTCTCTCCAGCAGACGCTTAGAAGACTTGATAAATCTTTTAAGGCTTTCTTTCGCCGCATTAAGGCAGGTGAAAAACCGGGATATCCAAGATTTAAAGCTGCCGATAGATTTAACGCTATCAATTACGCTAAACTTGGAGACGGATGCCAAATAAAAGACGATAAGCTTTATATACAGAATGTAGGGCATATTAAGGTCAAATGGCATAGGCCTATTACGGGTAACGTTAAAACGCTCTCCGTCGTTCGCAGGAACAATAAGTGGTATGTTATGTTTAGCGTTGAATCCGAAAATATTTCTTTGCCTAAAACGGGAAAAATAATCGGAATAGACGTAGGGCTTGAAAAACTTGCAGTATTCAGTGACGGAAACGGTTATAATCCCGACAAATTTTTTAGAAAAAGCGAAAAAAGAATTATTAAAGCCGCTCAACGCGTTTCTCGTAGGAAAAAAGGCTCTAACCGTAGAAGAAAAGCGCGTATCTTGCTTGCTAAAGCGCATGAAAAAATCGCAAACCAAAGACTTGACTCTTATCATAAAAAAGCTAAAGAACTCATTGAAAAATATGATAGTTTTACGGTAGAAAAACTGGATATTAAGAATATGACTAAAAATCGTCATCTCGCTAAATCGATTAACGATGCCGCATGGGGATTGTTTTTTTCTATACTCAAGTCCAAGGCTGAAAGCGCCGGGAGAGAGTTTAAAGAAATTAATCCACGCAATACTTCCCAGGTATGTTCTTCCTGCGGTAATACCGTTAAAAAATCTCTTAATATCCGTATTCATAAATGCCCTCGTTGCGGTTTAACCCTCGACAGGGATTTAAACGCCGCTTTAAATATTCTGGCTCGGACGGAGCCTTCGGTTTTGGCCGCGAAGTCTGCGGTGCCACCGAGAAGCTGACTGCTTTAGCTGTCAGAGTCGTCACAAATTTATTTCATTTGCAATGTTAAAAAAATTATACTACAAATTTTCAAATTTTCAATTTAATTTTCTGATTGGTAGAACAGATTATATTTACTTTAAACTTTGCTATAAGCCTAAAATTATCTTTTTTGTTCGGACTGTAATCCGTTTTATAGAATAGCAACCTGTCTAATATAACTTTTTTAGATTTATATTTAAAAGTTTCAATTTTTTTTACTTCATCTGTCTTCGATAAAAATAAATAAATATCGGCATCGTTTTTTAAATCTAACTTCTCTATTAAACGAATAAGTTCGTCCATATTGAAAGCGGCACGCGTAATTATCGCAAAAATATTGCCGTAATCTTCATAAGAAAATATATTTAAATTCAAACATTTAAAGTTGGAAAGACCGAGTTTTCTTGCTGCCGCTTTTTGAAAATTACATTTCTTTAAAACCGATTCCACCGAAATAATTTTTAACTCGGGCATTAATATGCTTATAATAATTCCGGGAAGACCGGCGCCGGAACCAATATCCATAATATACCCATAATCATCGGGTGAGTTTTTGTTCCCTAAATGCATAATTTTTAATAAAAAAGCGCTGTCTATAATATGCCGTTGGATGAAGCCGTTTATATCGGTTACGGCCGTCAAATTTATCTTTTGATTCCATTGTAAGAGTTCTTCATAATATAAATAAATTTTTTCGATACTTCCTTTAAAAGTTTCTTTATTAAATTTTTTGCCGAAAGATAAAATCTCATAGTATAATAAATAATTATAAACTTTATCCATAAATATATCTTTTAAAGATTTATTGCTCATAATTTATGCATATATGGTTGGTATGATTGTAACTCCATAAAATATATCTAAAACTACTCTTATGTTTCACGTGAAACGGAAGAAGAAATAGTTAAAAATTTTTCCGTTATTCCGCGCTTTTCTTCCTGCGATAATTGCATATCGGCAATATTAAACAATATCTGCTCTTCTTTGTCTATATGCTCCGATAAAAGTTTAATAAAGGCATTTCCAATATTTACAATAGAATTGTATTCTTTAGCATAAGGATAACTTTTAATTTTTGATTTAAACTCGGACGAAAGTTCCCTGCTTTGCTTATGCTCTAACAACATAACATGTATAGGTCCGGTTTCCGTTCCGATATAATTACCGAGGATTGGAAATAATCCATCTTCTTCTTTTTTGAAATGAACTTCTAAATCTTTATCGATAAAAACGGTTATTTCGTTTAGCTGATTTATTAAATTATTTCTTAGCCCGTCCGAAGATACCTTACTAATTTTTTTTAGGTATCCGTCCAGATTATTTAAAACTGTTCTCACTGCTTCATGATCGCTTTTTAAAATAGTAATAGGATCGAGAAAGCTATTATCCATATATCAACCTTAATCCCTTATGAATGTTTATTGTAATTATACCATATTATATTAATTTGTTTATTTTTTTCGGAATTATTTTTTTTTAATTTTTACCGAATAATTCGTTGAGAGTTTAAAAACTATTGTGATATAATTAAAAAATAAAAAGATAAATTTATAAATCGGGGGTATAAAATGGCTGAAGTGCAAGGTTGCGAACTTCCGGAAGATTTGTATTACGACATAGAAAAAGATACATGGGCGAAACCTGCCGGCGATAATATCGTTATGCTGGGAATGACAGACGTTGCCCAGACACAGGCTGGAAAGATTTTACACGTAACTTTTAAAAAAGTCGGAAGCATCGTTCAGAAAAGAGGAAATACCGCTACAATAGAAAGCGGGAAATGGGTTGGACCTATTCCGTCTCCCGTATCGGGCGAAATAATAGAAGTCAACGAGGCTCTATTAAAAGACCCCCTGCTTTTAAACATATCGCCGTATAAAGAAGCATGGGTAAGCAAAGTTAAAGCATCGGACATAAACGAACTGAACGGTTTGTTGACGGGAAAAGAAGCGGTGGAAAAATATAGGGAAAAAATAATAAAAGAACAGATTCAATGTATGAGATGTTCAAGTCAATAAAATAATATTATAATATGGCTATAGCGCATGGAAGATAAAAAACACGACGTTATACTTCTTGTTTCAAGATGGTGCGAGGAATGTATTCCTGCCGATAATGCATGGAAAAGACTGCTTGAAGAGAGAAAAGATTTTAATTACCGGTCTTTAGACGTTTCGGAACCTGAAGGCAGAAGGTTATCGATAGAATTATACATAAGAAGCGTTCCCTCAACCGTTATCGACGGCAAACTTTCTTTTGTAGGAATTCCAACAAAAGAAGAAGCTTCTGAACTGCTCGACTTATCTTAATATTATTCCGTTTATCATTCCGGATGCGCTTCCAACATCCAAATTTACGCCGATAGCCCTGAATATAACGAAAATTTAACGCGATAAACAAAACTGGAGGTTAGAGGTTAAATGGCAAAAATCGCAATTATCGTTCTAGATGTTTTGATATGTTTTAAACGTTTAAAATTGCTATCGATAAAAACCTTAATCCTGCAATAGAAATTTATTGTCTGGATTAAGGAAAATATTTGACAAAATCAATTTTATGAATTATCTTAAAATAGGTGAACTTGCAAAAGAAACCGGACTAAAAAGCACCGCTATAAGATATTACGAAAGGATAGGAGTTTTCCAGAAGCCTTCGCTGAACGATTCCGGATACAGACAATACGATGAAAAAGCGGTTAGGACGGCTAAATTTATAGTGCATGCAAAAGAATTGGGGTTTTCTTTAAAAGAAATTGCCGATTTATTATCTTTAAGACTTAACGGAAAAAATTCCTGCAAAAAGGTCATGGCTCTGACCGCGGTTAAAATTGCCGATACAGATAAAAAAATTACTGCTCTAAAAAAACTTAAGAAAAAATTAACAACTTTAGAAAAATTGTGCGGGAGCAAAAAATACGACGATAGCTGCCCTATTTTAGAAGTTCTCGACGAGTGGAGCGCTCAATGAATCAATGAAAAAGATTAAGGATAGAAGTAAGCGGCATGATTAAATTAAATCAAATTTAATTAACGGAGGCAAACAACAGATGAAAAAGATAAGAATAGAAGTAAGCGGCATGACCTGCGAACACTGCGTCGCAAGGGTTAATAAATTCGTAAAATCGGTAAACGGGGTTGCGGATATAAATACCGATTTAACGGAAAATATGTCGTATGTTGTCGTAAAAAACGGTGCAACGGTGGAAGCGATAAAGTCTGCCATCGAAGACGCAGGTTATAAACCCGGAAATTATACAATCGAAGAAAACGAAGAGAGATAAAATATTATGATAAATACTAAAAGAATTTATCTTACGCTCTTAAGTAAATTTTGATATTTATTTTTACCTTTTCGTGATATAATTTTTCAAATTCGTTAACCTCCCGGGTAAGTTATTATAAAGTTTTTATGCTCTACGTAAACGATATTTTTTACAGCATTCAAGGAGAATCTTCATTTTCCGGTTATCCGTGCAAATTTGTGAGGCTTGCCGGTTGTAATCTTAAATGCGGTTATTGCGACACTAAAGAAGCGCTTGATCTCAAAAATTCCAAACGGTTAAATGTCGACGAAATTATAAAGATTTTAGGCAATATAGGCACGGGTAGCATCGGATTAATCGAAATTACCGGCGGCGAACCATTATTACAGAAAGAAGAAATGGTTGATCTATTCGCGGAACTTCTAAATTTAAACTATACGGTCCTGTTAGAAACAAACGGAACTATAAGTTTAAAAACGGTCGATAAAGCGGTTATTAAAATTATCGACGTTAAATGTCCCTCAAGCGGTTTTTCAGAAGAATTTAATTTTGAAAATTTAAAATATATACGCCGAAATGACGAGATAAAATTCGTCATCGGCGATAACGCGGATTACGAATATGCAAAAGGTTTTATAAGAACATATTCATTCGCTACCGATAAGTTTATATTTTCCACGGTTGAAGGCTCTATGCCTTCAAAAGAACTGGCGGAAAAAATTTTAAAAGACGGTTTAAACGTAAGATTGGGGGTTCAACTGCATAAGATTTTGAGGTTGAAATAACACAATGCTGCATTAAGGCATCATTTTCCCGCCCTTGCCTGATAAGGTCATAATATTATTAAAAACAAAAATGCAAATTCCTATAAACTCCATAGACGCAAATAAACCAAGAATTAAAACCGGCTCGAATCCCGACGCGGCATCTTTTAAAATAATCCAGGTTAAAGCCATTCCGATTAAGCCGATATTAGTCAGATAAAATTGAACCGTTATAAGAAACTCGCTGTATAGATTAAATCCGCTAAACCTCGGCAGAACGTGGTAGCCGACCGAATAAATCATCATAGCGATAAACCCCAGCAAAAGAAAATGCACATGGGCTAAAAGCAGGTATCCTATAGACTGCGGATACAGCGCCATAACTAAGCCTAAACCGGTTCCCAATACAAGGTAAAGCAGGGAAGCCACCGTAAAGTATCTTATTATAGGACTCATAATGAATAATATTCTATCAAATAAATTTATAATTTTTTATGATTAATGTCACATTTGTTTATTTTTTAAATTTTTATAATATTTGCAGTAGTTTCTTAAAAAACATTCGGGGCATTTCGGATTTCTTGCGGTGCAGTAAGTTCTTCCGTGATGAATCAGCCACCTGTGCATTTTCATCCACAGGTTTGAAGGTATTATTTTGGTCAGGTCGGCTTCGGTTTTTTCCGGCGTACCTTTGTCTGTCAAGCCTATACGGTTAGCAACGCGAAAAACATGGGTATCTACAGGGAACCGCTCTTCGTTAAAATATGTGCCTAATATGACGTTTGCCGATTTTCTTCCAACGCCGGGGAGGGATACGAGGGCATCAAAGTTTTCCGGAACCGTATCGTCGTATTTTTCCGCAAGTATTTTTGAAGCCTCTACGAGATTTTTAGCCTTATTATGAAACATACCGCAGGTTTTAATTTCTTCTTCGAATTCTTCGATTTTTTTTTCTGCAAGGTCGGAAGGTTTAACGTATAGCTTAAAAAGCTTATCGGTTATTATATTAACCCTTTTATCGGTGCACTGGGCGGAAAGAACGACGGCGATTAAAAGCTGAAAAGCATTGCTGAAGTTTAAAAACGGTTTTAAATCGCCGTAATTTTTTTCCAGAAGATTTATAATAGAAGCAATATCTTTATTTTTCAATATTTTTAAACAACCTTATAATATTTCAAAAACATTAAAAAAATATGAAATTTCAAATTTTGCGGATTCTATCGAATCCGAACCGTGCACGACATTTCTTTCGATACTTTCGGCAAACATTTTTCTGATAGTGCCGTCTTTAGCATCTTTAGGATTTGTAGCGCCCATTATATCCCTGTTTTTTAATATAGCATTTTCGCAGGATAATACCATCGGAATAACCGGACCTTCGGTCATAAAAGCGACCAAGCTGTTAAAAAAAGGCCTTTCTTTATGAATATAATAAAAACCTTCGGCCTGTTTTTTAGTAAGATGAACTTTTTTTACGGCTTTAATTTCAAAACCGTTTTCTTCGAATATCGAAATAATTTTTCCGGAAAGCCTCTTTTTTACTCCGTCAGGTTTAATTATAGAAAGCGTCTGCTCCGTCATTGGATATACCCCTTTAATTTATTTTTTATTTGCCTTTAACTTCTTTTCCCAGCCTGAATCCTATCTCCAAAGCTTTCTTATTGTAGTCTTCAAATCCCT
>DAHVOJ010000043.1 GCA_027318865.1 bacterium | reverse complement strand
AGAAATACGGAACTTCCGTTGCCGAATTAAGAAGGCTCAATCACTTATATTCAAACGTCATAAGACAGGGAGCGGTTCTTACGGTGCCTATCGGAAACGCCGGAGGAAACGGGACGGCTTCCCAAACGGTCGCATATATTACCGTCGGTCCGGGAGCCACCCTCGGGCAGATTGCGGACAACTATAACACTACCGTCGCTTCCATAATGTCTTTAAACGGACTTAATAACTATATGATATATCCGGGAGAAAAATTAAAAGTTCTTCCGGGCGGCTCTTATCGGCCGGCTCCGCGATACGGCCGTTACACCGTTCAGTTCGGGAACACCCTTTCGTTAATAGCCCAGAAATACGGAACTTCCGTTGCCGAATTAAGAAGGCTCAATCACTTATATTCAAACGTCATAAGACAGGGAGCGGTTATGGTAGTGCCGGAAAGGGAAAGCTATAATAAACATTATTACGGAGCCGTTCAAAATAATGCCGGCAATAATAAATACGACTATTACGGAAACAAAAATATTTCTAAAAAACACAGTTATCAAGTTGCAACCTTTAAAGTCCTGAATTCTAATAAATGCTCGTTAAAAAATAAAGGATCGTACGGCAAAAAAACCGGTAACGACGGTAATTTCGGCATTGGACAAAAAATAGTAGATACGGCATACAGATATAAAGGCGTTCCCTATGTGTGGGGCGGCACGAACCGTTCGGGAATGGACTGTTCAGGGTTTGCACAGCATGTTTTTGGCAAGATAGGTATTCATCTGCCGAGAACGGCGGCGGAACAGGCAAGATTAGGCAAATACGTTCCCAAAAACAGACTCAAACCGGGAGATCTGTTATTTTTCAGAACATACGCCCCCTATATTTCCCATGTAGGAATATATATTGGTCACGGCAAATTTATTCAGGAAAATTCAGTAGCCGGCGAAGTTACGATTACCAGCCTGAACAACGAGTATTTTGAAAGAACCTATGCTTTTGCAAAATCTATTAAATAATTAATTCCCGATAATTCAAAAGAATTAAAATGGAAATTCAAAGAGGATATAAAATCTATTATGTTTAATTTTAATAACTGGCATGCGCCTAATCCCGTTATTTATATTGGACCGCTTCCCGTTCACTGGTACGGAATATTAATAGGAATAGGGTTTGTCGTAGGTATCGCCATAGCGTATTTCAGGGCAAAATCATGGGGCGAAGACCCTGAAAATATAATAAATATTATGGTTTTTGCCATACCCGTTTCGATTATTTTTGCCCGCCTTTATTATGTAATATTTGCATGGGGATATTATGCAAATAATCCGCTCGGCATTTTTTATATATGGCAGGGCGGACTTGCGATATACGGCGGGGAAATCGGCGGACTTTTGACGCTTTACTTATATACGCGCATAAAAAAACTTAACATCTGGCTTTATGTAGATATGCTTGCCCCCAGCCTTCTTCTGGGGCAGGCAATAGGCAGGTGGGGCAATTTTATAGACCAGCAGGCATTCGGCTATCCCGTTAAGTGGGGACTGCCTATCGCGAAAGGTCTGCGTCCGGTTAACGCCTATACGCCTAAACATTTAATATTCGGTTTATGGGGATATCCTTTCCAGACCGCCTATCCCAAAAACCTTACAATGTATTCCCATTTCGAACCTTCGTTCTTTTATGAATCCGTACCCGATTTTTTAGGATTCGTTTTTTTAATGTGGCTTTCAAGGAAAAAACCCAAAATTGCCGGAAAGATTTTAATAGGCTATTTAATGTGGTACGGTACTACGAGGTTTTTTACCGAAGGCACGAGAATAGACAGCTTATGGCTTGGAAACAGCATAAGAATTTCGCAAGTATTGAGTATGTTTGCAGTTATCGGATGCATCGCCGTTTTGATTTACAGGCATTATAAATATAAAGATATAAAATGACCTTTTACATCTTTACCCTTACCATTACACCGTTGACTTTTTCGGCGGGAAGTTTGTAAAACCGGACGAACGAGGGGGACAGCTTTTTAATCAGAGCGAATATTTTCCAGAATATATTGTTGCTGACTATTTCCTCGAAACCGTAAAATATTACGGTTTCGTCTATATTGTACTTTCTTAATACCGCTTCTACGTCAACCACTTCCGAATACCCCGCCCTTATAGAAAACTGGCTCAGTCCGGGAACGACGTCGCTTTTAAACAGGATGTCCGTTCCGTGAGGCTTTTCGGTTCTTTCGATGGAAACGAAAATATTTCTTTCGTAAATAATATTATTGTTAAACATCGTTTTAATAATGTAAGGGGATACCTTGTCGGAAAGGCTCGCAAAAAAAAGCGACGTTCCGGCAAGTTTGGAAAAATTTTTATACCGGTATTCGTATTCCTTTAAAAATATATTGAAATCGGTCATCTTATATATGCCGTGAAGCCTATTCTGCCCTTTAGTGTATATCATTATAACCGCAAAAGGTATCGTGGCGATTATCAGGGCAAAATAGCCTCCCTGCAAGGTTTTATACAGCAGGTTGGAAGTTAAAAACATAATATCCGCAAACGTAGTTATCAGCGAGATAAACAGCATAAAATATCTTCTCTTGTGAAAGAAATGTATGTTTATTAAAATGCCGGTAAAAGTCATAGTTCCGCTGACGGCAAGCCCGTAAGCCATTGCAAGGTTGTTCGACGTCCTGAATATTAACATTGCCGCCAAAACGCTTAAAAATAAAAACCAGTTTGCAAAACTTATATATATCTGGGATTGGATTTCGCTCGATTTATAGCTTATTTTTAAAAGAGGTATAATCCTGTTGTTTATAAGCTGGTAAACAATGGAAAATATTCCGCTTATAACCGCCTGAGACGCTATTACGGTCGCCGCAATGCTTAAAATAAGGATAGGCGTGTAAAACAGGTGCGACTGCGAGTAAAGCATCTTAAAAAAGGCGTCCGTATCGGTTTTATGCGTCAGCAGGAAGGCTCCCTGCCCCATATAGTTTAAAATAAGGGCTATAAATACGAAAATCCAAGCTTTTGTGATCGGTTTTCTGCCTATATGCCCCATATCCGCATACAGGGCTTCTCCGCCGGTTGCGGAAAGAATTACGTCCGACAGGACGAACAAAGAAATAATGCCGTGGGTTATTAAGCGGTTTGCCGAAATATTTCCGTTAAACACGAACCTTAAAGCATAGAATGGATTTATAACCTTTAAGAAAATTTGCGGCATATGCGCCAGCGACAAGAAACCGGATGCGCCGATGACGATAAACCACAAAAGCATGACGGGGCTGAAGATATTTGCGACCTTTTCCGTCCCCTTATGCTGATACCAGAATAATAAGGCGGTAATTATAATTGAAATAAAAATTACGGTATCCGTCGTTATATTTTTAAAAAAAGGTATCAGGCTTATACCTTCGACCGCGCTCAATATACTGATAGCGGGGGTAATGACGGAATCGCCTATGAGGAGAGACAGGGCGATATAGGATATTACGGTTATGAAAGCAATTTCCCGTGCGGATTTTATATATTTTTCGATGATATTTTTAAGTATTATAGTGCCGCCCTCGTTTCTTTCGCTTATGCCCATGGCGAACCAGACGTACTGGACGGTGACCAACAGCGTAAGCGTCCATATTATAAGGGACACTACGCCTAAAACGTTTGAGTTTGTGACCTTGAGGTATGCGAAAATAACGGCTACGGTGTATATAGGGCTTGTTCCTATGTCTCCGAACACGATGCCGAGGGCTTTGAGCGGTTTATTTTCCGCTAAAGCTTTTTTAACGCTGTCTATGCGCAAGTTGTTCAATTTTAAAAACTAGATTTAAGATTTAGAATTTATATATATGGTTACATTTAATATAAAGACATTATTATATTACTTTTGGAAAAAAATGAAAGATAAAAAAGCGGCGGGATTTTTACATTTATATAAAACTGCGGTATAATTTAATAAATTAAAAAGAATTTAAAGTTCGACAAAAGGCGGAGGCGGCTGTCGGTTGAATAAAAACGGATTCAGTCTTATAGAAATAGTTTTTACGATTATTATAATCGGACTGGCAATGGGCGCTATAACCGAAAGTTTTATCGCAGGTTCGGCAAAGAGCGTGAATATCGTAAACGAGGAAACGGCGGTTAATGTTGCAAAGCGGGAAATGGCTGCGCTGAATTACTGCCGGAACGGAGGGACGCCGACGAGCGGAGTGTGCAGCGCGTTTAAAACCGGTGTTGGGTCAGGGTCTTCACCGTGGATAACAACTTCTTCAAGCCCTAATTTGTCAAATTTCGCGCCTCCTCAAAAAACCTCAGTTCCTATAAACTACGAATGTTTTAATACTACGGTTACCGCGAGTAACGTTAATTTTAATGATGTCAACGGAATAGGAACTATTAGCGGAAGCTCGACCAATTTCATACAGGCCGTAGTTCAAACCGGCTGGTTTGCGGCAAACGGCGGAGGAACTTCTTGTCCGGCGGCTCCGGCCGGATGCCCCGGAACTGCGGGGAGCTGTCCCTACGTTACTCTTTCGACGGTTTATGCGGATTATTAATCTAAGTTTAAAATGAAAAGGAAATATGAAATCTATAAAAGACTTAAAACTTAAGGATAACGAAATAAAAGCCGTAGAAGAACTAAAGAAAACCATACTCGACATATATCCAGACGCGGAAATAATATTATTCGGCTCTAAAGCAAGGGGAGATTATAACGAAGATTCCGATATCGATATACTCATACTTCTTAATACCGAAGTAAATTCTAAATTAGAAGAAAAAATTATAGGCGATATATATGATATAGAATTAAAATACGGCCTGTTATTTGGACCTTTAATAAAAAATATAAACTATTGGAATAACGATTATAAAGGCAATCCTTTTTTGAAAGAAAATATTCTCAGAGAAGGCATGTTTATATGAAAAAAGAAATAATTGAATACGCAAAATATCAACTAGAAAAATCGAGAAATACGCTATAAAGATATAAAATAAATATAAAATATAATTCGTTTTTGTCATTCCTGCGAAAGCAGGAATCCAGAAAAGTATTAAAGAATGAAAAATTATTATGTCTATATCCTGAGCAGTAAACGTAACGGCACTTTATATACGGGTGTTACTTCAGATATTATTAAAAGGGTTTATGAGCATAAACAAAATGTTGTTGAGGGTTTTACGAAGAAGTATAACATCATATGTTAGTTTGGTACGAGATACATGATTCCGCAGAATCGGCTATTAATAAAGAGAAACAGATAAAAAAATGGAAGAGGACATGGAAATTAAAATTAATTGAAAAAGACGATCCTGAATGGATAGATTTATATGAAAGTATATGTTGAACTTTAATTTTAATAGTCTGGATTCCTGCTTTCGCAGGAATGACGATAGGGCTTTCGCAAGAATGACAAGGTATATTCTTAATTTTTATGAAAATGATAATGAAGACTTTGAATAGTATTAAAAAAAATAGGGGCGGGTTCACTCTTATCGAATTAGTGATGACGATACTGCTTATCGGCATTCTGTCCATAGGGCTGTATGAGGTCGTGATTTGGGGAATAAGCGATTACGTTATGAATGAACAGTATTTACATTCAAACAATTCGATGACGTATGCTATGGCGACGATAAGGAGGAGCATGGCGGGCGCGGTTAAGCCTCCTGCGTCGGTTATCAATCCTTTGGGCACATATTACTGCAAATTATCGGCTTCGATTAATCCGGCGACCGCCAAGAATCCGCCGATTGTTACCGCTAATCTGGCGGGGCAGACTGCAACCTGCGGAGGAGCGGGTCAACCCGTATGCGACGAGACGGCTTTTTACCAGAATATAAGCGGAACTAATAACCAACAGCTCGTCGTGTTCTGCGTGAATAATAATATACTATATGAGGAGATTACTAATGGAGCGGGGACGACATCGTATCCGGTTGCTGATAATATTAGCGGCATTAATTTTTAGCGCGGTGGTTTCTTTAAGCGGTTGCAAGAAAACTCCCCCTCCCCCTCCCCCTCCGCCGCCGGTTTCATCTTATTGTAATAAAAATAATACAACAAAAGTCTATTCCTGCAATATAAATTTTACTGTAACAAACTTAGTGGGTTACAGCCAGATAGGCGGGGTTTCCGTAACCGTAGCAAATCCGCAGTAATAAGTTTATATGCACTACGAGATTGCTTCGTCGCTAACGCTCCTCGCAATGACGCAAGAATAAAGGGGCCGAAATAAAGCGAAATAAAGTCAGATTTATTTACGCATTTTTCTACTATTTTCATAATGTAATTATAATTAATAATAGCCGAGTCAGCTTTTTTTCCCGATTAACATAACCCTGTCGCCGCCGCCGACGATAAAAGATTTTTCTGGGTTTATCATAACCTGTTCATTTCTTTTTATTCCTACGGCAATTTCGTCTTTGTTTTCTTTAAAAAATTTGATAATTTCTAAAAACCCTTTATTTTCTAAATTTCTGGGTATATCTTTTTCTATAAGCCCCTCTTTAAAATTTTCGTCTAAAAGCTGATTAAAAAATTTCGAAGCGCCTTTAAACTCTATGGATTTAACAAGCACCCTGCTTGAAAACGAACCCGAGGAAAATACCTCGTTGATGCCTATTTCCTTAAACGCTTTTTCTACCTCTTTTTTAAAAATTAAAGCAATTATATACGTATTTTTATATTGCGTCGTTACGTTTATACCGGCTATTAAAGAGT
>DAHVOJ010000042.1 GCA_027318865.1 bacterium | reverse complement strand
GTAGATTTAAACAGGGTGGAATTTTCCTGGATAAGCGCATCGGAAGGAAACAAATGGGTTGCCGTAATTAACGAATTTACGGATAAAATTAAATCTCTGCCGGATAAAACGACGGATATATTTACAAAAAAATAAAGGATATATTTATGGCAAACACAAAAACAGACGAAAAACTGCAAAAAATAGCAAAAGATCTTCTCGAAAGCGGCGAAGTGAATCTTATAATAGGATATACCAAAGGTTCTAATCCGCAAAGAATGAGACCCGTTTTTATAACTAAACCGGAAGAGGTTGAAAAGCTTTCGTTCAGCCATAACGCCGTTCAAGATTTAGCCGTATTTTTAAAAAAACAGGAAGTTAAGAAATACGGAAAAATAGGAATAACCGTTAAAGGATGCGACGAAAAAGCCGTTAATACCTTAATTCAGGAGTATCAATTATCGAGAGACAACATAAAAATAATCGGCATGCAGTGCAACGGCGTAATAAAACAAAATCTTGCAGATAAAGGCGAAACAAAAGTTTCTGAAACTACGGTGTACGATAAATGCCTCGTATGTCAGGAACATACGCCCGTTCTTTACGATTTTCTTGTTGAAACCGAAGAACCGGAATTGAGCCTGTCGGGAAGCGTTAAGCCTTATGCCGAGATAGAAAAATTAGAGGCTATGAGTACCGAAGAAAAAAATGCTTACTGGGCAAAAGAGTTTGATAAATGCATTAAATGTTATGCCTGCAGGCAGGCTTGCCCGCTTTGCTTCTGCTCAAGATGCATAGTAGAAAAAAATATGCCTCAGTGGATAGATACCAATTCGGAAGAACCCGGAAATGCACAGTGGAATATGATAAGAGCTTATCATCTTTCCGGCAGGTGCATAGGATGCGGAGAGTGCGAAAGAGCATGCCCCGTGAACATTCCGCTTATGCTGATAAACGAAAAAATGGCAAGAGACGTATATAATCTTTTTGGCTACAAATCAGGACTGGATATCAATGCTAAACCCGTTTTCGGCGTATTCAGCGAAAGCGATTTCAACGACTTTATAAAATAAGAAATAAGATATTGGAGACGGCTTATAATGGAAGAAAAATATTTTGAAATTTCCTCGGAAAATCTTAAAAAATTTGTTGACGGGATGATAACCGATAACTATGAGGTTATAGCGCCGACCGATAAGGACGGCGATACTTTTTACGGAAAAATAAGCAGGTTTGAAGAAGCAAACCTAGATATTTTATTGCCTAAGATGTCTTATAAAGAATATCTTCTTCCTAAAACCGAAACGATTTTTGAGTATTCGATTTCGGGAGTCGATACCGATATTAAAGACGGCCTGCAAAGTATTGCCGGCGCAAACGAAAAACGGGTTATTTTCGGGGGAAGGCCTTGCGATGCCGGAGCAGGCCCCATAATGGAAAAAGTTTTTAACTGGGATTATAAGGACGAATTCTTTAACGAAAGATTTAAAAATCTGACCATAATTTCTATAGCCTGCGAAAAACCAGATAATTATTGCTTCTGCACTGAAATGCAGCTTTCTCCTGAAAGTTCTTACGGTTCGGATGTTCTTCTTAAAAAATCGGGCGATAAATATTTTGCTATAGTTACCGGAGAGAAAGGGCTAAACCTTATAAAAAAATATTCGGATTTATTTACCGAAACTACAAAAGACAAAGTTCCGGCAGATAAAGATTGGAAAAAGATTTTTGAAATAGAAAAGACTAAAAGCTTTTTAGATAAAAATTTCGAGCATAACTATTTTCAGGAAAGATTTTTATCGTGCATAGGCTGCGGAGTCTGTACTTACACATGTCCTACATGTCACTGTTTCGATATTCAGGACGAAGGAAATTTAAAAGAAGGCAGGAGGATCCGCAACTGGGATTCATGCCAGTTCGGAATATTTACGCTTCATACTTCGGGACATAATCCGAGGGTTACTCAGGGCGACAGATACAGACAGAGATTAATGCATAAGTTCAAAATTTACAGCGAGAAATTCGATAAATATTTATGCGTAGGGTGCGGCAGATGTTCGAGAAACTGTCCCGAAGACATAGATATAAAAGAAGTTGCGAAAAATTTAGCCGAAATGGCGTAAATAATAGTATAAAAAATATAATTTAATATTAATATTATATAGCGGGAGCATATAGTTAATGGAAAATATCTATTTGCCTAAACTGGCGGAAATAAAAGAAATTATTCAGGAGACTGCGGACACTAAAACGATACGCCTTACCATAGACGGAAAAAGCATAGATTTTCTTCCAGGTCAGTTCGGCGAATTTTCGCTGATAGGAGAAGGCGAATCTACTTTCGGTTTTTCATCCTCACCTTTAAGAAAAGAATATTTTGAATTCAGTTTCAGGACTTCGGGACGTGCTACGACCGGTATAAACGGATTAAACGAAGGCGATAAAATTGCTTTCAGGGGTCCTTACGGAAACTATTTCGATACGTCGAAAATGCACGGCAAAGATATCGTCTTCGTCGGCGGAGGCATAGGCATGGCTCCGGTTAAGTCTATTATGGAATATTGTCTCGACGAGCGCGATAAATACGGTAAAATTACTATACTATACGGCGCTAGAACCGTAGGCGACCTTTTGTATAAAAATATTTTCGACGAATGGAAAAATCATAAAGATACGGAATTTGTCGTAACGGTAGATCCCGGCGGAGAAACTCCCGACTGGAAAGGAAAAGTCGGCTTCGTTCCTACTATTCTGGAACAGCTTCCTCTTAAAGGCGAAAACAGCATAGCGGTGGTTTGCGGACCTCCGATTATGATTAAGTTTGCTTTAAAAACTCTTGAAGAAAAAATGGGTTTCAGTAAAGAAAATATAATAACTACTCTTGAAAACAGAATGAAATGCGGACTAGGAAAATGCGGGAGATGCAACGTTGGCAGCGTTTACGTATGCAAAGACGGCCCGGTGTTTACGGCAAAAGAGCTTGAAAGCCTGCCCAACGATTTCTAATTCTAACGACTGAAACTAAAATTTATGCAGCTATTAATAATTCATGCCGACGATTTTAACTATTCTTTAACAGGGAAAACTCCGGTTGCCGAAGAAATAGACAAATCTGCCGTTAAGGATACAGGCAACTTTTTTGAAGAGCCGTTAGTAGTTTTTTGCACCGTAGAAAAAGCAGACGCTAAAAACAACGAAGATATAGTAAAACAGGCTTTTACGCAAATCAAAGATATAGCCGACAAATTAAAACCGCGCATAATTATAGTCTATCCTTATGCACATCTTTCCAATAGCCTTGCCGACCCAAGACTTGCAGTTTCTACGCTCGAATCGTTAAAAAACGAAATAGCGGCGTTTTATCCGGTTTACAGAGCGCCTTTCGGATGGTATAAGAGCTTTAAAATATCGTGCAAGGGTCATCCGTTAAGCGAATCGTCGAGGCATATCACCGATTTACCGGCCGAAAGTTCGCCAAATACGCAGACAAAAGCATACGGAACTAAAAAAACAAGGGAAGACGTAGTTAAAGACGTTGAAAGCGAATTTTTTATATTAAATTTCGACGGCAAAGAAACAAAAATTGATTTAAAAAACGCAAGCGTCTTAGACGATAAATCGCTCAAAGATTTTCCGTCGCTTAGAAAGGTAATCGCATACGAAGAATTTAAAATAAAAGAAGGAGAAACGCCGCCTTCGGTTTCCGCCATGAGGCGTCTAGAGATTGCCGACCACGAAGAAAATTCCGATTCAGGGCATCTGCGCTTTTATCCGAAAGGAACTTTGCTCTTTAAACTTTTATCCGATTGGGCGGAAGATATAGCTTTAAACCGTTTGAACTGTATGGAAATAGAAACTCCGCTTATATACAACTGGAATAAACCGGAGATAAAAGGGCAGGGCGAATCGTTTCACGAAAGGCACTATTCTATTTTAGTGCCGGACGAAAAATCAGAAACCGGCGGATTTGCTCCTTCCAAAGAATTCGTATTGAGGTTTGCTGGAGACTTCGGACTTTTTTCTATGCTTAAAGATACTAAAATGAGCTATAAACATCTTCCGTTAAGATTTTACGAAATTTCTAAGAGTTTCAGGTATGAAAAAAGCGGCGAATTAGCGGGTTTAAGAAGGCTGAGAGGCTTCACTATGCCGGATATACACAGTTTTTGCCTTAATCTCGAAGAAGGTTTTAACGAATACCATGCTCTTTACAGGACTTACGCCGACCTTGCGGAAGGCACCGGAATAGAATACGCCGTAGTTTTTAGAATAGTCAAAGAATATTACGAAAAATATAAAGATAAAATCGTAGAACTGTTAAAATACTCTAAAAAACCTGCTCTCATCGAAGTTTTATCTAAAATGAAGCACTACTGGGCGCTTAAACACGAATTTCAAGGCGTCGACTCGGTAAACGGTTCCTGCCAGCTTTCTACGGTTCAGCTCGACGTTGAAGACGCCAAAAGATACGGCTTGAATTTTACTACCGAAACAGGCGAAAAAGCCGGATGTATAATATGTCATTCTTCGGTCGGGGCTATCGAAAGATGGATGTATCTGATAATAGAAGAAGCCCTTAAAAAAGATATTCCGGTTTTTCCATTATGGTTAAGCCCCACTCAGGTCAGGATTATACCGGTATCGGAAAAGTTTTACGATATTGCGGTTAAATTAAAAGAAGAAATTAGCGGTTCGGGGATAAGGGCGGATATCGACGACAGGGATTTCAGCTTAGGCAAAAAGATAATGTTTGCAGAAGAAGAATGGGTTCCGTACATCGCCGTCGTAGGACAAAAAGAAGCTGAAAGCGGAGTTTTATCGATTAGAAACAGATATAAAGAAAGAAAGAATTTTAATATAGACAAAGCCGATTTTATTAAAGAAATTAAAGCCGAAACAAAAGGGATGCCTTACAGAAAACTTATATTGCCGGATATGCTTTCAAAACGGCCTATATTCGTCGGATAAATATAATAAGGACAAATTCGTATAAATATAATATAATATATAAAAAAATAAAAAAACATAAATATTAAAACAGGAGAACATCGTAGGTTATGGATAATGCGTCAAACGAAATTGCAATAATAGACGAAACGTCGGTAAGAAAAAGCGTTAATTTGAAATTAGACGAAAACAGGACGCAGGAACTTTTGCAGAAAAAATTATCCGAAGCGGCTAAAAAAGCCAATATAAAGGGTTTTAGACCCGGCAAAGCGCCTATGTCTATAATCAAGAAATATTACGAAGCGGAACTTTTAGAAGAAGCGGCGGCGGAAATTTTAAATCAGGATTTTAGAAAAATTATTTCGGAAAAAGGAATATACGTTATAGGAACGCCAGCGCTGGAAAAAAAGAGCGAA
This sequence comes from bacterium, assembly GCA_027318865.1. GTDB lineage: Bacteria > SZUA-79 > SZUA-79 > Acidulodesulfobacterales > Acidulodesulfobacteraceae > Acidulodesulfobacterium_A. The sequence continues at coordinate 1,725 of DAHVOJ010000042.1, read as the reverse complement.
GCCGAATATACCATATCGTTTGACGTAATGCCTGAAGTTAAAGATTTAAAGTTAGACTTAAAAATTAAAAAAATAGACAAAAGAGAAATTACCGATAAAATAATAGAAGAAGAAATAAATTTTCTTTTAGAAAGACTTGCCGACCAGGAAAAGCTTGACGATTCGGCAATTATAGATGCGGACGGGAAATATTTCGCAAAGATAGATTATATTACTATAGACGAAAACGGCAAAGAAATAGACAGCGCAAAAGATTATACCATCAGTTTAAACTCAAGCATAATAGACAAATCTTTTGAATCTGCATTCATAGGCAAGAAAAAAGGAGATGCATTCGAATACGACGACAAAGAAAGAAAAGTTACCGTAAAAGGTTTCGTAAGGGAAATAGACAGGAAAATACTGCCCGAACTTAACGAAGAAACTATAAAAAATTTCGGAGACTTCAAAGACATCGGAGAATTTAAGAAATACGTCGAAAAGAGCCTTAACGAATACGAAGAGAAAAGATATAAAGATGCTTTGAGGGCTTCTATTTCGGAAGAGTTGATTAAACTTAACCCCGTCGAACTTCCTGAAAGCATAGTAGAAGAAGATGCAAAATCAAGACTGGAAGAGATGAAAAAACAGGGCAAATATAAAAATATAGACGGCAAGTCCGAAGAATATATGGGAATATTAAAAATAATGGCAAAACGCGATATAGCCCTATATCTTTTGCTTTCCGCCGTCGAAAAGAAAGAAAATATAACGGTAACGGAGGCGGACTTAGAAGACTTCTACAAAAATACCGCATTAATATCCAATATGAAAGAAGACGAGGTTAAAGGGTTTTATTCTTCGCCTGAAGCGCAGGAAAATTTGAAAAACGCTCTTTTGGAAGATAAAACCTTCGATTTCTTATCGCAAAATAAAGTCGAATATATTTAAGGAGAATAAAAATAAAATGTCGCTTGTACCTATAGTAGTAGAACAGACCCACAGGGGCGAAAGGTCATACGATATATATTCGCGCCTTTTGAAAGACAGAATTATATTTATAGGAGAAGCTATAGACGATACATTCGCAAATCTCGTTATTGCCCAACTGTTGTTTCTCGAATCCGAAGACCCGGAAAAAGACATAAACATATATATAAATTCCCCCGGAGGCGTAATAACAGCCGGACTTGCCATTTACGATACCATGCAGTATATTAAGCCCGACGTATCTACTTTATGCATGGGACAGGCGGCAAGCATGGGTGCCGTTCTTCTTGCGGCTGGAGCTAAGGGAAAAAGATTTGCCCTGCCTCATTCCAGGATTATGATACATCAGCCGCTCGGCGGTTTTCAAGGTCAGGCTACCGATATCGATATACAGGCAAGGGAGATTTTAAGGATGCGCGAAGAATTAAATCAGATACTTGCCGGACATACCGGGCAAAATATAGATAAAATCAGGGAAGATACCGAAAGAGACTTTTTTATGAGCGGAGATCAGTCGGTAGAATACGGCATTATAGATAAAGTCGTAGAAAAAAAAGAGATTAAAGAAGTAAAATAGATTTAATATAATACGAATAATACCGGGGATAATAAAAATGGCTAAGAAAAATAACGGAAACAACAATAACGACGACGGTTACGAAAGGGAACTTTACTGTTCTTTCTGCGGAAAGTCGCAGGACGAAGTAAGGAAACTCGTTGCCGGACCTTCGGTATATATATGCGACGAATGTATAA
>DAHVOJ010000041.1 GCA_027318865.1 bacterium | reverse complement strand
TGGCTGAAAAACCGACGGTCCCGTCTTGCCTTCTATGATTTCTTCTGCTTTCGATATAAACCCTGCGATAAAAGGAGAACATACAATAACCGTTAAAACCTGAAAGACTTGAAAAACGGTCGAATTTAGGTATAAATTTAGATAGGCATTCATTATAGGCTAATAGTCCTTTTTTTACATTACTTTAAAATCAATAAGCCGCGCAACATTTTAAATGCGTCGTCAAATGTTGCGGCAAGCAACAAATATTATAATAGAGTATGTAATGTAGGAGTCATTAGCCCTTTAGAACTTATAAGGCGTTACAATTCGTCTGTTTTTTGTTTAAGCAGACCCCATTGCTTTAACCATATATATCTTTCATGTATTATTATTATATAAAACATGACGATAGTCAAGAAAAATTTTGAAATAAGGATTTATTATTTGATTGTGATAAAATATAAATTATGGATTTATTCGACAATAACGATAACAATACATACGAAACACGCGAAAAAAATGAAAGCGGTTTTTTGCCTCCGCTTGCCGAAAGGCTCAGACCCAAAATTCTGTCCGAATTTATCGGCCAAGCGCATATTCTAGGCAAAGGCAAGCCTTTAAGAAACATGCTAGATTCTAAATTTATCCGCTCGATGATACTCTGGGGGCCGCCGGGAAGCGGAAAAACGACCCTTGCCGGTATTATAGCAAATACCGCAGGTTACGAATTTTACAAAATTTCTGCGGTTTCTTCAGGCGTTAAAGAACTAAGGGAAATTATCGATAAAGCAAATATCGGTTTTAAACATTACGGGAAACCGCTGATGATTTTTATCGACGAAATGCACCGCTTTAACAAATCCCAGCAGGACCTGCTCCTCCATTCGGTAGAGGAAGGAAGCCTTATATTAATCGGAGCTACCACCGAAAACCCGTCTTTTGAAATAAACTCCCCGATTCTGTCTAGAGTGACGGTATTTACGCTAAACCCTTTATTTGAAGAAGATTTAAACTTGATTATAGACAGGGCGCTTAATACGGACGATGTTTTAAATAAAAAGAAAATTATACTGGAAAAAGACGGCAAAAGCGCACTTGTAAGATATTCGGGAAGCGACGCCCGCATAATGCTGAACGCACTCGAAATGGCTGTTAATCTTGCAAAACCGGACGACAATGGAAATATAGTGCTTAATGCAAGAACTATCGAGGACGCTTATCTGAGAAAATCCAGATACGATAAAACGGGGGAAGAACATTACAATACGATTTCGGCTTTTATAAAAAGTTTAAGAGGAAGCGATCCGGACGGAGCTGTTTTCTGGCTTGCCAAGATGTTGGACTCCGGAGAAGACGTTAAATTTATCGCAAGAAGAATGATAATTTTAGCTTCGGAAGATATAGGAAACGCCGAACCGGACGCCCTTAATTTAGCGGTAAGCTGTTTTAACGCCGTAAATACTGTGGGCATGCCGGAAGCAAGGATTATTTTATCCCAGACGGCAACGTATCTTGCAGGTTGTCCAAAATCCAACGCAAGTTACATTGCAATCGAAGAAGCTCTGAGCGACGTTAAAAAATTCCCGGGCGCCGTAGTCCCGCTCCACTTAAGAAATGCCCCTACAAAACTGATGAAGGACTTGGATTATCACAAAGGTTATAAATATTCCCACGATTATAAAGACCATTTTACCGAGCAGACGTATCTTCCGGAAGAACTTTCGTCGCGAATATATTACCGCCCGGAAAACATCGGCAAAGAAAAAGAGATTGGAATCCGGCTTAAAACATTATGGGGGGGAAGCAAAAACTACGGCGAAGACGATGGCTCATAGCAAGAAGTTAAATTCCTTAGTTCGCATAAAAGGCATCCGGCCATTAAGTAATCTAAAATTATCTTGGACTAGATGCCGGCGGAAGTCGTGGGAACGACATGAAAAGAAACATCGGGAAGACTGTCTATCAGGCGGTTTACTATGCTCTTTTTAAAAAACATGCCGAAAAATTTCTTTTTTTCATTTGTCGCCCCCATTACAAGGTGGGAAATATTATTGCTTTTAACAAAATCTATGACCCCGGAAACAACATCATGCGCCTGAAAACTAAAAACCGCGGCGCCTAAATTTTCCGCAACCGAAATATTTTTTGAAAGAGACCTTTCGTAATCCTCCGATTTATTGTTTTCCCTATGTTTTAAATTAATATGTAAAACGTAAAGATTTAAATTGAGCCTTCCCGCAAGTTTTGAGCCTATCCTTATAAGCCTTGAGGAATCAGGGTTGGAACTAATTAAAACAAGAACTCTTTCATTCGATTTTAATTCCAATTTCTCGTCTATGTTCCCGATTTTATTAGATTGGGTGCTTAATTCGTCGGCAATGGTTCTTAATGAAAGCTCCCTTAAAACTATAAGATTTTCTATTTTAAAAAAATTACTCAGAGCAGTTTGTATCTTTTCTTTAGAATAAATTTTCCCTGAGGTCAGCCTTTTTATTAATTCTCCTGCGGGAATATCGACGTTTATGATTTCCGTAACATAATTTAAAATATAATCGGGGACTCTTTCGCTTACTTTTATGCCAAGCTCGGATTCTACTTTTTCGGCGATAGAATTAAGGTGAAATATATTTAAGGTGGTAAATACGCTAATCCCTTCCCTGTAAATCTCGATAGCGTCCTGATATCTTTTTAAATTTTTTGAACCCGGAACATTGTTATGCGCCAGTTCGTCTATTAGGACAATCGACGGTTTTCTTGCAATGACCGCCTCGGCATCAAGCTCTTCGAATACCGACCCTCTATACTCTATTTTTTTTCGAGAAACGATTTCGAGGTCTTTAATTTCGGCTTCCGTTTCTTTTCTTCCGTGCGGCTCTACATATCCGATAACGACGTCTATGCCGTGTTCAAGCAGATAATTACCGTCCTCGAGCATCATATATGTTTTGCCGGTCCCTGGCGCCGCTCCTATATATACTCTAAATATATTTGTATCACTCGAAGAATATTTTATTTTATTTAGTATCGAATCCGCCGACGGTCTGTTATATTCTATTTTCAATCTTTGCCGCCTATTTTATTTTTTACCTTAATTTTGTTCTTTGACGCTGTTAATCCACTTCCTAAAAGCAATAATGCCCCAGATAATTTCTGCTATCCCAAACGGCCATGTTCCCGCCAAAAACCCGTATAAAGCGGAAGCCATGCAGGATAGGGCAAATAAAAAAGTATAAATACTGCCTCTCGGTTCAAGAGCATAAAAAAACACCATTAATGCAACTGCAAATGTGCCGTATGCCGTAAGCATCGTTATCTATTAAATTATACTATATAATTAATTTTAAAAGCCCGATATAACTTAAATTATATGCAAATAAGTAATAATTATATCTATTATTTTAATACCGATAAACGGAACTATTATTCCGCCGAGCCCGTAAATCAAAAGATTTTTAGTTAAAATAGACGAAGCCTTTGCCGGTTTATATTTAACCCCTTTTAACGCAAGCGGAATTAGTATTATTATTATAATAGCATTGAATATTACCGCCGAAAGTATAGCCGACTCCGGCGAAGAAAGCCCCATTATATTTAACGGAGCAAGCCATGGAATAATAGGCGCAAACATCGCCGGTATTATGGCAAAATATTTTGCCACGTCGTTTGCTATAGAAAACGTCGTGAGCGAACCTCTGGTTATAAGAAGCTGCTTGCCAATCTCCACTATTTCTATAAGTTTCGTCGGGTTTGAATCGAGGTCTATCATATTTCCCGCTTCTTTTGCGGCCATAGTGCCGGTGTTCATAGCAACGCCGACGTCGGCCTGAGCTAAAGCGGGCGCATCGTTGGTGCCGTCGCCCGTCATCGCTACGAGCTTGCCCATAGATTGTTCTTTTTTTATGAGCGTCATTTTAGTTTCCGGAGTAGCTTCCGAAATAAAATCGTCCACTCCGGCTTCGTCGGCGATTGCTTTTGCCGTTAATGGATTATCGCCGGTTATCATAACGGTTTTAATACCTATCTTTCTTAAACTGCCAATCCGCTCCTTAATCCCGCCCTTTACTACGTCTTTTAAATGTATAATGCCGAGCATGCGGTCGTTTACGGCGACGGCAAGCGGCGTCCCGCCTTTTTTAGAAATTTCTTCCGCTATTTTTACGGTATTATCGGCAACCGCGCCTTTGTTCTGCTCGACGAATCTTATGACTGCTTCGACCGCTCCTTTTCTTATCTGCAATTTTTTATCCAATAGGTTAACCCCGCTCATTCTGGTAAAAGCCGAAAATGGAATAAACTCTATATTTTTTTCGTCTATATGCCTTCCCCTGAAACCGTACCGCTTTGCCAGAGTTACTATGGACCTTCCTTCGGGAGTCTCGTCGCTTAAAGACGAAAGCTGGGCATAGTCGGCTAATTCGTTAATGTCCGAACCGCCTGACGGAATAAAAGAAACGGCCATCCTGTTGCCGAAAGTTATAGTTCCGGTTTTATCTAAAAGAAGAGTGTTGACGTCGCCGGCAGCCTCTACCGCTTTTCCGGACATCGCAATTACGTTATGCTTGACGAGCCTGTCCATGCCGGAAATACCTATTGCCGAAAGCAGCGCTCCTATAGTGGTAGGTATAAGACACACAAGAAGAGCTACCAATATGACGGGAGAAATGTAACCGTGAAAATAACCCGCCATAGGCTCTAAAGTAATAACGACTACTAAAAAAAGAGCCGTCAGCATTACAAGCAAAATATTAAGGGCAATCTCGTTAGGCGTTTTTTGTCTTGAAGCGCCTTCTACCAGAGAAATCATTTTATCTATAAAATTTTCTCCGGGATTCGACGTTACCCTGATAATAATTTTATCGGACAATACCTTAGTACCGCCGGTTACGGCGCTTCTGTCTCCGCCGCTTTCCCTTATTACCGGAGCCGATTCTCCGGTAATGGCGGATTCGTCCACCGAAGCGATTCCCTCTATTATTTCACCGTCGGAAGGTATGGCGTCGCCGGATTCCGCAATAACTATATCCCCTTTTCTCAATAGGGATGCTTTTATTTTTTCCTCCCTTCCGTCTTCTTTAAACAGCCTTGCTATTACCTCGGTCTTCGTTCTCCTGAGGCTGTCCGCCTGCGCCTTGCCTCTTCCTTCCGAAATACTTTCGGCAAAGTTTGCGAACAGAACGGTAAACCATAACCATAACGTAATTTGGAAAACGAACGCAATAAATTTAAAATCGTGAAGAAAAAGGTCTTTGACAAGTATTGCCGTAGTAATAACGGAACCTGTCTCGACGACAAACATAACCGGATTTTTAACCGTTACTTTCGGATTAAGTTTCTTAAAAGAATCCTTTATCGCCGAAAACATTATATCCTTGCTGAATGCAGAAACATAATATGATTTATCTGACATTATTTTTTCCTCTATTTAAATTAAGCTAAAATTAATTATTAATCTGTATATTTAAACAAGCCCCTTGAATATATGTTTATATATTTTGTAATTGTATTTTTTGATAAGCAAGGAAAGTTTTAAATTTAATTTCACGGTATTTACGCCGGGGGTTCCGAATATACCGAATTGCCTGTAAGATATATTGCGCCTGACAAGCCTGTAAAGCGCCGTCTTCGATATCCCCGTAAACGACGATATTCTAGAAACCTGATCGAGCGCCGCGGCTACAGAAATATATGTCCCCAAACCCGAACCGGAACCTGTTACGATATCGACAGGTACCCCGCCTTTTTTCACGGATGAATTTTCTTTTAAAAAATTATCTATGAGTTTTTTTTCGTTTTTTATATATTTTCCGTTTGTAGGAGCATAATTGGAAGCGCCGGATTCGGTACCGTTATAACCGTTTCCGGCATAAGACGGCCTTCCGTTAAATATATAGGGAGAAGTAAATTTTTCGCCGATAAGCATCGAACCTATAGGCTTTGAATTTTTATAAACGATGCTTCCGCCTGCTTGAAACGGAAAGGCTATTTTCCCTATGCCCCAGATAAGAAAAGTATAGCCGAGCGAGCATACTATATATAATAAAACGGTTAGTTTTATCATTTTTATCAATTCTTTTACCATAATAAACATCCTCTTTAGATTATTTTAATTAATAAAACAGATGTCCTTTTGCCATCGCAAAATGTTCGGCGACGGGTCCAAGCGCCAGCGCCGGAAAAAACGTTAACGCCCCCACGAGCAGTATGGTTGCAATGACGACCGTATAAAACAAAAAGCCGTGCGCAGGAAAAGTTCCCGCCGACTCCGGTATGCTCTTTTTCTTAATTAACGAACCTGCTATCGCAACCTGACATATAATAGGAATATACCTGCCGAAAAACATCGTAAGTCCAAGCGAAATATTATAAAAAAGGGTATTGCCGTTAAGACCGGCAAACGCCGACCCGTTGTTTGCGACCGTCGAGGTATAGGCGTATAAAATCTCGCTTAAACCGTGCGGACCCGGATTCAGTATTCCGGCTAACCCCGCGGGTATCGCTATTGCTATAGCAAACGGGATAAGAATAATAAATGCATGGGCAAACATTGCGAGAGTCGCAAGCTTAACCTCCTTTGCCTCTATTTTTTTTCCGAGAAATTCCGGCGTGCGCCCTACCATAAGCCCTGCAATGAACACGGCTATAATTACCATCGTGAGCATATTTAAAAGCCCGACGCCTTTACCGCCGAAAATGAGGTTTAACATCATTTCCGCAATTAGAACCATACCCGAAAGAGGCATAAAACTGTCATGGGCGGAATCGACGTTGCCGGTGGTAAACGCCGTGGTAGCTGTCGCAAATAAAGAGGTCTGCGCTATTCCTATATGCTCCTGCTTCCCCTCCATATTGCCTCCGGGGTTATTTTTAGAAGCGCCGATATTTGCTCCTAACTTTGCAAGGAACGGATTGCCGTGAGCCTCCCGAGAATAAACTATCGCGAGACAGACTAACAGAAGCGTCATAGCGACGGCAAATAAAGTCCACGCATGCTTTTTATTCCCTATCATTATTCCGTACATTAAAAAAAGCGCTATCGGAATAGTACCCATCATAAATATGGTTAAAGCGTTAGTAAAGGGGTTGGGATTTTCATAAGGCTGCGCGGCATTTGCATCGTAAAAACCTCCTCCGTTGGTGCCGAGGTTTTCGATGGATACCATAGAGGCTACAGGTCCTACAGAGAGCGTCTGCTTGACTCCCGTCATATTAACGACTTTTTTCTGCATGACAAAAGTCTGCGGCGCTCCCTGCCACAGCATAATAACCGCAAATATAATCGCCAAAGGAAGAAAAAGCCTGTAAATCGCTTTTATATAATCTGCGTAAAAATTTCCGACGTATTTTGCTTCGCGCCTTATAAGCCCGCGGATAAAAGCCACGGCAAAAACAAGTCCGGTAGCGGCGGAAGTGAACTGCAGGAAAACAAGCGCCATCTGCGAAAAATTGGATAATGCTTCTTCGCCTGCGTAATTCTGCCAGTTAGTATTTGTTATAAAGCTTATTGCCGTATTAAAATCCAGCGCCCACGGTATGCCCGGATAATGCATCTGGTTGAAAGGAAGAAAATTTTGAAACCTTAATATTAAATATACGATAGCCAGCATAAAAAAATTGACTATA
>DAHVOJ010000040.1 GCA_027318865.1 bacterium | reverse complement strand
CTTCTTTTGTAATTAAAGGAGAAATTAGATGATTAAAATAATAATCTCTGCGCTTTTAATAGTTTTAAGCGTTTTTATATATGCAAAGTTTTCAAAGCCTTTAATGAGCGTATATCATTTAACTAAGTCCGAAAATACTGCTTTAGCAGGGAAGACTTTAAATTATGAAAGGCAAATTTCTATATTAAAAAATATTAAGAGGATAAAAATTGTTTTACAAAAGCAAAAGACTTCTACATATATGTTTACGCTTTTGTCGTTCGTAAATTATTTAAAAAATAGAGGCTTTTCGGTAAAGCTTAAACTTAATAAATTAATGCAGACTAAACCTGTAATACATACTATCCCTAATCCTCAAGTCATAAATAAGCGCGTACAAGTTAAACCGGTTAGTTTGGGAGGATTTAGCCCTTATGAAACACAGACCAAATTTGCGGGGGTTAAAAAGATAAATGTTTTATTAAGTTTTAAAGGGTATTACGGGCTTGTCCCTATGCTTGCGGTTATGGAAAAACTATATGTTTTATTTCCTATAAAATTCGTTAATTTTACAATGAGTAAAAAAAGTACCGTAATTAATTTTAATCTATATAGTTTTAAGGGGGTTTGAGATGGATATAAACGATATAATCGAAGAAGGTCAGGAAGAACGCGGGCAAAGAGAACCGGAAGGGATTAAACCTAAGAGAAAAAATAAAATTAATATCAATAAGAAATTATTATTGATCGTTTCCGTTATTGTATTGATAGGAGGCGCGGCTGCATATTTTTTATTATTTAAGAGCAGTCGTCCTATTATACCTATGTCCGGCAGAATAGTAACTCCTCCTGTAAATCAGAGTTTTTTGTTTAATAAAGTTTCAAGTAATAAAAAAGCGCAGAGTAAAACATCAAAATCTTTTTTAAAGAATAAGGTAAATAGCAGCGCAGTTATAGTTAGTCCGTCTACTAAAATTAAAAGTAAGGCTGCCTCCAAAGTTAAAAAAGCCAATAATACGTTAAACGACCTTTTTACCGTTAAATATAAACATAAAACGAAAAAAACTAATATGCAGGGAGTACCGAATATGCCTCCTAACGCAAATGTTCCTAATGTTCCGGCTATACCTTTTAATCAGAATTTGCCTAATTTCAATTTAAAGGGCATGGCTTCAAAAATTAAGAATATGCAAGGTTTATCAAGCGGAAGCAGTTTTAACGTAAGCGGATATTCAGGCGGTTACGTGATAGCAGAGTGCGGTAAAAGCACTAAATATTTAAAAGCCGGTCAGAGCGCCTGCGGCTATACCTTGTTAAAGGCAAACTCGAACGACGCTACTTTTTCGCATAACGGCAAGTTTAAAAAGATTTCTTATTAAGGGGGTTTTATGAAAAAAATATTAATTACTTTATTATTAATTTTATTTAGCGTTTCTCCTGCTTTTGCCGGGACGGTTACGATAATAAATCCGGTTTTACATATTATTAAAAAACCAGTTCCTGAAGCTTTAAGGCAAAGAACGTCTTTGGAAGGCAGTTTAACTATTAACGAAGCTCTGTCTTTATTAACAAGGGCGACGGGAATTCCTATATCGGTAATTCATTCAAGTTTTATAAATAATAACAAAAACAGTTATTACTACATCCACAAACCTCTTTATATGATATTAAATGCCGTCATTAAAGATAACGGTTATGTTTATAAATATAAGAACGGTCAGATTAAGGTTTACGGCGAAATAGCCGAGACCTTTAATTTGCCGGTTTTTAATATTGATAATGCTTTTCAGGCTACGACAGGAGTCAGCAATAATAATAATTTAACGAACGGACAAAACGGGGTTAATGGTACTGCAAATACGGCGACTACACAGGCTGCTTCCGCTTCTCCCGTTTCCAGCCAGCAGACTCTCCGGACCGGCACGGCTAATAATCCCGGCGGGCAGATTACGAGTTCGATGTCTCTTACAAAAACTGCCGTTCATTATATAACGCAGATGTTAAAACCTTTAGTGTCCAAAAAAGGCGTATTCGGCGTAAATGCCATGCAGGGAATAGTTTACGTTAAAGATAAACCGTCAAACGTTTTTGCAGTGGCTAAATGGGTTAAAAAGATAAGGAAAAATCTTGCGGAAGCCGTTTGGCTTAAAGTACAGATTTTAGACGTTACTTTAAATAATTCTACGCAAGTAGGCATTAATTGGAACGCCGTTTTTAGCAACGCTTTTAAATCTAATCCGGCGGGACTATCCGCCGTTACGATAGGCGCTAATCTTGCTTCTGGGGCGGGTATCGCTTCGGGAGCTCCTTCTATCGAGTTTGCTAATAGCGCCGGAACTAATTCTGCGATATTAGAGGCATTAAAAACGCAGGGGACGGTAGATATATTGTCCGAACCCACTTTGATAGTTCCTAACGGTGAGACGGGAGTAATTAACAGCAGTTCGATATCTAATTATATTCAGACGGTAGAAAACATTTCTACAGGTCTTACGTCGTCTCAGACCTACCCTGTAATAGCGCAGGTGTCCGCAGGATTATCGACTGCTTTTACGCCGCATATAAATAAGAAAAAAGGCATGATAACCGTCGTTATAAATTTTTTAGATAACAATATTACGGGATATAACGATTTTACCGTATCCGGTACTAATTTCGACGAGCCGATAATTCAGTCGAAAACGTTGTCCGACATTATAAGAGTTCGTAATAATCATACAGTTATTATGGGCGGGATTATTACGACTAATAAAAATAAACAGAATTACGGAGTTCCGCTCTTAAGCGATATTCCGGTATTAGGACTTTTATTCGACGGAGTAAATAATACTTATGAAAAAGATGACCTTATCATGATGATAACGCCGAAAATAATTAAATATTAGGAGGAATTATGGAAAGAAAAATTAATAATCAAGATGGTTTTACATTAATAGAGATTCTAATTGCCCTTGTCCTTATCGGAGTTATGGCAGCGATCGGAGTTAGCGTATATACGCATGTTAATTCTACCGCCGCTACCGGCGGTATAGTCAGCAACATTCAGAAATTTGAAACTGTTGCCGATCAGTATGCATCTATGAACTCAGGTACTTATACCGGCATGGATGCTCAGGCTTTGCAGAGCGATGCGTTATTACCTAACGGTTGGACTGTAGAAGGTGGCGGTGTTGAAGCCGTTCCTCCGAATACGTCTACCGTTGCAGGATATTTTATAACGACAGGGGCTTTAGGAACAGGAAATTCTGCTTATGATATCGGTTTTTCCGGTACAGGTAATGGAGTAACCGATATCATGGTTCATTCAATATGCCTTGATTTTGAGAATAAGATTGATGCATTTGAATATAACGGAGGTGTTACCACGGTTACTACGGGAGGAACTAATTGTAACGTCATACCTACAGATAATAAAGCTATAACCGGCGCATTTTGGCTGGGGTTCGAATAATGGAGAAATTAGGCGAGATTTTAGTAAAAAAGGGGCTTATTACGGAAGACGTCGTTAAAGACGTCTTGACGGAGCAGGAGCTTTCTTTAAAAAAATTTGGCGAGATTTTAATAGAAAAATCCCTTATTGAAGAGACTGTTCTTATTAAAATTATAGCCGAGCAGTCCGGTTATGGTTTTATAGATGATTTTACGGGAGCGGAGCTTATTAAAGAAAAGCCGGATGAATTTTATTGGAAGAATTGCTGCGCTTTAATTAAGACCGCTTCCGGTACTAAATTCGTATTTAATACTAATAACCATGAAATCAATTCTTATATAACGATTTTGGCTTTAAAGAATATCGAGATAGTTTTAAGTCCAAAAGAACGCATTTATTCGTTTCTATCAGAAAAGACGGAACTTAAGACTATCATAGAAGAAGAAAATGCGGGTAAAGAAATCGACAATGCTTTAGAGATAGCTATTCTTAAGAAGTCGTCTAATATCAGGATTAAAAAGAGCCTTAACTCTTACTTGATTTTAGTAGATACCGACCTTGGAGTCGAAATAATTAAAGCTTTTCCCGTTAATATGGGAGAAAGGCTTATTAATATAATAGCGGAAAGGTGCAAAGTCCATTTAAAACCTCGCAGGTCTATGGATGCAAAATTCAGCTATGAGTCTATTTTTAGTAAGAAGAAGATAGATATAAGGGTAGAGTTTTTACCGGTAGCGTCTCAAACGGACGAAAAAGACTATTTCGAAGCCGTTATGAGGCTTCACGGGCTTAATTCGATACTTAGCTTAGAAGCTTTAGGTTTCGATGAAGAAGAAAGGTTGGTTTTAAGCGAAATTTTAACTTACGGTTCCGGTTTGGTTTTATCCGCCGGACCTACGGGGGCGGGTAAATCTACTACTTTTTATGCGATATTAAAGGAACTCGCCAAAAAGAGACTCCCTATCCTGACTATCGAAGACCCTGTAGAAATTAAACTAAACGAAATAAATATAACGCAAATGTCCGTTAATGACGAATTCCGTTATAATAACGCTTTGGTCGCAATGTTAAGGTGCGAGCCTAAGATAATTTTAGTCGGCGAAATCAGAGACGAAGAAACGGCAAGAGCGGTCATAAAAGCGGCGCAGACCGGGCATTTGGTATTATCTACCATCCACACGCAGAGCGCCATTAATATAGTATCCAGATTAAAAGGCATGGGCATACCTCAAGACGAGTTTTTAGAAGTAATAAAATTTGCGACTAGCCAAAGACTTTATCTTCCGCTATGTCCTAAGTGCAGAGAAAAAAAAGAGATAAGTTCGTTTACTAATAAAACTTGGCTAAAGTCTCTAAAAAGGCTCGGCATTTATGAAGTTGTAAATAAAGAAGACGATACCCTGCCTGCATACGCTTACGTTCCGGTAAGAGGACAAAAATGCGACGTTTGTTTTGGAAACGGCTATTTATCTAAGAAGGCTATCATAGAAATATTGCCGTTTAGAGAAGATACGATAGCAGCTATTCAGGCCGGCGAAAAAGTTAAATATAGGACTTTAAAGGATAAAGCCTTAAAACTTTTTAAAGAAGGAAAAATAGATGCGGGGCAGCTTTTTAATATTGCGGGGTAAATATGGAATATCTAGTATTATCTGGATTTAAACTAGTAAAAGAAACCGGAGAGACGAAAGCCGAAGTCGAAAATAAATTATTGGATCAAGGTATAGTTCCGTCTTTAATTATCAGAAATTTTTTTAAAAGGGAAAGAATTTTATCTAATAAAGAAGCTGCAAATTTCTTTGAATCTTTGACTTTTTTATTTAGGTCGACGGGTTCGATGACAAAATCTTTAAAGTTTTTAGAAGATAGATATGATAAGACGAAAGTAAAATTTCATTATAATAATAAGCTAAAAGATTTTATCAGTACCGAATTCAGGAAATATTTAACCGAAAAGTATAAGAAAAGATTAGAACTTGCGAGAAATTTACGTAAGAAATTGGAATCAGGATTTGCGTTATCTATACTCTAAAAGAGTATAAGTTCGACGAGATAGTCGTAGGACTTGCCAATTCGGCAGAGACGGGGACGGGCGATTGGGTTACCGTCTTTAAGAAGATAGCCGATTATTATACGACTAAAGATAAAAATTCTAAAAGCTTAATAAAGGAATTAGCTTATCCTATGGTTTTACTTCTTGCGGCTTTTAGCGGATTTTTAGTGTTCATATTTTATGTAATTCCGGCTTTCGATAAGTTTTTTAAAAGTTTCCCTAATATGCCGGCGGCGACGAAAGCTACTCTCGGTTTTTTTATGAATATTAATCATTATTTTGCTATATATGGTTTGACTATTTTAATGATAGTCGGGATTTTAGCTTATATCTGGATTTCTAATTATAAAGACGTCCGGGGTAAATTTTATAAAAGGCTTGCAGCGACTCCCGGTATTGGACATTTTTTTAGATTTTCTTATTTAAAGTGGTATTTGTATGAATATAGTGTTTTATTATCCGCCGGAAAAACGCATGCCTCTATAGTTAAATACTTATTAGATAATGCGAAGAATGATTTTTTTAAAGATAAATTTACCGTTATTTATTCTTATCTGCTTAACGGTTCTACTTTAACGGAAGGCCTCAATTCCTCGGATTTATTAAGGCCTGAAGATTTGGATAGGATTTCTTCGGCTGAAGTCGGCGGACGTATCGACGAGACGATGTTGTTAATTTCGGAAGAATATGAAGAAATAGTAAATTTACAGATGAAACTTATCGGTAAGATTGCTAATTATGTAATGCTCGTCGTGATAGCCGGATTTATCGTATTTATGTTTGCCGGAATTTATGCGCCCATGATGCAGGGTTTAATGGGCATGGCGGGGGGTTAATGTTATCATTTATAATTAATAATCAACTGTATTTTATAATAGCAATAATTTTATTGTTTATTTTCTTTGCTATTAAAGTTTATCGTTATGAAACGGAAGAAGAAAATACCGGTAACGAAGTAAATATTTTAGGTTTCGGTAAAGCGGAAGGGCTTTATTTGGTTAAAGTGGGTAAATATTATCTTGTGGCGGGAATGAAAATTAAAAGTAAGCACAAGGCTATAAAAAAGTTTATAGCGTTAGTCGAAAAAAACGGCTTCGTGCCGCCTAAGTCGTATTTTAAAATGGTAAAGGTTAAGAATTTATGATTTTAATAATTAATTTAATTATAGCCGGATATTTTTTGTATTTGAGCATTTATGCGGGTACTATAATAATTTATATTTTTCTTTTTTTAAGTTTAGTTAATATAGTTTACGCGTATAACGTACTTTCCGAAAACAAAAGATTAAAAAAAGAAAAAGATAGTCAATTTTTAAAAGTTACGGATTTAATACAGGATAATTTTAATGATCCTCTTACTGGGGTATATAATAGGCGTTATTTTGATTTGGTTCTTTCTAAATTTATTAAGAAAGCGGCAAAATACAATATTAAATTTTCGGTTCTTATGCTTGATATCGACTATTTTAAGAAATTTAACGATACTTACGGCCACGACGTCGGGGATAAGGTTTTAAAGATTGTTTCTTCTACCGTTAAAGAACATATTAGAGGTAATCAGGATATTTTATTCCGTTACGGCGGGGAAGAATTTGTAATTATTTCAATGGACGATTTAACTGGCGCTATTACTTTGGCTAAAAAAATAAATTCATTGGAATTTAAAGGTTCACCTGAAAAAATTACGGTTTCTATCGGTATAAGTTCATATAAACAAGGCGAAGACGTCGTTAAATTAGCTGATGACAATTTATATAAAGCAAAAGAAGCCGGAAGGAACTGCTTTAAATATTAATAAGAAGGGGCTTACATGATAAAAGATGTTTTAGATATAAGCTTAGACATTAAAGCGGATGAGTTCGTTAAATTCTATTTAAAGCTCGTGAATCGTAATTTAAATCACTTAGGGACGCATTCGGAAAATACGGCTTCGGTTTCCTTATCTTTAGCCAAAAGCATGGGATATAAGTCGTCTGATATTAAGCTCCTAAAATACGGAGCGCTTCTACACGATATCGGGAAACTTTTTACTCCGGCTGAGATTTTAAATTCTTCGAGAGCTTTGACCGGTATAGAGTTTGAAATTATAAAAACGCATACGCTTTTCGGATATGAAGTTTTAGATAGCTTTAAATCTTTTCCGGAAGAGATAAAATATTTTGCGGTTAAGCACCATTATCGGCATGGTTTCGGTTATCCTAAACCTTTAATATACGATAACGGCGTGGATCAGACTTTGATAGATATTCTAACCGTAGCCGATTCTTTTTCGGCAATTATGGAGCCGAGAGTCTATAAAAATAA
>DAHVOJ010000003.1 GCA_027318865.1 bacterium | reverse complement strand
CACCGCGGAAATTAAAGCCCTTGAAGAACAGATACTGGCGGAAGAAGAAGCGAAAAAGAAAAAAGAAATGCAAGAAAAGAAACAGCAAAATCAAAAAGTTTCTAAAAAAGACATTAAAGATACTCTTAAAAAAGTTAAAAAAATAGCCACCGAAGCAGCTAAAGAAGAAGAGGAGAACGAAAATGATAACGACGCCGATAACGAGTAACGCTAATCAGGCAGGGAAGTATTATTACGAGACGGAAGAGCATAACGCCGAATGGGGCGGAAAGCTTGCCGAAGTTCTTGGACTTAAAATAGGGGCTAATTGCACTCAAGACCAGTTTCAAGCAATGCTTTTAGGTTACAGTCCCAAAGACCTTAAAACCGCTTTATTTAAAAATGCCGGAGATCCTTTACGCAGGGCGGGGGCAGACTACACGTTCACTATGGCCAAAAATTCGAGCATACTTGCTACTTTAGACCCGCGGATATTAGACGCGTTTAAAGAATCCGTTCTTGAAACCCTTGAGGTCGCCGAAAAACGCTATGCGGCGACGCGGACCCGGGACGGAAAAGGCAGACATATCGAGAAAACCGGTAATATGCTATATACTTTATTTTTGCATTACGCGAGCAGAAACGGCGATCCCGGGTTTCATTTTCATACCTTCATTCACAATATAACTCAAGATATTAAAAGCAGATTAAAGAGCTTCGAATACAAAGACCTTTATGCCAACAAGGCCTATTTGGGCGCAATACAGGAGAATAAATTTGCGCAGAAATTGCAAACGCTGGGTTATACGATAGACTCCGACCGCTCTAAGGCTATGACGGATATTAAGCTTGAAGGCGAAGAACTCAAAGATTTAAAAGAGCGGTTCTCTACCAGGCAAGCGGAAATCGATAATAAGGTAGAAGAACTAAGAAAAAAATATCCGACAATGACGGAAAAAGATTTAAGGCAGCTTGCCGAAAAAGCCACGCGTCAGCGCAAGGAGCATAATCCGACATACGAAGAAACTAAGAAATTCGTGGAACAAAGGCTATCCAATGAAGAACTTAAAAAACTTAATAACGTCGTGGAAACCGCTAAAAATAATATAGCGCAGCCCAAAGAAAGCGAATTCGAAAAGTTTAAAAACACTAAAGCGGCGCTAAGGCAAGGGCTTAAGGACATAACCGAAAATTACCGAACCTATAAATATGAAAAAGCCGAAAACGTAACTATTAAGCATAATTTTGGTAAAACCGACGTCCAGGTAATTGCTTCTGCAATTAAATCGAATAAAGATGTGGTAGAGGTAAAACATACTTATTCTACGAAATATTTTACGACTAAAGAAGTTTTGCGGGATATTAAGCAGAATTACAATACTATTTTGCAAAATGCGGAATCAAAAACCTATTTCACAGAGAAAGATATTAGTAGAAAGATAGAAACTTGGCAGGAAAAAAACAGCAAAACCTTAACGGAGTCTCAAGTCTCGATGGGTCATAATATATTGTCGAGTAGATATAAATTTAACATTATTCAGGGAGACGCAGGAACCGGAAAAACAAACGCCTTAAATTTAATAAATGAATTTCTCGAAAATAAAGGTTATACAGTCATAGGAGCGAGCCATACCGGCAAGGCTACAGAAGTCTTAAAAGATTCTAATATAAAAAACATTTATACTATTTCAAGGCTTCAAAATCTCGTCGAAAACGGCAAAATTACATTCGACGAAAAAACGGTTCTCTTCATAGATGAATCGTCGATGGTTTCAGACAAACAGGCTAAATTCCTTAATTCTTTGGACGCTTCAAAAATAAATTATATCGGCGACGAAAAACAGTTTAAGTCTATCGAGCGCGGCGATTTCTTTAAAGAAGCTTCGGAAGCGTCCAAATTGTCTGGGCTCGGCGTATATACTAATATGGATATTCCGGTCCGCTATCATAATGATACTCAGGAACGTATTGCCTTGACTTTAGCCGGCAAAGATTTTAAAGGAGCTTTCGAAAAAATAGAGAGCGCTGGAAACGTCATAAGCTTTAAAGAGAGCGAGACTAATAACCTTGAGGCCTTAACTGCAAAGTTTAATGCTATCAAGGAAGAGTATTTTAAGGACGTATCGAAAAATACATTAATTTTAGTTGATACTAACTTAGAAAGGAACGCTTTGAATTCTCTTATTGTCGAAGGCTTAAAAGAAAAGGAACTAATCGGCAAAAACGGACAAAATTTTAAAGTTTACGAAAATAGGGTTATATCGGCCGAAAACGCCGGATTTGTCGAATCGTATAATCCTGGTGAAAAAATCATAGCGGATAAAACTTATCAGGTTTATACGGTAGAAGACATCGATAAAGACAAAAACATTCTAAAGCTTCAGGCCGAAGACGGCGAAGAAAAAAGCTTCAATCTTACAAATAAGAACAAAGATAATATACAGGTATATATCGAGAAAGATATCGAAGTGGCCGAGAACGATAAAATCGTCTTCCTGAAAAATGATAAAAATCTTAACGTCAATAACGGCGAACTGGCGACCGTTAAATCGATAGGCGAAGCCGGTAATATCACGGCAATAAAAGAAAACGGCGACGTAGTAATTTTTAATCCGGAAGAATATAAAAATTTCGATTTGGGATATGCTTTGACGACTTATAAGAGTCAGGGCGAGACCGTCAATAAAACCTTGTATTCGTTAAATAGCGGCGCTTATTCCGAAAATTTCGAGGAAAAGTTTTACGTCGCAGGCACGAGATCGACGGATGAAATTAAGATTTACGGAACTGAAGTCGAAGTTGAGAAATTCAAAGAAAATATCGAGTTTGCAAAAGAAACCGAAGACTTTAGGAACGAGCTTTCAGAAAACGTCAAAAATCTTGCGTTTGCGCTTACCGAAGAAGAAGTCTCAAAAATAGATAAAGAAGAACAGATAGAACAGGCGGTAGAGCAGGAACAGGAGCAAGAACAAAATCAAGAGATAGAACACGAACAGCAGGAACAAAGGCAAGAGCAAGAGCAGCAGCAGTTGCATTAATTTAATATTTTGATATTAATATTTAATTTAGATATTGACATCGATATTATAATGTGATATATATATCAATATAAGATATTAATATTAATATAAGGGAGCGGCAATAATGGGCATAATTAAAAAGACTTATGACTATGTAAGTTTATATATTAGATTTCAAATATATAAATACAGGTTAAAAAAAGCAAAAAATAATATCTATGAACTTCTATATAATTTTCTTAAGATTTATAAGTTTACAGCAGAATTCAAAAATCAGGATGATATTATTGTTATGGAGATTTTTATAAAAAGCATGGAAAACCTGCTGGTGATTTTTTACGACTTATATATTCCGGCAGGGGTAACCAAGGAGAGATTCAGGAATAAAAAAGAAGTCGTCGAATTTTTAAATCTTGCCTTTGAAATTAAAAGAAAAGCGTTTTCTAAAGGTATTTGGGGAAAAAATAAAAAAACGGCTTCGTAGGAAGCGTTTTAAGGCGGGGAAAGCAGGGTTTAAGGGATAAATGTATAGGCAAGAAAAATAAAAGCGATATTTAAAACGCAACTTCGCTATATATACAATAACAAAAAATTTAATAATAACTTAAAGCAAAGGAGGCTTAAAAATGGATGCAAAAAAAGAAATTACGGTAACGGTAGTTTTAAATCCAACTACAGCTATTAATTTACGGGGGGATGAAGAGGAACTGATTAGTAAAATTAAAGAAATAGGGAAGGGATTGTATTTGACAAATAAAGATTTAAGCGACGAGGACTTTGATAACTGCAGAGACGTAATGATTGTATCAGTTGATAATATGCTTAATACCGCAATAATAAGTCTTCGTGACGTTATGTCAAACGAATGTTCTAACTTAATATAATATCGATATATAAAATTGATATTGACATTGATATAATATTATGATATATATATTGATATATTAAATTAATATCACTTTAATTAAAAGGAGAAACTAAAATGGAAAAAGAACTTTCAGAAATTGCAAGAGAAATAGCGGACGAAATAATTTCAAGAGAAAAAGATCTAGAAAGAGAATACATAGTATATAAATCTGGAGTCTGGGAAACTTTGTATAAAGGACAACATAGGTTAAATAAAGACGAAGAAATTTGGTTTTATGTTATGCAAGGTCAAGATGGCGATATTTTATCGTTTAAAGAATGGAAAGAAGATATTGGAGAACCGAGAGCAAAAAAATCGCAATATTTAGAATATCTCGAGGAGTGTAAATATTTTATCGTTGATAAAATATTTGATAATGCACCAGCGCGGGATTATGAATATGACGATGACGAAAATATTTTTAAAATATTAGTATAGTGACGGAGAATAAAAATGATTATAACTATCGGAAACGAAAAAGGCGGCGTTGGCAAATCTACTATTGCGATTAACCTTGCAACAGAATTTGCCGGGTCCGGAAAAAAGGTTCTTCTTATAGACGCCGATATTCAAAAATCTACGACTATGTTTTCTAATACCCGCAGAGAAAATCCTGCGGGTTTGCCGGAAATAATCGTCATAGAGAAAACAGGCGGCGCTCTTGATAAAGACGTCAAAGCTTTAGAAAGCGGTTTTGATATCGTCCTGATAGACACGGGCGGCAGGGACTCGATAGAAATGCGTAAGTCCATGCTGATATCGGATAAGTTTATTATACCGCTAATAACGAGCCAGTTAGACGCATGGAGCTTCGAAAAGATATATAAGCTGTATCAGGAAGCACAGGCTTTTAACTCAAAACTAAAGGCATACGTCGTCTTAAACAAGATAACGGCAAACTGGAAGTCCAAAGAAAAAGACGAAATGCTTGAGTTCCTCAAAGACTTTCCGGACGTTAAGATTTTAGGTTCCTATCTAAAGGACCGCGCTGTATATAGGAAGTCTATATCCGAAGGCTTGGGCGTAAGCGAACTAAATACGGACAATAAGGCTACGGCGGAAGTGAAAGACTTATTTAACGAAATAATTAATCTAATATAATTTAACATTAACAAAAGGAGACTATATCATGTTTTTAAAAATCGAAAATAGAGAAATAGATCTAAATAAAGAAATATATATAAATAGAGAAGCTATATCGTGTTTTTATTATGACGACGAAGAAGACTCTCTTATTCTTTGCATGCTGGATGGCAGTAAATTTAACATATCTAACGAAACAGCCGAAAATTTAAAAAATTTTATTCAGCCCATAATGAACATTACCGTTATTCCCAAAAAGAAAGAGAGTGCCGAATAATTTAAAATATTGTATAATATCGGTATCATATATTAATATTAATATTATACAAAGGAGAAATTGACATGGCAATTAAAAAATCTAATCCAAATAATTCTGATACGTGGGTCAATCAAGCAGCTGCGGGGCAGGGAACTTCCGAGCCAGCAAAGCCGATTGGAAGAAAAAAAGCCGAAAAGAAAATATCTTTCGTCGCAAGAATCCCGGAAAGTCTGTATATAGAACTCAAAAAATACTTAGAGGCCTACGCTGATGAAAAGGAGAGTATCAACGATATAATGATAACCGGCGCAAGGGCGGAGCTTGAAGAAAGGCTTAAAAAGCACAGTCAAGATGTTGGACTGGAAGCAAAGAAAGAAGCTGTTCTTGAAACGTTGCAAAAGGCGGTAAAAGAGCTTGAAAAACTATGTTAATATCATATATCGATATGATATAGATTTATAATATTAATATTAAATAACGGGGGTTTTATGTTTGAAAAGGTTAAAAATTACGCTTATTATGCGGCAGTAATACTTTTTTTCTTCATGAGCATTGAATTATTCATACAAGGCGGGAAATACTCCGGCTTTTCACCGAAACATTTTGAAGGGACTAAATTCGGGCTTTTGATAACTTTAAATGCTATAGGCGGTTATGTATTGTCTTGGCTCGGATCTTTAGGATTCGTCATTGCGACATACATCTATAAAAATCTATAATATCGGATATAGTAAACATACGATGAAACAGGAAGCCTGTGGCTTTAGGCGCGGGTAGTTAAAAAGGAGACTTTTATGAAATCATTTACTAATTTATTTTCAACTTCAAAAACCTTACGCTTTAGCCTTATTCCGCAAGGCGACACGTTAAATAATATCGAAAAGGCGGGGATATTAACGGAAGACGAGAAACTTGCCGAAGACTTTAAAAAAGTTAAAAAAATTGCAGACACTTGGCTTAAAAATTTTATTAATGAATCCCTTGCCGGCGTTTCATTAAGTTTAGAAAATTTGTTAATTTATGAGGAAAAATATAATCTCTTTCCGAGGAATGAAAAAGACGAAAAAGAATTTAACGACATTAAGGCAAAACTGCGTAAGGAGGTAGTATCTTATTTGGCTAAAAATCCCAAATTTAAACTGCTTGGATCTGCCGACCTTATTCGCAAAGAACTTCCTGAATTTGCGAAAACAGAAGAAGAAAAAAATCTCATAAATAAATTTAAAACTTTTACGACTTATTTTGTAAATTATTACAAAACGAGAGAAAATATTTATAGCGCAGAGGAAAAGCATGCAAGCCACGCATACAGGGTAATACACGAGAACCTGCCTTTATTCATCATAAATAAGAAAAATTTTAACGCTATTAAAAATTCTTATCCCGAATTAATAGAAGATATTAAAAAATCCGTAGAGCCTTTATTAAATGGCGAAAAAGTCGAGGATATGTTTTCTACCGAATGGTTTTCTAAAACCCTAACTCAGTCAGGCATAGACCTTTATAATAAAATGATAGGCGGAGAAAGCTTAGAAGACGGCAAAAAAATACAAGGATTTAACGAAAAAGTAAATTTATTCCGTCAGTCTAATAAATTAGACGGCAAATCCGTTCCCATGCTTAAACAGCTTAAAAAGCAGATTTTGGGCGATAAGAATGTTCCTGCTTGGATAACTGAAGGATTTAAAAATAAAGACTCGATGAATAACGCCGTAGTCGAATTTTATAATAATATTAAATCCGTTCTTGCATCCGCGGCCGACATATTCGCGCCGGACGGCAAAAGCTACGATTATACCGGCATTTATATTAAAAGCAGGTTTCTTACGGACTTATCCCACGAATTGTTTAAGGATTTTAACTTTCTAAAGAACGTTTTATTAGAAAATTATATTGCGAATAATCCTAAATCTAAAAATCCCGAAAAAGAATTTTTAAAAATAGCCTATTTTAGTATTGCAAATGTTCAGGCGACGTTACCTAACGCCGATAAAGACTTTATGTTTGAATTTTTCTATAACAAAATAATAAATACCGTAGCAGATATAAGACGGTCTTACGAATTATGGATTAATAACCAAAACAGCGTTCCGGATTTAAAAGGCTTAATGGATAATATTATAGCTCTACATAGAACGTTTAAGGTTTTCGATTTTGAAGGCTTAGATAAAGACCTTGTTTTTTACGAGTCTTTCGACCGTATATTTGACGGCATGGACGGAGCGGTAAAACTTTATAACGAAGTCCGGAATTTTATCACTAAAAAACCGTATTCGGTAGAAAAAATAAAACTAAACTTCGGCAACAGCACGCTTTTAGCGGGATGGGACGTAAATAAAGAAATAGATAACGCTTCCGTATTGTTCAGTAAAGGCGATTATTACTATCTCGGCATTATAAATAAAGAACATAATAAAATCTTTAAAAACGCTATTTCGGCGGAATACGGCGAAGACGCATATAAAAAAATGGAATATAAATTACTGCCGAAATCGTATATGATGCTGCCAAAAGTTTTTTTCGCCGAAGGCAATAAATCTAAATACGAACCGTCCGATGAAATAATAAGAATATATAACGACGGAACTTTTAAAGCCGGCGATAATTTTAATACTGGCGATTTACATACGTTAATAGATTTTTACAAAGAATCTATCTCTAAAAATCCCGAATGGTCATGTTATAATTTTAATTTTAGACCGACTGAAGAATACCAAAAAATAAACGAATTTTACGATGACGTCGATTCTCAAGGCTACGTCATAACTTTTAGGGATATAACAGCAAGCTATATCAACGAACTCGTAAAAGACGGCAAAGTTTATTTATTTAAGATTTATAATAAAGATTTTTCGGTTTATAGCAAGGGAACGCCTAATCTGCACACCCTTTATTTTAAAATGCTTTTTGACGAACGCAACCTCAAAGATACCGTTTATAAGCTTAACGGCGGGGCGGAAATGTTTTACAGAAAAAAATCCTTAAACTACTCCGAAGAAATAATGAAAAACGGACATCATGCCGAAGAACTAAAGGGTAAATTCAATTACGCAATAATTAAAGACCGCAGGTTTGCTTTCGATAAGTTTCAATTTAACGTTCCTATTACATTAAATCCTAATGCTCCGGATCGCGGCAATATTAACGATATATGTAGGGATTTTATAAAATCTAACGATATTAACGTCGTAGGCGTTCACAGGGCGGAAAATCATTTAGTTTATATTACCGTTTTGGATTCAGCGGGTAATATCATAGAACAACATTCTTTGAACGAGATAGAAGGCTATAACGGAAAAAATATCAACTATATGGAAAAACTCGAAAAAAGAGGCGAAGAAAGGGATGGAGCAAGGGTTAATTGGGGCGTTATAGGCAATATTAAAGAATTAAAGGAAGGCTATTTAAGTAATGTAATATCGAAAATAGCAGCCTTAATGGTAAGGTATAACGCAGTATGCGCAATGGAAGATTTAAGTTATGATTTTATCAGGGAGAGGTCTGCGATAGAAAAACCTGTTTATCAGAAATTCGAGAAAATGCTTATAGATAAGCTTAATTTTTACGCAGATAAAAAGAAAGAACCGGAGGAATTAGGCGGACTGCTTAAACCTTTGCAACTCGCAAATAAATTCGTAAGTTTTGAAAGAATAGGAAAAGAAAGCGGAATGATATTTTACGTATCGCCATATAAAGTAACGGATATAGACCCTGTCACGGGCTTTGTTAATTTATTTGATACCCGTTATTTTAACGTGAATAAATCTAAAGACTTTTTCGGTAAGTTTAAAAATATCTCCTATAACGAAAAAACGAATTTATTTGAATTTACGTTTAATTATGATAATTTTACGGATAAAGACAAGATCCAGAGCGCAAGGACTGAATGGACGGTTTATACTTACGGCGAAAGAATCGAAAGGTTTAACGATAATAATCAGCCGAAATTTAGAAAAATAGACCTAACCAAAGAATTTAAAAATTTATTTTCTGATTACTCAGTTGATTATAAAGGCGATTTAGAAGAATTTATTTTGTCGCTAAACGATAAAGATTTTTTTGTAAGGCTTTTATCGTTATTCAGGCTTACCGTTCAAATGCGTAACGGCGATTTTATTATATCGCCAGCAATGGATAAGTCAGGAAAATTTTACGATAGCCGCAAGCCTAACGACAAAGCTTTACCGGAAAACGCTGCCGCAAACGGAGCTTATAATATAGCTCGTAAAGGACTGATACTGCTTAACAGAATAAAACAGTCAGAAAATATAAGAAAAGTCGATTTGCGGTTGTCCGGCGATGAATGGTTGCAATTCGCACAGGGCGGGAACTCATAACGGTAATTTGTAAACCCCGGTCTTTATAGAAAATATCGACCGGAAAGCGTCATAAAATCGTTCTTTAAAAATTAAAAGAAAATTGACAAACCTTTTAAAATAACATATATTATCTCTTGAATCGTTATATACAATTTCTACTGTTGTAGATTTTTGCGAGTTGGTTGGTGTTCGTTGACTTGAATCGTTATATACAATTTCTACTGTTGTAGATATGATACATACGGACATGAGGCGGGACTTGAATCGTTATATACAATTTCTACTGTTGTAGATGGTGGTGCAAAAGGTTAAAGAACTAAATCTTGAATCGTTATATACAATTTCTACTGTTGTAGATGAATAAGGTATCGAATAAATACCAATATCTTAAAACGTTATATGTAATTTCTACTATTGTAGATTGTGCTTCGTACATTTTATCCACTTCCTTAAAACGTTATATTATTGTAAAAAGCATTTTATTGCACTCGAATTATCACATTATAGACTTACGATAGGCATTAAAGCGAGGCAATTTTCAAAACGAAAAGTAATCAACATTGATTTTTTTAACGGAAATTTGACAGCAAAAAACGCTATCAAATTTCCTAAAAATCAATGCTACGCAAAATTAGACAGCCAAAAAGCCGGCTATCTAATTTTGTTGATAACTTTTCTGAAAATTGCGAGGAACGGCGGTCAAAATCTTTTAAATTTAAAAGCACCTAACCCCCCGGCCCCCTTAGCAAAGGGGGAGAAAGGCAAAAGCGAAAGGCAAAAAACTTTAATTAAGGAAAAAAATGTTTAAGAAAATTATGAATTTTGAGTTAAAGAAGGAACTCCACGAAAGATATGTCGAATTAAAGAAATTCGATAAAAACATTACACTTACAAACCTTTTTCAAAAAGGCTTTAATCAGGCTATTAAAGATATTGAAGAAGAGCTATCGGAATTTGAAAAATCTTTTGACCACAAAAACGACCACAGTCAAAAAAATTAATTATTTCAAACCTACCGCAAAGTCTTGATTTTAATGGTGCGTCCAGCAGGATTCGAACCTGCGACCCACAGCTTAGAAGGCTGTTGCTCTATCCGACTGAGCTATGAACGCATAGAAGGAAAATATATTCATTTAATAATATCATTTATACCAATTTCTGTCAATCCTCCCAAAAATATCCTCCCAAAAATATCTCCGCCGTCCGCAAATATTTGACCCTTGTCAAGCGTATTTTTCAAAGCTATTACCAAAGTTATTCGCCGAAAAAAATTCAGCAAAATAATATCGATAACTTTTTAAATTTTTTTATTCCGGTAAAAAGTCTATAAACCGTGGTTGTATAAATTTTTAAACCCAATTTGTAACATTAATTTAACAAAAATTTAATACAAATGTAACGAAATCGTCATAATATAGAAACATTAAAAAAATATAATTGAATTATATTTAAAAATTAAATTAACCGCAAAAACAAAAAAATTATGAAAAACAAAAATTTATTAATTTTAATATTAATTTTAACGATGTTCGATATTTGTAGAGTTCAGCCTATAAAAGCATATGGCGCCGATAATCATAAGAATAAGAATGAAAACTGGGAAAATTTGTTTAAAAAATACGGCATAAATATAAAAAGAGCCAAAATCATTCCTATTAATTTCAATAAAAAAAGGGATAAACGGATAATAAAACACGCTAATAACAAGCATATATCCATATCTGCCGGCATCAAAAACATTAAAAAAAATCATATTAAGATTAATATCGCGTATTTTCTAAGGCAAAAAATTTCGCTTTCGGGAAAAGGCAGTATAAAATCGGCATTAATGTTGCTGTCGCAAGAAACAGACGTTCCTTTTGTTATTTACAGAGGTTTTCCCGACAAATTAAAAAACGACGCATATTACAGAAATGTCCCGCTCTATAAGGTTCTAAAAGGACTTTTAATTTCCAACGGTTTTACTTATACCTACAAAAACGGAATGTTATATGTTTATGCGGTAGAAGAAAAAACATTTCATATTCCGGTTTCGGATCTGTTGTCGTCTTTCTCGTCCACCGTCGGAATGACGGAAATGGGTCAAGGAGGAACCGCGGGAGAAAATAACGGCTACGGTTCAAACTATAATAACGGAAACGCGCAAGGAGTTTCCGAAGGACAGCTTGCCGGAACAGGAAACGCAGGACAATCCGCTTCCGCTCCGTCGTCCGTCAATTCGATAAACTCATCCGGAAATTCCGGCAGAAATGGAGCTTATTCCGGCAATCCTTCAGGTTCGTTATCGTTAACTCTTTCAGAATCGGAAAGCTTATACTCTATAATTTCAAGGAATATTAGGGAAATGCTGACTGAAAAGGGAAAATATTTTATTAATCCCAAAGACGGATTGATATGGGTTAAAGACAGGGTTTCCAACGTAAATGAAGTTGCGGCATATATAAAAAGAATAAATAAGTTTCTTTCAAAACAGGTTTTCTTAAAAGTCGAGGTAATCGACGTAAGTTTAAATAAAGGATTTCAGGCGGGTATAAACTGGAATTTACTATTCAATCAAGCGTTTAAATCAAATGTTTTAGGTGTGGATTCGGTATCAGTTTCGGCGCAGTTTGCATCCGGAAACAATATCTCAAACACTCCATATATAGGATTTAACGGCTCAGGCAGCAATAGCGCAATTTTAAACGCTCTTAAGACTCAGGGTTCCGTCGATGTAATATCACAACCAAGACTTGTTTTAATGGACGGTCAGACAAGGCTAATTTCGTCGGGAACGATAACGCCTTATGTTTCGAGTATCCAAACAATGACGTTAAGCCTGTCGCAAACAGAAACTTATCCGGTTATATCTCAGGTGCAGTCCGGTCTTTCTATATCTTTTACTCCTCACATCGATTTTAAAGACGATTCCGTTTCCGTTACCTTAAGTTTAATCGATAATTCGATTACGGGATACCAATCTTTTTCTGTAGGAGGAGAAAGTTTCAGCAATCCCGTAATAGAATCTAAAAGTTTTTCCGATACGGTAAACGTAAAATCGGGTTCTACTATATTAGTAGGAGGGATACTTACTACCGATAAAGTTAAAAATACCTATGGAATTCCGTTGTTGTCTAAAATTCCACTGATAGGAAACTTGTTTAAATCGATAAACGATTCAAATCAAAAAAAAGATTTGCTGATTATGCTGACGCCTGAAGTAATAAAATAAGAGGGGAATTTTTTTATGAAAATAGGCGAATATCTTATATCAAAAGGAAAGATAACGGAGGAGCAGTTGAAAGACGCTCTTTTTGTGCAGTCTATAGGAAAAAAGAGGCTGGGCGAAATTTTAATGGACGGCGGCTACGTTACCGATTTCGATGTCGCAGTTTATCTCGCTCACAATTCAGGCAGAGATTTTTTTAACGATTTAAGTTCATTGCATATAGACAAAAAAGAAAATGAAAACTTAGGTTTCGGTATGCTTTACGATATTCCTGCGGTAGCCGCACGAAAAGGCGATGTTCGTTATATAATTTGCAGTGAAATTACCGCCGCTTTATCGGAAAGGATGGCTTTCGACGAAAATTTTAAAGCATTTAAAGTAGGGTTTTCTACAAAAAGAAAAATTTACGAAGCTCTTAACGGAATATTTATAAACAATAAAGAATTTTCGGAAAAAGAAATTTTAAATGAGGCAATTGAAATTGCGTTGTTAAAAGGATCGCCCAATTTGAGAATTAAGAGGTCGGAAAATTTTTATATGATTATAATGGACGGCGAGATTAATCAGGAAAATATAAGAGCGGTCAGTTTAGAATCGGGACAGAGAATAATAAATATAATTGCCGCAAATTGCCAGATAACTTTGAAAAGAGGGGAAGGGCTTGATGCTAAATTTATATTTGTTTCAAATTTTTATAAAGGATTAAGGGTAAGCATAAGAGTCGCATTTTTACCTATTTCTTCCAAATTAGACAAGGAGTTAACGCTTTTCGAAGCAGTTCTTAGAATTCACGGTCTGAACAAAGTATTTGATTTTAAATCTATAGGGTTTACCGAAGACAAAGCGAGTTTATTAAAGAAATCTTATATCCATCCGCATGGGCTAATTATCGCTACCGGACCTACGGGATCCGGAAAAACAACGACTTTTTATGCAATGCTGAAACTTTTGTCGCAGAAAAAAAGCACTATTTTAACCATAGAGGACCCAGTAGAAATTGAACTGCGCGAATCTAATATAACGCAAATGAGCATATCGGAAGATTTCGGTTATTCGGAAGCCGTCCGTGTAATGTTGAGGAGCGAACCGGATATCATGATGATAGGGGAAATTAGAGACGAAACTACTGCAAAACATGCATTGATAGCGGCTGAAACCGGACATCTCGTTCTTACGACGCTTCACACAAATTCTTCGCTGTCGATATTCGGAAGGTTTAAATCTTTAAATATAGATGCCGTTCAATTGTTTTCCGTTTTAAGATTTGTTACCGCGCAGAGGCTATATAATCCATTGTGTTCCGAATGTAAAAAAGAAATTTATTTCGAAGAATTACCGTCGATTTACAAAAATGCTCTTATGCAGGATGTAAGATCGTCCGTGGAAGTAACGTATAAAATGAATAATTCAGAAAAATTTACGGATCCGGATTCGATTTTCGTAAGAGGAGAAAAAAGTTGCGATAGGTGCGGCGGCACCGGATACGATAAAAGAAAACCTCTTATCGAAATTGCCGAGTTTAACTATGCGGCAAGAGAAGAAATATATAGAGATTTAAATATTTTATTTAATCCGTCTTCTTTAGAGTCCCTGTTGATAAATTTATCCGGTTTTGAATCTTTAAAAATTCAGGCATTTAATAAATTACTTATTGGGGAGATAGATCCCGCCGTTTATTTTAACCTGTCGAGGTAAATCGTAATTATATGTTAAAAAATTATTTGATAAAGTTTTATACCCCCGAAGGCAAAAGTTTAATAAAAAATATTAAGGCGGGCAGTTTATCGGATGCAGAATCGATAATTTTAGAAGAAGGCTATATGCCCTCCGTTATTTTACCCAATATATTTTTAGATCTATTGCGTCCCATATCGAATGCCGGCATGAAAGACGCCGAACTTTCGATGTTTTTTAACGAACTCTATCAGCTTGTTAAATCTACCGGTTCCGTAAGCAAGGCTTTAGGCTATATGAATAAAGATATTGCGAAGCCGGAATATATAGGGAAATTTGATTTGTTATATGCGGCAAAACGGCTTTATTATAATCACAGGCAATCTCAAATTAAAAACAGGCAAAAATTTATAAGAAATTGTCTAGAGTTAATAGACGGGGGCGAAAGCGTCAAGAAAATTTTTGCATTAAATAATTTCGAAGAAATAGTTCTGTCATTGCTTGATTTAGCAGTATCAACGGGCGATTATTCGGAAGCTTTTTTGAAAATTTCGGAATATTTCGAAACAAAAAATATTTATAAAAAAAATATTATAGGGATATTAGCTTACCCGTTATTTTTGTTTTTATTGCTGTTTGTTGCATTTTCCGTATTTCTGTATTATATAGTTCCGGCTTTTTCTATATTTTTTAAACAATTTCCTCATATTCCGGAGTCAACTCTATATACTTTGGGATTATTCAAATATTTAAAAAATATATTTGTATATTGCATAATCTTTACCGCGTCTATTTTTGCCGCTTTTATGGCCGATTTATCCGGAATCAAAACGAAGGCGTTTTCTTTTATACAAAATATTCCGCAAATAAGAAATATCATAAATTACGGGTATTTAAACTGGATATTTTATCAATTTTCATTAATGGTTTCGTCAGGCGTTACCGTCAACGCCGTATTTAATTATTTAGGCAAAAACACCTCTAAAACTTATTTTAGAAATAAATTCAAATCGGTTTATGAAGACTTGATGAAGGGAGCCTCGCTATTCGAATCGATATATAAAGCAAATTTTTTATCCGAAGACGTTGTCGAATCTATAAGATATGCCGAAATAGGAGGTTTTTTATCGGAAACGGTCTTAAGATTGTCGGGCGAATTTAAGGATAAATCGGACAGATATATGAAAATATTCACCAAAGGGCTGTTTTTCTTGGCGATGACCGGCGTAGTATTTTTTCTGTTATTGATGTTTTTCTCTTTATTTCTGCCGCTTATTCAGGGGATGGTCGGTCTGTCGGCAAACTATTAATAAATTACCGATATATAAAAATTTAAATTTAATTAAATTTAGGAGGGGCAACAATATGCTAAAGCTAAAACAGAGCAGGAATCAAAACAAAAGCCTGAGTCAAAATAAGGGAAAATCGAAAAAAAATAACGGCGGTTTTACGCTGATGGAAATTATAGTCGCAATGATAGTCGTAGGAATACTTTCTGCAGGCGGACTTATGGTTTATAACGGGTTAATAGGTTCTTCCAACGTTACGGCAACTGTTCAATCCGTTATAAAATTAGAATCAGCCGTAAATTCTTATATGCAGGTAAACGGAGGAAGCATTATTCCGCCGTCAGGCATTTCTCTTCCTTATGCTATGCAGGAAGATAACCTGCTTCCTTCGTCGTGGACTGTCAGCGGGGATAACGTCATACCCCCGAATGCCGGTTTTGTTGCCGGTTATCAGATTTCTACAAATTCAAATCCGGGGCAATATATTTACGTAATAGGTATAAACGCTCCTCAGATGACTAACGCTCAGGCATTAAACATATGCAATTCTTTAGAAAATTCGATTTCAGGCGTTAATGCCGGCGGCGGTCCCGTTTTTAATATAGGTAGCGGACAGAACTGCTTAAGCGATCTATTCGACGGAAATGCCGCTTCGGCAAATAATTCTAACTTTCAGGGAAATTTAACGTTTACGTTTAATTAAATTAAAGTAAAGCGGTGACGGGTATGAGGTATTGTATTATTTCTATAGCGACTGTCTTTTTTTATATTCTGTTTGCTTCAAGATTATGTTTTGGAATGATTAAGGGGGAGATTTATAATTTAGAAGCGCAAAATATAGTGAATACGGCAGATCTTATTTTAAAAGCCGAGCATGCTTATTTTCAGAATTCAGGAGGTTTTACGGACATAACCGGTCTTGAGTCGAGCAGTCCTGCATATTTGAGTCCTATGCAGGTTTATAATTTCAACGGCGAGACTTGCATAAATAAAATATTATTTAGAAACATTATGAATATCTGCGTAAATTTGCAGAAAGAAATGCTGGAAGTTTATATTCCATCCAATCTGTTTTATTCGGATGCGGTTAGCCGTGAAATAAGCAAGGGTATAACCGGTAAGACCGGGCAGGTTTCATATATAGACGGTCTCTGGGTTATCGCTTTTAACCTTGACGGTAATCCACCCTCTTTTGCTTCCAATCCCGGTTCTGCTCCGCCTATTAGTTCGACCCTTACAAGTCCAGACGCGAATGGAGGAATGAATTATACCGATACCGCCGGAACTCAAACAAGTTTGCTCGGCAAAGGAATTCAGGCGATAATAGGTTTTTTTACGTCGATAATAAGTCTTTTTTAAAAGAGGAGGGCTGGATAATATGAAGATTTTAAAGAATAATAAGGGATTTTCTCTTGCCGGAATTATTATTTCAATGCTTGTGGTTTCGATTATGGCGGCGCTTTCAATTCCCGCGCTTCAGGGTATGGTCTTCGAAAACAGGGCAAATAACGTATCTACTCTTGCAAATACTTTAATAAACGCGGAAAGCGCCTATGTTAATAACAATAATACATTCAGCACCATAAGTTCCCTTCAATCTTACGGATACATTGCTAAAGGTTTCGGGATAGATTTTGCAGGAGAAAATCCCGCTTCCGATTGCATATACGGAAGTATAACGCAAAACGACGATACAAAAATATGTTTAAGCGTCAACGATGAGACACAAGGCGGGACGACTCATGAAATAAGTTATACGCTTGCAATTATGCCGTCGCAAAATGACGAACCCGATAGCTATTATAATTTTTATACCGAAATAAGACATAATATACCGGGCAGTACCTTGCTTAACGGAAATGAGATAATTTATATCGATCCTATAGCCGTTAACGATAATCAAAGCGGGGTTTACGGACAATATGTAGGGAAAAGTTTCTATATAACGGGCGCAATTTGCTATACTACCGAAATCGCATCTTTAAACGTTGGAAGAGGCATAACACACTCCAGCACATCGTTTGGAAGTGACTTGTCTTTATATTTTATAGTTGAAGGCGTCAGCGGAAACAATGCGATTTTAAGCTATGCAAATAATCCTTTGTCGGGGTGTTCCGGCGGATCATCGTACACTAACAGTGCCGGCGATACTTATACTTATAGCGATTGGGTAGGAGGCGCATTCCAAAATCCATATCTTCCGGAGGTTTGGGGAAACGTTAAATACACCTACTGGGAAGGAGGAATGGATTATGTTGCGATAGAACCCCCGGGATACGAAATAGAAATACCGGCAAGTTATCTTCCGAATCTAATAAATTTAAACCAATCTAACACATTAAATTAAAAAATTTTGAATTATGTATAGAAATTTAATTTACATCGAAGAATACGATATATACCAGTATTTTGACGGCGATAAATCTTTTTTTTCGCATAATTATATCGATGCCGCCGAAGATTCCGGAATCGAATCGGCGGTTTCGGTAATATCTAAAAATATAATTTTTTCTGCTATTCCGAAAAAAAACTTAAAAGCCGTGAAAAAATTTTCTTTAAATCGTTATCTTGGCAAATATTACAAGAACGAATCTTATTTTTATATATCGGGCGTCAACGGAGAATATGGGGCTTATCATACCCTGCCTTTAAATATAAAGAAATACTATGCATTATTTCATGGAATAAATATGGTTATCCCTTACGATTATCTGGCAATATCTTTTTTAAAAGAAAAATCGCCCAATCTTAATCTGCAAGAAACTTTTATATTCATAGAAAAGACCGAAGACATATATAAAATTATGGTTGTTTCGAACGGATTTACCGTTGTCCCGGTTGCAAGTTTCAACGCAGATATGTTAAACGACAATTTAAATATTTTAAAAGCAAAACTTGATTCAAAAGATATTAAAATAGAAAAAATCGTAACGAACTGCGATTGTGACAATTTCGGTATTTTTTTCGGTAATACCGGAATAGTAAATTTTACGTCGAAAGATTTTTTTGAATACTTCGAAGATATAAGCGGGACAATTCCCCACTTCGAAAATATAGAAATAAAATTTAAAAAATTAGAGGACAAAAAGAACAGATTAAAAAATATTTATATTGCCGTTCTAATATTTTTCATAATTTTTATGGAAACCGCATACTTGTCATACGATAATAAAATATATCACGAAAAACAAAAATTAGTGTTACTGAACAAGAATATATCTGTTTTATCTCTGCAAGTTCAGGAAGATGAGCATATTATTTTATTCGATAAGCATTTTATGAATGTGAATATAACAGGTTATTTAAAAAAAATTTTCAATCTTTTTCCCGAAGGCATAAAAATAAAAGATATAAATATAATAAAATCCGGCGATAAATATATTGTTAAAGGAACCGCTTTTGATAGCGGCGGCTACAGAAAATTTGCCGATAATTACAATTTAATTATTAAAAAGTTACGTTTTCGGAGAATTTTAAAAATTTCGTACTCTGTGGATAAATTTGGAAAACCTGTTATGA
The DNA here is from genome assembly GCA_027318865.1 of bacterium. Taxonomy (GTDB): domain Bacteria; phylum SZUA-79; class SZUA-79; order Acidulodesulfobacterales; family Acidulodesulfobacteraceae; genus Acidulodesulfobacterium_A. Next base: position 55,508 of record DAHVOJ010000003.1, on the reverse strand, counting down.
AATTTTTAGGAATATTAAAATAAAAGAATAAAAGATAAAAAAACATGAAACAGTTAAAAGACAAAAAATTATTAATATTATTTATATTGTCGTTGATCTCAATTTATATATTATTATTCAGGGTAATCCCTTCGATGCGCGGTTTTTATAAATTAAGGCAAGTTTTGAGCGGCAGATCTAATACGGTAAAAACGCTCAGAATGAGGCTCTATAGAGAGAATAACGTAAAACCTTTTAAGTTTACCGCGGGGAATCATAGGTTCTCGACAGACTTGCTGACGGTTTTATCTTATATACGCTACTTAAAAGAAGCAGGGTTAGATGTCAGAATAAAAATTATAAATAGAAAAAATATAAAAATAAAAAATTCGGATTTAAAAATCGTGTTAAGCGATTTTTCGGATATAGGGGTCGTATTTTCATTATTAAATACGCTCAAGGCGTTTCCATTCGAAATAAAAAAAATTTCTATTAAATCGGGTAAGAAAATTGATGCCGTTATCGGCGCAAAGCTGATAGGTTTTTATAATAAATAATAGATAATAGAAAATAGAGGTAGCCGATGAGATTAAAACTTAAAAAATTTTTCATATTTTCTCTTTCAGTCTTTTTATTTGTCGTAATATTATCCGTATTAAATCGATTTGCAAACGGGACTAAGCGAACATTGCATACGTTGCATAAAATGCCGGCGGCTTATAATAACTACGAAATAAAAAAAATAAAAAAGCAAAGTATCTCAAGCGCAATGTCAAAGCAGGGAGCGTATCGGCATTATTCTAAAAAAAGCCTTAAAGATATTTTTAATCTTCCCGGCAAAAAATACTCTAAATTTAGCCGGCTGTTTATGTTATCGGCAAAAAAGGCAAAAGACGGCGTTAGAAACTCTATGCCGGCATTGCCGGCAGGTTTGTCCGATTCAAACTTTTTGGGCGGAGGAGATTTAGATAATATTGTTAAAAATATAAAATTTAAAGGATTTCCGAGAAAAAAGAATCAGGTCGTATCTTTAATATTTACAAGCGGAAAGATAGCCCTCGTTAGAATAAACGGAAACAGGCATTACGTCCATACCGGAGAAAATATCGACGGCGTTTTTATATTAAAAATAGGGTCGTCAAAAATAAGCTATTCTTATAAAGGAAAAATAAAAAATAAATATATAGACGATTAACGTTGTATTTTGTTTTTTAACATCAAAGCGGGAATTATTCCGAAAAGGCATATAACCCCTGCTACTATGAATACGTCGTCGTAGGATTGAACCGTTGCAAACATTTTTACGATAGAGTCTATAAATCCTAAACCTGGATTTATTTTTGCGGAATTAGCCAATACTCCCGTATTTGCTTTGAAAACCCCTTTGCCGTTAAACATAGATTGCATTTTAATAAACGTATCGTTTTTATAGTTTATTTTATCGCCGTATCTTGTGAGATAATATACTTTTTTAGTTGCCAGATAGTTCGCAAAATATGCTATGCCGAAGCCCGAAGCAAGTCTCATCGTTATAGGCAGAAGCCCTGACGCCTCCGGTATTTGTTCATTTTTAACGGAGTTAAGGCCGGCGCTCATAATCGGAGAATATAGCATGCCCAGCCCTATGCCCCTGATAATCGACGGATATATTATATCGTAGAGGCTTGACTGAGTAGAAATGTCCCAGTATAAAAAAAGAGAGATTGCGGTTACAAGCATACCTGAAACGATAAAATATTTTGGACCCCATTTATCCGCCATTTTGCCGAAAACGGGAGCCGATAAAGCAACAGCTATGGCAGACGGCATCATAATAAGACCCGTCATATAAGGAGTGTAATCCATGATGTTTTCCAAATAGACCGGCATAATAAACAGCGAGCCGAACAAAGCTATAGCCCTTACTGCATTGATAGACGTTATGAATGTAAAATTATAATTTTTAAATATTTTAAAATCTATTAAGGGATGAGAAATGAACGGTTCGAATAAAAAAAACATAAAAAATCCTGCGGCGCTAAGAATTTCGCAGATATGAATGTAGTTTGAATCCCAACCTTTATTCTGACCTTCGTTGAAAGCCACAAGCATAAAAGCTATAGCCGTTGCAAAAAATGCAAATCCCAAGAAATCAAAATTTGCTTTAAAATTAAGCCCTTTATGGTCGTCTTCCATTATTATAAGTATTCCTATAAGGGTTATTACGGCAACGGGAGCATTTACGAAAAATACCCATCTCCATGTCAGATGGTCGGTAATCCATCCGCCGAGAGTGGGGCCTATCGCAGGCGCCGCCATTGCTCCTATGCCCCAGATGCCCATGGCTTTTCCTCTTTCGTGCGGCTCAAAAACTTTGCCCATAAGCGCTAATCCAAGAGGGGCAATGCCTCCTCCGGAAAGCCCCTGTATTATACGGAATGCTATAAGCATATTTATAGAGGTTGCAAAGCCGCAAGCTATAGAAGAAATAGTGAAAAATATTATGCTCAAAGCAATAGGGATTTTAAGCCCTATTTTTCTTATTATAAACGTTATAGGCATTATTATTATTGCCGTAGCGACGTTATACGCAATCATAACCCAGTCCACGTCTTCAAGATTTACGCCGAGGCTTGACATAATCTTTGGTATAGCTATAGTTACTATGCTCATATCGAGCATAACCATAAAAAAGAATGCTACAAGCAGTATTAAAATCAGGTTTTTATATTCTTTAGAGTACATATAAATAGATTTTATCACAAAATGACTTAAAGGTCATTTATTTTCTGTAACGAAAAACATCAAATTTAAAAATAAATAAATGAGATAATTTTATAAGAGGGTAAATTCAACGCTGTTAATTGATATTAATTCTATAAGCGATATTATATTGGAATGATAAATAACTTGCCCTGCATCCTTGAGATTATTTTTGTTTTCGGATGTTATACTTACATAAAATTCATTTATTATTCTGTTTCCGAGAGATATTACTTTGGACAACTTTTCCGCAGTTAAATTTTTTATTTCTTCGTTATCTGCATAGTCCATAAAAAATCTATCTATATTTTCTTTAAAAAAAGAACTGAGCGCAAGGCATAATTCCGCTATGTATATCTGATTTTTGAACACGGGGTATTTGTAAAGTTCATTAATATTGATTTTAATTAATTCTATATTATGATGGATATTTCGCAATTGCTCTGCAAATTTTATTATGCGTACGGTTTTGCGTATAAGGTCGGAACGCTTTGTATATTTTTTCTTGCATGCCGACTTAAAAAATACCGCGTTATTATTTTCTAATATATTTATTGATATTTCATCTATCTCGCCGCATATAACTTTGACGATGTTTTTATCTCCGGCTATAAGATTACCGGCCGCGTTTTCGTGTATCCTGTAATTATTGGCAATAAGCTCGTTTAAAATTTCTTCGATATTCTGTTCAATAATATCGGAAAGTTTTACAGCTTTAGAATTCAGTAGATTAAGCAGTATATTTTTTTTGTTTTTTTTCTCCATGCATATATTATATAATATATGCTATATAAATTTTAACTCTTGTAATGCATTACTGTAGTTATGTTTTTTTATGCGTGTCCGTAGCTCATCCGGATAGAGTTCAGGACTCCGACTCCTGAGGCAGAGGGTTCGAATCCCTCCGGACACACCATCTAAAAAGTCGGGTATTTTACAGATTTGTAAGTTCCAAAAGTTATTGATACTCTACAAAATACAAATATAATGAAATCTTGTAATAATACGCCTATATTAATTAATTTCGGTACCGACGGGTATAGGGGAGTCATAGGAGACAATTTTACATTCGACCATGTCAGCCGCATAAGTCTCGCGCTCGGTGAATATCTAAAAGAAAATTTGCCGAAAAAAGTTGCAATCGGATACGATACCCGTTTTTTATCAAAAGAATTTGCGCTTAGAGCAACGGAATCGCTTGTTTCAATGGGGATTAACGTAACGCTGAGCGATAATTTTTGTCCGTCTCCCGTTTTATCTTATTTTGTTAAGAATAACGGTTATGATGCCGGCATAATGATAACGGCAAGCCATAATCCGTTTATGTTTAACGGATTAAAATTTAAAAGCCGGTTCGGCGCTTCTATGCTTGAATCGGAAGTCAAAAAAATAGAAAAAATAGCCAATGAAAACAATAAGATTAATTATAATAATTGCAAAAAAAATACAAATAATTTTCAATATGCAGATTTCAAAAAAGATTATGTGCGGCATATAATTAACTTAACCGGAATAGATAAAGCCGCAATAAACGCAGACGAGGATTTTCTGAAGTCGTTAGACGTAGTCATAGATCCGATGTTTGGCGCCGGGATGGGTTATTTATCTTCTATATTGAAAGAATTTTCTATTAAGCATACTTCTATTAATAATACCGTTAATCCCGCTTTTCCGGGATTGAACCCTGAACCGATAGATAATAATCTTTGCAGGTTAAGATATACTTTAAAAAAAAGAGGGACAAAAAATAAATTTGCGGTAGGTTTTGCAACCGATGGAGATGCCGACAGGATAGGAGCTGTGGACGACGGGGGTAATTTTATAGATTCTCATAAAATTTTTGCAATAATTTTAAATTATCTTATAAAAGAAGGTTATTGCGGAAGCGTAGTTAAAACCGTTTCGGTTTCTAGATCTATCGGCGATATTTGCAAAAAAAGCAATATAAAACTGTATGAAACGCCGATAGGCTTTAAAAATATAGCGGCGCTTATGATAAAAAACGGAAGCGACGTGTTCATAGGCGGGGAAGAATCGGGCGGAATCGGCATTACTTCGCATTTGCCGGAAAGAGACGGTATCTTTAACGCGTTAATGCTTCTTAAAATTATGATCACGAATCAAAAAAATTTAAACGAACTTCTGACGGACATATTCGGTAAAAATTATCCTTATTTTTATAAACGCGAAGATATTAGCATAGATGAAACCAAAAAGAAACTGCTCGTCGAAAAACTCAAAACGGACGGCTTTAATACGCCGTTTAAGAATAATATTGTTACTTTTAATTTTACCGATGGATTCAAGTTCGAATATAACGACGGTTCATGGCTTTTAATACGTCCTTCGGGGACGGAACCGGTTTTGAGAATCTATGCCGAGAGCAAAGATGAAAAGGCAGCCGGTATTCTTATCGATAAAACAATCGGCGGAATAAACGCTTTATAAGAAGGTAAAAAGAAAAAATAAAAAGAAAAAATATTTTTATTAAATAAAAAAAATGTTATAATACTTACGCATTTTCTAAAATTTCAATATAACCGTTTTAGAGGGTAATGTAAAAATGAGTGAAATAATCGATGTTAAAGGGAGGCAAATTTTAGATTCTAGAGGAAATCCAACTATAAGCGTAAGAGTTTCTTTAGAAAGCGGCATGAGCGGTTCAGCCTGCGTTCCTTCGGGGGCGTCTACCGGAGAATATGAAGCTTATGAAAAAAGGGATAACGATAGTTTACTGTACGGCGGAAAATCGGTTCATTCGGCTATAGAAGGAATTAACGATATTATAGCAAAGTCCCTTAACGGAATAGACAGCTACTCGCAAAGACTTATAGACGACATAATGATGAATCTCGACGGTACGCAAAACAAGTCTAATCTTGGCGCAAATGCAATTTTAGCGGTATCGCTTGCGGCGGCGGTTGCTTCCGCAAACGAATTGGAAATACCTCTTTACCGATATTTAGGCGGAGCAAACGCTCATGTTCTGCCCGTTCCTATGATGAATATTCTAAACGGCGGAAAACACGCTAATAATTTACTTGATTTTCAAGAATTTATGATTGTTCCCGCCGGTGCTAAGTCGTTTGAAGAAGCGCTAAGAATGGGAGCGGAAGTTTATCAAAAACTCAAGAAGGTTTTAGACGATAAAAAAATGCCGACCTCGGTGGGCGATGAAGGCGGTTTCGCTCCCAATCTACAAAACAATATGGAAGCGGTAATATTGATTATGGAGGCTGTAGAAAAAGCGAAGTATCAGCCCGGAAAGGATATATTTATTGCCCTTGATCCTGCGGCAAGCGAGTTTTACGATAACGGAAAATATATCCTTAAAGAGGCGGGCAAAAGAACAGTTCTTGAAGCCGACGAGATGGTTGCTATGTATGCAGGTTACGTGGAAAAATTTCCTATTATATCCATCGAAGACGGTATGGCGCAGGACGATTTTAACGGATTTTCGCTTTTACTTAAAGAAATCGGAGATAAAGTTCAGATAGTAGGCGATGATTTAACCGTAACTAACCCGAATCGTATAATTAAAGCAATAGACTCTCATTCGATAAACTCTGTTTTAATAAAATTAAATCAGATAGGTTCGCTATCTCAGACTTTAGATGCTATAGAACTGACGCAAAAAAACAGTATGGCGGCAATTATTTCTCACAGATCGGGAGAAACGGAAGATACTTTTATTTCGGATTTATCCGTTGCCGTAAATTCAGGATTAATTAAAACCGGAGCGCCCGCTCGTTCGGAAAGGGTTGCGAAATATAACAGGCTTTTGCAGATAGAAGAAGAACTTGGTTCCAATTCTTCGTACTTAGGTTTAAAAGCTTTTAAAGGCGCAGGAGATCGTTTAAGTTAGTATTTGTATATTTTTAGTGTTTTTAGCGGTAAAAAAAATTAAAATTAAGGAGGTTTTTATGGCTTTTGTAATTACAGACGAATGTATTGCATGCGGGGTGTGTATTCCGGAATGTCCAAACAATGCTATCACGGAGGGTGATTTATACGTCATAGACCCTAATCTTTGCACCGAATGTTACGGCTATTTCGATACCCAGCAGTGTGTTTCCGTTTGTCCGGTAGATTGTTGTATCCCGGACGAAAATCACAAAGAATCCAAAGATGAGTTGAAGGCTAAGGCATTGAAGGCGCATCCGGAGAAAAAAGACTGGAAATTTTAATTAAATAAGCAGCTAAGTTAAGTTTTATTAATCTAAAATAAATTTAAAGGTAGAGAAAATTAATATAAAATGCTCTACCTTTACTTTTTATAATTTTTATGTCTATTAAAAGAGAAAATATAAAAGGATACGAACTTAATTCTTTCGATAAATCCGAACCTTGGCGACTTTTCAGAATTATGGGAGAGTTTGTGGACGGATTCGACCTTCTGCCGTCGGTATGTCCTGCCGTAACTATATACGGAAGCGCAAGAGTGAAGGAAGATGAAGCCGTATATATACAAACTAAAGAATTAGCTTATAAATTAGCGTTGAAAGGATTTTCCATAATCTCCGGCGGAGGACCCGGAGTAATGGAAGCCGCAAACAGAGGCTGTAGGGAAGCAAAGGAGAAGCATGATTTAAATGTAAGCTCCGTCGGGCTAAATATTAAACTGCCCCACGAGCAGACGCTAAACATGTTTGCCGACGTTACTATAGAGTTTAGATATTTTTTTGTAAGAAAAGTCATGCTTGTCAGATATGCTTCGGCATATATTATGATGCCGGGCGGTTTTGGAACTTTAGACGAACTTTTTGAAACGGTAGAGTTGATTCAGACCGGCAAAACGAAGCCTTTCCCGGTAATTTTATATGGTTCCCGTTATTGGAGAGGATTGATTGACTGGATTAAGAGCTATACCTTGCAGAATTCTTTCATTTCGGCCGATGATTTCGATATAATTAAAATTATGGACGATCCCGACGAAATAACCGACTATATTTTAAATTATAATTTATAACATCGTAAAACCAAAACTATAAAATATAAAATATGATTAAAAACGACAAATGGATAGAAGAAAAGGCTAAAGAAGGAATGATAGAACCTTTTGAAAATTCTCAGGTGAGAAACGGCGTTATATCTTACGGAGTCTCTTCTTTCGGCTATGATTTAAGAATATCGAACGAATTTAAAATATTTACCAATATTAACAATACCGTAGTCGATCCCAAAAATTTCGATTCGAAATCTTTTATAGACTTAGTATCGGATATTTGTATCGTTCCGCCTAATTCTTTTGCTCTCGGCAGATCCGTCGAATATTTTAAAATTCCAAGAAACGTCGTTACTATATGTCTCGGCAAATCCACTTACGCGAGGTGCGGAATAGTGGTTAACGTTACGCCTTTCGAACCCGAATGGGAAGGGTATGTTACCCTTGAAATATCAAATACCACTCCGCTTCCTGCTAAAATTTATGCCAATGAAGGTATTGCGCAGGTTCTTTTCTTCGAAGGCGAAGAGCCTAAAGTATCTTACAAAGATAAAAAAGGTAAATATCAGTCTCAGGTCGGCATAACCCTTCCGCGTCTTTAAAATTTATTTTATTACTCTTTTTTTTATAAAATAAATCGACGCGTAAAAAAATGTAAGCGCAAATAATATTATTATCAGCAGATATGAAGATAATAATAAAGTATTAATTTTACCCTCGTCCAGCATTCTCATTATGCTTACGGTATAATATAGCGGCATAACGTAAACGAAATATCTAACCAAATGAGGAAGCGAAGAAACCGGATAAAATACGCCGGAAAATAAAAACATCGTAGATATTGCTATAGTAAAATAATAAGAAAAGAAATCGTATGACGGCGAAAACGAAGTTATTAAAAGCGATAACGAAGAAAATAGAATACCGTTAAGAACGATAACGATAGGAATAATAAGAGCTAACGGCGATATTATCCATCTAAATGCGGCGCCTATTACGAATACAGCAATGCCGCTCATGAACGCTTTTGCCGTCCCCCATAAAATTTCACCCGAAACTATATCTTCGATTCCGATGGGCGTGAGAAGAATAGCTTCGTAAATCCCGTTGGTGACCATTCTTGTATATGCGCCGAACGTAGATTCGAATGCGGACGCATACATGGACGATGACGCTATAATCCCGGGAACTATATATTTAACGTAAGATATTCCGTTTATATTATGTATAAATTTGCCTATGCCTAATCCGAGAGCCGCCAGATATAAAAGAGGTTCAAGAATGTCGCCTATTATGCCCGGTTTATAATATCTAAGCCAGACCAAATAGTTTCTATAAAAAACCGTAAATGAACCTAAACTTAAATTTGAATTTGTTTGGATTATTTTTTTTAAAAATTTCATTTATTTAATTAATTTTTTGCGATGTCGAGAAAAATATCTTCTAATGATTTTTTATTTAATGTAATGTCGTTTATGTTTCCTTGCAGCACTATATTTCCATGATGCAATATTATCATATTTTTAAAAAGATGTTCTGCTTCTTCCATATAGTGCGTCGACATAAGGATAGTAACGCCGTTTTTGTTTAATGCTTTAAGTTTCCCCCAAATATTTTGCCTGTATTCCGGGTCTAATCCGCTTGTAGGTTCGTCTAAAACTATTAAAGAGGGATTATTGATTAAAGCTCTTGCAATCATAAGCCGCCTTTTTAATCCACCCGACAAGTCTGAAACTTTAGAATATTTTTTTTCGTTCATATCGAAAAAATTAAGAAGCTCGTTTGACCGTTTAAGCGATTCCGTTCTGGAAATTCCAAAATACATGGAGTATATTAACAGATTTTCATAAACGCCGAGATCGTCGTCTAAATTGTCGTCTTGAGGGACAACGCCGAGAGAATATTTAATTTTTTTATAATCGGACAGGAGGTTTAAACCTTTAATTTTAATAGAACCCGAGTCGGGAATTACGATACCGTACAGAATTTTTAACAGCGTCGATTTTCCGGCGCCGTTGGGTCCGATAAGACCGAAAAAATCTCCCGATTTTATTTTAAACGAAATATTATTCAGGACTTTAAAACGGCTGAAACTTTTTGTCAGGCATTCAACATCTAAGATATAATTTTCCATTTGATTTAATTATATCACTTTTATTAAAAAATATACTAAAAGAACATAAATATTAGATAAATTGATTAAATTAAAGAAAAAACGATTTAAATTAATTTATATTTAAAAATTCTTGTAATATTTAATAAATATCAAAAGATTTATAGTATTGTTTTTTTAAAAGCATAAGTGTATATTAAAAGAGTTAGCACTCAAACGTTATTAGTGCTAATTAAAATTTTAATGCAATTAAAACAAATTAAATTAATAAGGAGAAGAAGTTTATGAAAGTTAAACCGTTGCAAGACAGAGTCTTAGTAGAAAGACTTCAGGAAGAAGAAAAAACTAAAGGTGGTTTGTTTATTCCTGATTCCGCAAAAGAAAAACCCATGCAGGGTAAAGTGGTAGCCGCAGGAAACGGCAGAGTTTTGGAAGATGGAAAAAAAATTCCGATGGACGTTAAGGTAGGCGACATTGTTTTATTTGCAAAATATTCCGGCAACGACGTTAAAATCGACGACAAGGAATATCTTATTATGAAGGAAGACGACATTTTAGCTGTAGTAGAAAAGTAAGTAATTTTAAACAAATTAAATAATTTAAATTCAAAGGAGTAAAATAATTATGGCAAAGGAATTAAAATTTTCATCGGAAGCCAGAGCCGAAATTCTTACCGGCGTCAATGCCCTTGCAGATGCCGTTAAAGTTACGCTCGGCCCAAAAGGCAGGAATGTAGTTATAGAAAAATCGTTCGGTTCCCCCACAATTACTAAAGACGGCGTTACCGTAGCGAAAGAGATTGAATTGTCGGATAAGTTTCAAAATATGGGCGCCCAGATGGTAAAAGAAGTTGCCTCGAAAACATCCGACACGGCAGGAGACGGAACTACTACCGCCTCGGTTTTGGCGCAGGCGATTTACAAAGAAGGCGTTAAATACGTTACCGCCGGAGCAAGTCCTATATACGTCAAAAGAGGAATAGACAAAGCCGTAGAAGAAATAGTAAAAGAGCTTAAAAAAATATCCAAGCCTATTCAGGATCAAAAAGAAATAGCGCAGGTAGGAACTATTTCCGCAAATAACGACGAGACGATAGGCTCTATTATAGCGGAAGCGATGGATAAAGTCGGCAAAGAAGGCGTAATTACGGTCGAAGAAGCGAAAAGCATGGAGACGACGCTTGAAGTAGTCGAAGGAATGCAATTCGACAGAGGTTATTTGTCTCCATATTTTGTAACGGATTCAGAAAGAATGGAATGCGTTTTGGACGACCCTTATATTTTGATTAACGAAAAGAAAATATCTGCAATGAAAGATTTACTGCCTATTCTCGAGCAAATCGCAAAATCGGGACGCCCGTTTATTATAATCTCGGAGGATGTTGAAGGAGAAGCCCTTGCAACGCTTGTCGTAAATAAACTAAGAGGCACGTTAAACTGCTGTGCCGTTAAGGCTCCGGGTTTCGGCGACAGAAGAAAAGCCATGCTCGAAGACATAGCGGTATTGACCGGCGGACAGGTAATTTCCGAAGACATTGGCGTTAAACTCGAATCTATTACACTTAAAGACCTTGGCCACGCAAAAAGGATAACCGTGGATAAAGACAACACGACTATAGTTGACGGAGCGGGTTCAAAAACCGATATAGAAAAAAGGGTTAAACAAATCAGGGCGCAGATTGAAGAATCTACTTCCGATTACGATAAAGAGAAACTTCAGGAAAGACTTGCTAAATTAATCGGAGGCGTTGCCGTGATAAACGTCGGCGCGGCTACGGAAACCGAAATGAAGGAAAAGAAAGCCAGAGTCGAAGACGCTCTCCATGCTACAAGGGCTGCCGTAGAAGAAGGTATAGTTCCGGGAGGCGGTGTCGCACTCTTAAGGGCGGCGAAGGTCTTAGATAAATTAAAAGGAGCAAATCACGACGAAGAATCCGGCGTTAAGATAATTAGAAGAGCCGTTCAGGAGCCTTTAAGAATGATTGCCGAAAATGCCGGTGTGGAAGGCTCGATAGTTATAGACAAAGTTCTTAATAATCAAGAATCTGCTTTTGGATATAATGCGGCCGCGGACAAATACGAAGACCTTATTAAGGCGGGTATTATCGACCCGACTAAGGTTGAAAGGACTGCTCTCCAAAATGCAGCAAGCGTCGCGTCGCTTATGCTAACCACCGAGGCTATGATAGCGGACAAGCCTGAGGAGAAACCTGCCGCAGGAATGCCCGGAGGAATGCCCGGAGGCGGAATGGGCGGAATGTATTAAGAATGACTGCTATGTTCAAGTAAATAACCATTATGTTAAGAGCGCCGAAAGTACCGGAAGTTTGGTATTTTCGGCGTTTTTTTGGTATGGCGGCGGGTAAAATTGACTTTTTTTTTATAATAGTTTAAAATTCAATAAATATGGGGCATATAGAGCATAAAAAAAATATAAGAGCGGGGAAATCTCTGAATGTTTATATCGTAACATTGAGCGATTCAAGAAAAGAAAATGAAGACGAAAGCGGAAACTATATAAAAAAGTCGCTTATATCCGCAAATCACGGAATATCGGGCTACAGTTTAATAAAAGACGACGAAGATTTGCTTGAAAATTTAATCGTGAAAGTTTGTGTTCCGGAACAGGAACAAAGAACAGACGCGGTTATTATAAACGGCGGAACGGGGGTTTCCTTTAAAGATATAACTTATGAAACGTTGAAAAATTTATACGACAAGGAATTATACGGTTTTGGAGAATTATTCAGATATTTAAGCTATAACGAAATCGGCTCTGCCGCTATTATGTCCCGTGCTTCCGCAGGAATATATAACGGTAAAATAATTTTTTCGGTGCCGGGTTCGTTGAATGCGGTAAAATTAGCAATGGATAAAATAATACTCAATGAGCTGGGCCATCTATATTATGAAATATCCAAACATCTTCCCTAAAATCCCGCCTTCCGCTTTTTAATATATATATAAGGTCTAAAAATGATAAATATAAAAGTCCGGCTTTTTGCCGCCTTAAAAGAAATAATCGGGGAAAATCAGTTAAATTTGCAAATTTCGGAAGGTTCATCCGTAAAAGACGTTATTGCGGTCATAGAGGAAACTTATCCGGCGGTAAAAAAAATTATTCAAATTTCTAAGTATGCCGTTAATATGGAATATATAAATATCGAAAAAAAATTGGTCGAGGGAGACGAGATAACTATTATTATGCCCGTCAGCGGCGGCGTTTGCTCCGATTCAGGATTGGATACGAATATGCATATAGAAATAACCGGCGAAAAAATAGATGACGCCAGAGTTCTTGGTTTTGTTTCCGACCCGTCGGCAGGCTCCGTTCTTTTATTTAACGGAACGGTCAGGGATAATGAAGACGGAAAACCGGTAGAATACTTATTTTATGAAGCGTATGAAGAAATGGCGGTTAAAGAAATTAAAAAATTAATTGAAGAGTCATTCAAAAAATATAATATTATAAAAGTATGCGTGATTCATAGAACGGGGAAAATAGATATTGGAGGCATTTCTATCTCGATAGGAATTTCCAGCGCCCACAGAAAAGACTCTTATTTGGCGTCAAAATTTTTAATAGATAATATAAAAGAAACCGTTCCTATATGGAAAAAAGAAATACTAGAAGAAGGCGGTAAATGGAAAAGAATATGAAAGAGATAAAAAGCGGTGAGGTTAAAGAACTGTATCTCGGCATAGATATAGGTTCAACCACCGTTAAATTTGCAATTTTAGACAAAAATCTCAATGTTTTAATAAAAGATTATATAAGATCTAACGGAGAATCTATAAAAACGGCGTATAATGTTTTAAAAAATATTTTTAACGAATATCCCGAAGATTGTTTTGCAGGCATAGGAGCTACAGGTTCAGGTTCCCGCGCGGTAGGCGAGGTTTTAGGCATTCCTAATATAAACGAACTTGTAGCGCAAACCGAAGCCGTAAAATATTTTTATCCGGATGTTAAAACCGTTATCGAAATCGGCGGACAGGATTCGAAATTTCTCATGCTTAGAAAAAATAAAGAAACAGGTCAGATCTTTCTCGAAGATTTTGGATTAAACGATTTATGCGCCGCAGGAACGGGTTCTTTTCTGGACCAACAGGCGGAAAGACTTCATATAAACATCGAGAATGAATTCGGAAGGCTGGCTTCAGAATCTAAAAATCCAGCTAAAATTGCGGGAAGATGTACGGTATTTGCCAAATCGGATATGATCCATTTACAGCAGGTTTCAACGCCTATACCGGACATCGTTGCCGGATTGTGTTACGCCGTCGCAAGAACTTTTATAGGAACGGTAGCTAAGGGGAAAAAATTTGAGAAGCCCGTGATTTTTCAAGGGGGAGTTGCGTTTAACCTTGGCATGATCAGAGCGTTCAAAGACATTCTGGAACTTAAAGATAGCGAACTTATAATCCCGGAGCATCACACCGTTATGTCTGCTATAGGTATAGCTATAATATCGCGTAACGAAAAAAATTTTAAGTTTAACGGACTAGAACCGCTTAAAGAATTTATAGAAAAAGACAAATCTACAGGGAGATACAGGGAACGGTTAAAGGTCGATCAAGATGTGGACGGCAGGTTCAATAACGCAGAAATAAATAACTTGAATGCCCTTAAATGCCGTTCCGGTCAAAATATTCCGGTTTATATAGGTATAGATACCGGTTCGGTTTCCACAAACATAGTTCTATTAGACGAAAATAAAAATCTTTTGGTTAAAAAATATAAAAAAACCAACGGTAAACCGATAGAAGTAGTGAGGGACACTCTTTACGAAATTTATCTCGAACTAAAAAATTTTAACATGGACGTTACCGTCAAAGGAGTCTGTACTACAGGTTCCGGAAGATATTTAATAGCCGATTACGTCGGGGCGGATATTGTCAAAAATGAAATAACGGCGCAGGCCGCGGCATCTATATTTATCGATAAAGACGCCGATACCGTTTTTGAAATAGGAGGACAGGATTCTAAATATATAAGGATTCAAAACGGAGTCGTGGTAGATTTTGAAATGAATAAAGCATGCGCCGCCGGTACGGGTTCGTTTCTGGAGGAACAGGCGCAGAAACTTAATATAGATATTATAAAAGAATTTTCGGAAAAAGCTTTTAATGCCGCAAGTTCTTGCAATCTTGGAGACAGATGCACCGTATTTATGGAATCCGACTTAGTATCGCATCAGCAGAAAGGAGCAAATAAAGACCAGCTTATTGCGGGTCTTGCGTATTCTATAGTAGAGAACTATTTAAATAAAGTAGTTCTCGGAAAACAGATAGGCGAACATATACTTTTTCAGGGAGGCGTCGCGCTGAATAAAGCCGTTGTCAGCGCTTTCGAAACTCTTCTAGAAAAAAAAATTATAGTTCCAGAGCATAATGAGGTAACCGGAGCTATCGGCAGCGCGCTTATAGCTTTTAGTAATAATGTCGAGTCAAAGTTTGCAGGCTTTGATTTAAGAAACAGAAAATATGTCAGGGAATCTTTTGAATGCCTTAAATGTTCAAATTTATGCGACGTCAATAAAGTTACCGTAGAAAATGAAAGTCCGCATTATTACGGAGCAAGATGCGATATATTTGAAGTAGATAAATCTAAAACAAAAAAAGGCGAGAACTTTTTTAAATACAGAAAGGAACTTTTATTAGAAGGTTATTCGGAGGAAAATGAAGCGGATTATTCAAAACCTCGCTTAGGGGTTCCTTTCTGTCTCGAAACATACGACCTTTTCCCGTTTTATAACGAATTTTTTAAAAAACTCGGCTTTAACGTTATTTTATCAACCGAAACCAATAGGTCTATAATAAATTCATCCAATATGCTTTCGGTGACGGACACGTGCTTTCCCGTAAAAGTAGTGTCGGGTCACGTTAAAAACCTCATAGATAAAAAAATTGATGCAATTTTTCTGCCTGCTTTAATAAATAGAGAAAAAAATCACGATTTTCAGGAAAATACGTATCAGTGTCCTTATATACAGGGCGTTCCCTATATTACTAAATCATCGCTGGAATTTAATAAAATACATGTTATTTCGCCTGAGGTCAGACTGTTCGGCGATAAACACGATAATGATTTAACGATTGACCATTTTTTCAAAAGCCTTAAAATATTCGGCATTTCAAAAAAGCAAATTATTTTTGCTTTTGACGATGCTCTTGAAAAACAAAGAATTTTTTTTGAAAAATTAAAAACAAAAGGCAGAGAAGTTATGGAAAAATACGATGATATTACCGTATTAATCGGCAGACCGTATAATACGCAAGATGAAGGAATTAATTTATCTATTTCAAATAAAGTATCTTCTCTTGGGATAACGGTCATTCCTATGGATTTTCTTGATATAGGCGAAGTTTCTATTTATGGGGAACACGACAATATGTTCTGGCACTCCGGTCATAAAATTTTATCTGCGGCAAAGATAGTTATGGAAAATCCTATACTAAACGCAATTTACGTTACTAATTATGCTTGCGGCCCCGATTCTTTTATCAAGACTTTTTTCGCCGAATATATGAAGTATAAGCCTTACCTTGAAATAGAAATAGACGAGCATAATGCAGATGCAGGTTATGTTACGAGACTAGAAGCTTTTTTCGACAGCATAAAAGATTTCAAATTTAAGCCTGAAAACATTGCCTGAAAACATTGCCTGAAAACATTGCCTGAAAACATTGCCTGAAAACATTGCCTGAAAACATTTGACTTTTTTATTATTAAATGATAATAAATATTATATAATCAATATATTGGCTATAATATTTACGGAGAATTAAATACGTGAATTTAACTAAACAAAATAAACAATCTGATTCGAGATTAAACGATATTGTCTCTAAAATCAAAAAAATGGGCTACAGCCTGACGCCGCAAAGACTTGAAATTATTAAAATAGTCGCGGAATCAAAAAGTCATCCTTCCGCTACGGACGTTTACGGCAAGCTAAAGGAATCATATCCGATGATTTCGTTAAATACGGTTTATAAGAATCTTTCAATGCTTTCTTCTATCCATGAAGTGAAAGAAATCAGAACGTTGCAGAATTCCGTGCATTACGACGGAGATATTTCTGCGCACGGTCATGCTATATGCGAAAAATGCGGTAAAATAATAGACGTTAAAATAGGCGAGTTTGACTTTGCCGGATTTTTTGAGACTAAAATAAAAGAAAAGTTAACCGAAAATTATTATATAAACAGTTACGGACTTGAATTTTACGGATTATGCGGTTCATGTTATAATAATAAATTTTAACGGAATTTTAATTTTCTTGATTTTCTGCTACGTAATCGTAACCTTTTAAAATAGCTTGAATCATATTTTTTTTCCCCGCATCGTTTTCCGAGAACGAGTCGGTTTGTCTTAATACGGAATCAAGATCTAACAGGTTGCTTTTCGATATAAATGCTCCTATTAGCGCAATATAGGAACTTACCCTGTTTTTCCCCATGGAATCCTGATCTATTATATCTTTAAGCGGTATTTTATAAATATTTCCCGTTTTTTCGTTTAATCTTTTAAACGTCGTTTCGTTATCCGTCAACCAGAAATCGCATACGTTAAAGGCGGAATAATCGGACAATAAAAGGGTGTTTTTGTTAATAAACGGAAGGTAGTTTAATAATGATTGAAAATCTAAACTGATAATTGCGTCAATATTCCGAACGCAGCTTATAGATTCAAACTTTCCTATTTTTATAACGGCATACGTGATACTGTAGTTCGATATATTCGATACGGGCTTAATCAATAGCGAAACGTTAAAATTCTCGTTTTTTAAAGCATGGTAGAGAAATTTACTTAAATAAGTTATCTCTTTGAAATCGGCTCCGTTTAGAATAAGATTATAATTTATGTTTTCCATATCGTTTAAAGATTAATTTTACTTTCTAACGATTTTTTTATTTTAATTTTTTTGCGTTTTTTAGGTCTAATCGCATTATACGGACATATGTCAATGCATAATTTACAAAAATTACAAATTTCTGCGTCTATAAATATATCTCCGTCTTTATAAATCTTAATTGCGGGGCATTTTGTTTTTTGATAACAGAGTCTGCACTCGAATTTAGCGCATACGTTGTTATTTATAACAAGGTATGACGTATAATTTAAATTGCGTCCCGATTTTGCAAAATTGAGGCAGTCGTTATCGATAAATATAATTGACACGCGGTCATATGCTATATTTAAATCTTTAAGTCTATTGCCTTTTCTTAAAACATTTTTTTTAACAGGCTTCAGCATGGGGTTTAAAATTAAGTTTTCTATGTTAAAATTAAAATCAAAAATAGATTTATATACGATGAATACAATTCTATTTTTTACATTTCCGCCGTTGTGTATTTTAAAGAATTTATCCATATGTTCGTAAAAATGAAGCGAAGAAACGAAAATATAAAAATTTTTGCTTAAATCTTTTGAATTCAGGCTATAAGAAAAAAAAATAGGATTTTCGGCTTCCGTTATACTCTGAAAGGAAAATTTTAACGAGCTTGACGTTAAAAGGGAGAAGCATCCTTTGTCTCCGATTAATATGTCATTTCCGGAATTACCTATCTTTTTTTCAAGACTATTCAAAAACGTAAATAAACCGCATCCAATGCAAAAAGATTTCGGCGTTTTGGTATCGGCGATATTAAAGTCGTCGGAGCAGAATCCAAATTCAATCCCCGTATTATTTTTATCTTCCGCCACCGATAAATTTTCGTAGCCGAGTATATTTTTGTTATTCTTAAAAATATCGATAAGCCGGGAGGTCAGCAGGGAATAAGAGTCGAATATATAAACATTTTTATAAAAAATACCGCATTCCGATTTTATAATTCCGATTAAACTTGAATCGTCAATCGGATTTAACAGGTTGAACAATATAATATCCGAATTTTCGGAAAAGCTTTTGTTTTCTATAATGCGATGAAAATTTTTAGCGTCCGTAAGAATCAGATTATTTATATTTGTTACTTCGGATTCCCCTTTGAAAAATTCAATGTGCCTGCCCGTATTTTTAAATAATTGAATATTTCGTTGAAGTTTATAAGTATCGGATAAGTTAATATCATTACCGTTATTAATTAAAAAAAAATCGGGTTTTACCGCAGTTCTTTCAGTATATTCTTTTTTTTCATCCGGGCAGTATTCGTTCATTACCGAATCGTTCAGATAAATAATGACAGGAAGTTTTAATTTTTCGGAAAGTTCAAAATAGTAAGGAAGATAATCTATAAAATTTGAAGTTTTATAATAATTATAGACGGGGAAAATACTTTTAAATTCGAAAGAGATTTTTTTTATGCACTGTTTTTTAAAAAGAAATAATACAATGCCGCCTTTTAAAGCGGTATTCTTAATAAAATATTCTTCTAAATTTATAAAATTTATAAATGACATGTCATAAGCGAAAACCATTGACCTGCGGTTAGTTGCGGACAACATGTAAACTTCCGTCCACAAAAATTCAAGTTCCGATTCTATGTTTAAGGAAAAAAGTTTAGGAATTTCCGGCATTGCCTTTACGATATTGTCTTCCAAGAATATATTGTTTATTCCGTTGTTTAAAGTTCTTTTTATTATATATTCTATTCCGGAAATAAATTCGCCGTTGCTGTTTTTGACGGTTAATTTATTGTTTTTTCCAAAAATTCGCATAAAATTTATTTTATAGCTTTATTGCATTAAGATTACATTAAGTCGATCGGCTCTGCACCTTCGATTTTTTTAATTTTTACGTCTTTCTTTGCAACGGACATTATTGTCGCAAAGACGTTAATACCGAGGAGAGTGAACATTACAATAGTAAAACCATGCAGAAAACCGGCATTGCCTATAGCTTTCGGCAAATTTTTAAGTACCGCAAAACCGTGGCTTTTTGCATAGCCGAGTTTTGTCGATGAAACTAGTAACCCCGAGAAAGCAACGCCGAATATAAGACCGAGAGCTCTCATCATATTGAGTATTCCTCCTGCCACGCCTAATCTTTCCGGCGGAGCCGAAAGCATGATTGCGCTGTTATTAGGCGGAGTAAATATTCCCATTCCTACGCCGAGAATAATAAAATCAAAAATAAGTAAATAAATATTTATGGAATTTCCCAAGAACGACAATAGAAGCGTAGCTACGGCGCATACGAACATGCCAAGCGTAGTCATGATTCTTGAACCGACCTTATCGGAGATAGCGCCGGCAAAAGGAGCGATTATAGCCATAGAAAGAGGAATCGGGGTTAAAAGCGAACCTGTGGCTGCCGCATTATAACCCAGTAAATTTTCAAGATAAAAAGGCATAAGGAACAGGACGGCAAATAAAACATAGTAAGATAACATACCGGTAACGTTTCCGGCAGAAAACCCCCATTTTTTAAATAGCTTTAAGTCTATCATAGGGTGTTCCACTTTAATTTCCGTGTAAACGAAAAGCGGCAGTAAAACTGCGGCAATAACGAAGTAAGTAATTATTATAGGCGACGACCAGCCGAATTTTGTTCCTTCGTTGATTGCAAGGATAAGAAATGCAAGCCCAGCCGCAAAAAAAGAAATTCCGAAGTAATCTATTTTTTCTTTTTTCTTCAAAATATCGGCTTTGCTTGACGGCAGTATAAATAATGCCATAAACGTTCCTGCGATTCCAATCGGCACGTTTACGTAAAATATCCAGCGCCATCCTATAGCCGCAATAATCATACCGCCTACAAACGGTCCAACAGACATTGCGATAGCCTGAACGGAACCCTGAAGTCCGATAGCTTTGCCAAGTTCATTAGAAGGAAAAGCCTGCGTGATTATTGCTACGGAGTTTGCCTGAAGAAGCCCCGCCCCGACCGCCTGGAGAACGCGGGAAAAAATAATAAAATTTGCATTAGGCGCGATGCCGCAAAGCGCCGAACCGACGGTAAAAACAACGAAACCGGTATTATACATCTTTGTTCTTCCGAACATATCGGCGAGTCTTCCGAATAAAGGCAAAAAAACCGTCAAAGTAAGCATATATGCCATTGCAACCCATTCTATAACCGCCATATTTACTTGAAAGCCTTTTTCCATCGTCGGCATAGCGACGTTGACTATGCTCACGTCTAAAGCAGACATAGTAGCGCCTACCAGAACCGTTGAAAGTATAAACCATTTCCAATTTGGATGAGATTCAAAGTACGGATGAGGAAAACCAGATTTTTTTTCCAATTCGATACCTCCCTATTTTTTTATATTTTTATATAACCGTCGTTTCACGAAGTTTTATCCCTAATTCTTTAATTTGCGTTTCATTTACGGACGAAGGCGCATCGGTAAGCGGACAGTATGCTTTCTGAGTTTTGGGGAAAGCAATTACGTCCCTGATTGAATCTTCGTTTCTAAGTATCATTAGTATTCTATCGATTCCGAATGCGATGCCCCCGTGCGGAGGAGCGCCGAAGCCGAGCGCATCCGAAAGAAATCCAAATTTTATCTTCGCTTCTTCATCCGGTATAGAAAGAATTTTAAAAATTTTTTCCTGTAGTCCCGGATTATGTATTCTTATACTGCCGCCGCCGATTTCTTCTCCGTTAAGCACGAGGTCGTAGCTGTCGGATTTTACAGAAAGCGGGTCGGTTTCGAGTTCGTTTAAATCTTTTACTGACGGGGAAGTAAAAGGATGATGCACCGCTACTATCTTTTTTTCCTCCTCTGAATATTCAAATAAAGGAAAATTGACGACCCATAAAAAATCGAATCTGCCTTCCGGTATAAGATTATATTTTTTAGCAAGGTGAAGCCTTAATCTTCCGAGGACGTTTTCCGCAATTTTTTTTGAATCGGACTGGTAAAGAATGATATCGCCGTTTTTAGCTCCGGTTTTTGCGATCAGGTTATTTCTTTCTTCGTCCGATATAAATTTAGAAATTCCTCCTTCAAGTAAATTATTTTCGCCTATTTTAGTCCATGCAAGACCTTTTGCTCCAAATTCTTTTACCGTATTTAGAAGTTCGTCGATATCTTTTCTCGAAAGAAGATTAACTCCGTCCGGCAGACAGATTGCTTTAATAACGCCGCCTTTTTGAATATTATCCTTAAATACGTTTAACGAGGAGTTTGCAAAAATGTCTGTTAAGTTATGAATAATTAATTCGAATCTGGTATCCGGCTTATCGCTTCCGTATTTGTCCATTGCTTCGTCGTAATCAAGAATCTTAAACGGACGGAAGACAGTTATACCCAAAAGTTTTTGGAATATTAAAGCGAATAATTCTTCGGTTATAGAAATAACGTCGTTAGTTTCGACAAACGACATTTCCATATCGAGTTGCGTAAATTCCGGTTGTCTGTCCGCCCTTAAATCTTCGTCCCTGAAACAGCGGACAATTTGATAATATCGTTCAAATCCACTGACCATTAAAATTTGTTTAAATAACTGAGGAGATTGCGGAAGAGCAAAAAAACGGCCTTTATTTAATCTGGAGGGAACTAAAAAGTCTCTTGATCCCTCCGGAGTGCTTTTTGTTAAAAAGGGCGTTTCTATATCGAAGAAACCTTTGCCGTTTAGAAATTCCCTTATGAGATGCGTAAATTTAGACCTGAATATTAAGTTGTCTTTTAATCTTTTGCTTCTTAAATCGAGATATCTGTATTTAAGTCTCGTAAATTCGTTGACTTCGGTTTCTTCGTCTATTTGAAAAGGCAAAACTTCGCATATATTAAGAATTTCGACGGATTTTACAAGAAGTTCTATATTGCCGGTTTTTAAGCCTGTATTTTCGGTTCCGTCGGGTCTTTTTCTTACGGTTCCGGCGACGGAAACCACATATTCGTTTTTTAGTTTTTTTGCCGATTTAAAGGATTCGCCTTCTATGTTTTCGTCGAAAACAATCTGAAGTATGCCGGAATAATCTCTTAAATCGATGAAAATCAAGCCGCCGTGATCGCGGTAATGCATTACCCATCCTTTAAACGTAAACTCTTTGCCGATATCGGATTCTTTAATATCTTCGCATAATGTTCGCATTTTTACTATATTTCTCCAAATTTTAAAATGGCAGGATTTTTTGTTCAATTTTAAAGTTTATAATTTTAATACCGCTTATGTCAATAAAAATTTATTTTAAAAATTTATTTATTTCTTTTTCCATGTAATAATTTCCGTATAAAAAATCTAAATGATTCTTCGCAGGAATAGAATTAATAGCGGAATTGCTGATCTTTTTCGATAGTTCTTTAACGCATTCGGGTCTTATAATCAGGTCTTTTTCCGAGTATATAATATTAAAAAAAATTTTTCCGTAGTCGGAGTTAATTAAATCTATATCCTTTTTATAATTCATACTATAACCATAGTATTTAGAGTATTTAAAATCGTTAACGACGACCTGAGCGGGCGTTCTTTTGACGTCCGCTAAAGCTTTATTTAAAATATTTTTATCTCTTGAACCGAGAGCGTCTTGTAAAAAAAGCATGATAGTTCTGTCAAACGAATTTGTAAGGCTATTAATAAAGCTATCGCTTATGCCGGTATTATGACATCCTGCTATAAGCATAATTTTTTCGATATTTTCCGGAAATAAAGACGCATATTTTATACACACCTGCGCCCCCATAGAATGTCCTATCAATACGATGTTTTTGTTATATTCAAACAATTCTGACGTTAGTAAATTTACGGTTGAAGCATAAAACGTTATCCCGTCGTTTTCGGGCATTAAAAAATTAATTTCCGCCGGATTGCCGGCGGCGGAAGCAGATCTAAAGTGAAACGGCAAATCGGGAACGAGTATATTATAAGTTGCGCCGAATTTTATTTTTATGTAATTAAAAATCGAAAGCATCGAAAGATGATTGCCGCCGGCGCCGTGAATCAAGACGGCGTATCTTTGATTATCGTTATTTCGATCTTTAACCCCAGCGCCGTGAAAAATATAGAAAATTTTCATTCCCGCGTTATTTAATTTTATATACGGCATAGGAATATTCAAAAATTTGTTGAAGTATGATATATTATTTACGAGATATAAAGTAAATTCATTTTATTATAACACAATAAGTAATGACTTTAATAAAAAAAATAGCCTATTTTTATTATGAAAATAGGCTTAAAAAAGATATATTAAAAAATAAAATTCCCGAACATATCGGAATAATATTAGACGGAAACAGGAGATATGCCAAAAAATACGGTTTTAACGATACAAGCAGGGGGCATAAAAAGGGGGCGGATAAACTATATGAAGTGCTTTCCTGGTGTTTGGAGTTAAATATAAAGATTGTTACCGTCTGGGCGTTTTCAACGGACAACTTTAAAAGGAGTAAATCAGAAGTTTTGGATTTAATGGATATAATAAAAAACCAGCTAGAATTTTATATAAATTCGAAATTTATAAACGATAATAAAATAAAAGTTTCCGTTATAGGCAAAAGGGAACTTCTGTCCAAGGATTTATTAGAAGTAATAGACAGGCTTGAGAATAAAACCAAAGATTATGTGAATTTAAAGCTTTATATCGCCGTTGGATACGGCGGAAGGCAGGAAATATGCGATGCAATAATAAATTGTATTTCGGACAATATTTATATTAAAAATAAATTAAATCATATATATGAAAGCAACGAAAGCATCGGCGGCAATAAAAAAGTATCTATTTCCTGCGATTCGTCTCCGGCAGAAAACAGTCTGCCGCGATGTCCTTCGGATTTTGTCGATGACTGCGATTACCTGTCGAATATTATTACCGTAGAAAGCATATCAAAACATCTTTATGCAAAAGGCTCTCCGGACCCGGATTTGATTATCAGGACGAGCGGAGAAATCAGATTATCCGGCTTTTTGCTGTGGCAGAGCGCTTATTCCGAGTTTTATTTCTGCGATGCATATTGGCCGGAGTTCAGGGAAATAGATTTTTTACGAGCTATAAGAAGCTATCAATCCCGTCAAATCAGAGCGGGAAAATAATAATGATTTTTCGGAGACTACGTTTTGGCTTTTAACAAAACGCAAAAAAAAAATATAGCGGCAATGAGTTCCGTAGTGGGTTTAAGGATGCTTGCGGTATTTCTTGTTTTGCCGGTTTTCGTGCTGTTCGCCGAAAAATTTACGTCAAGTTTTATTTTAATCGGAATTGCATTCGGTATTTACGGCTTATCGAGGGCGATTTTTCAGATTCCGTTCGGTTATATTTCCGATAAAATAGGAAGAAAAAACGTTTTGTTTTTCGGCATGCTTTTATTCGGCATATTTACTTTTATAATAGGTTTTTCCGACAATATTTACGAGCTTATCTCGTTGAGGTTTCTTCAGGGAGTAGCCGCCGAAAGTTCGGTGGCGTTCGCTTTGGTCTCAGATGCCGTTTCCGAGAGCGACAGGACAAAAGCTATGGCATTTCTCGGTATCCCTATAGGATTAAGTTTTGTCGTGGGTATCGTAATGGGTCCTTTGCTTTCTTATTACTTCGGTTATCCTTTTTTATTCTATATTTCCGGCATATTCGGCATTATTTCCGCCGTTTTAATTATAGTTCTGGTGGAGGAACCCAAGAGCAAAGAAATGCTGAAAGAAATAGAAGTTTCACTTAAGGATGCCGTTGCCGTTTTGAAAAACAAAACGCTTGCAAATCTTTCAGTTCAGGGTTTTTTATTGTCTTTCTTTATGACCGTTTTCTTTTTCGGCCTGCCTTTAATAGTTAAGCATGAATTAGGAACCGGATATTATTATAAGGTTCTAATCCCTATGGTCGCGTTTTCTCTTTTTGCCATGATGAAAGCTTCAAAAAAAGCCGATATGGGATATGAAGTTCATCTTTTAAAGCTAAGTTTTGTATTAATGGGCATTTCAAGCATTTTTATATTTTCTGATCCCAAGGGTTATGCCCTGCCTGTAATTATAATCGGCGGAATACTGTTTTTCACCGGTTTTTCCATCACGGAACCTATAATGCCTTCTTTAGTGTCGTCTTCTTCGGATAAGTCTTTTATCGGAACTTCGATGGGGATTTACAACACCTTGCAATTTTCGGGAAGTTTTGCCGGCGGAAGCATAGCAGGTTTATTATATGAAAGTTACCGGGGTTTTATACCGGCGATTCTAATTATATCTTCTTTGATTTGCTATCTCTTAATTATGAGGATTAAAAAATGAAAACAGAAACGGCGGACGGAAAAGGGCGCGGCCGATAAATAAGGCGGCGAGCAATCGCAATATAATTATATCTCAAACTCTTCGCCGATGAATTCCTCTTCTATTATCATTTCCATCTCTTCTTTTTTTATCGAGGTGTTGATTGCGATGAAATAAAATAAGACGGCGGTTAAAATCACGGCAATCAAGTCGTAGGGCGATTTGAGCATATTCTTTCCGCCGAAACTTTTACTTCCGAAAAAGGATACCGTTAAAATAGCAATTATATAAAACAGAAACCAGAGTCCCGGTATAATCGTTTCTTTTAATTTTCTTTTAATTTTATTAAAATTCGTAAAAATAAAAAGTATAACTCCCGCGGATATTCCTATGCCGAGCTTCCATAAAACATCGAAGCCTGACCAGTAGATTATCAGCGTTCCGACTATAAATGCCAGCAAAGAAATAGTGTTTGCAAACGGAAGATAAAAAGGCCTCTTTTTATGAGGGTCTAATTTTCGGAAGGTCATTAATCCTATTGGACCCAGAATATAAGTGAATACCATTCCCGACGTGATTATGCCGACTAAGGACTGCCAGCTCGGAAACGGAAGAAGGTATAATGCCGACAGAAAAAATGTAAAAATCAAGGAAATATAAGCTGTTCCGTACCTGTTAAAATTCAAATGAAAACTTTTCGGTAAAAATTTCATTTTTGACATAGCAAACGTGATTCGCGAAGTAGTTCCCATATATACCAGTCCCGTTGCAAAAGGGGATATAACCGCCCCCAGTATTACCATTAAGGCAAATGCGGGAAGTCCGTAAAGATTTAGTAAATTTACGAAAGGGGAGGATAAATTCAGCGTATTCCATAGATTATTTTTTACCTGCGGGACGGATATTATAAAACTGAAAGCAAGCAGCGTATAGACCGTTATTCCTATAACGACCGACAGTATGGTAGCAACGGGAACGTCTCTTCCCGGATTTTTTGCTTCGCCGGATAAATCTATAGCCTGCCTGAAACCGAGATACGAAAATATAATGCCTCCCAGAGATATACTTTTCATAATTCCGTCGTATCCGTAGGGCATTAAATTATATCCCTCAAGGTTTTTAATATTCCCGCTTTTGACGGAAACATAAATAAGCGCGCCCGCCGCCGCCGCGACTATCAAAATTTTGAAATAAGTAAGAAAAGTGTTGGTTTTGGCAAATATCTTAGCTCCGAACAGATTAAGCAGAAAGAAAACGATAAGTATAAAAAAAGCAAAAATCATCCCTTCCGGCGCAAGCGATTTATTTATAAAAAGTCCGTGAACATAAAAATTAAGATATTGAACGGTAGCCTCCGTTTCTATGGTGCTGACCGCGGCGCCTGCTATAATAAGTATCCAGCTCGTTATAAATCCCAGAAATGCTCCGTGGGTATATTTAGGGTATCTTGCAAGGCCCCCCGCCGCCGGAAGCATAGCTCCAAGCTCGCTGTAAACGAGAGCGATCAGCATTATGGCAAATCCGCTGATAAACCATGAAAATATAGATGCGGGACCGGCGTCTTTAGCGCTGACGTAAACGCCTAAAAGCCATCCTGAACCAATTATTGCGCTTGTCGAGGCAAACGTGAGCTGTAAAAGGTTTAAAGATTTTTTCATTACATTATATTATTACATTATTTATCTAATTTAAAGGTTCGATTTATTTGATTTAAAAAACCGTATATGATTTAATGTATTATATTAATCATTTTTACATAAAACAACCATAAAATAATCATAAAATATTTTTGAGGAGGCAAATCGTATGATTTACGATTTAATTATAATCGGCGGCGGTCCTGCAGGACTTTCGGCAGCCATATATGCTTTGAGGGCGCGTCTCAACATTGTTTTGATAGAAAAAACGGCAGTCGGAGGACAGATATCCCTTACCGATAACATAGAAAATTACCCCGGATTTCCTTCGCTTTCCGGCATAGAGCTTATGCAAAAATTTGAAGAACATGCCAGAGGTTTGGGTTTAAATATTATATACGACGAAATAAAAGAGATAGCGGATAATGGAGAATATAAGACTCTCAGAGGCGCTAACGAAAGTTATCAGGCAAAGACGGTTATAATAACGGTAGGAGCGTCCCCTAAAAAACTGAATATACCCGGTGAACGGGAATTTACGGGAAGAGGCGTATCATACTGCGCTACATGCGACGGACCGTTTTTCAAAGATGAAGATATCGCCGTCGTAGGCGGCGGAGACGCCGCTCTAAAAGAAGCTAACTATCTGACAAAAATCGTTAAATTCATAACATTAATTCATAGAAGAAAGGAATTCAGGGCAGAAAAAATAATTCAGGAAAGGCTGCATAATGCAAAGAATATAGCTATGGAATTGGAGCATGTCGCCGTTTCTATTAACGGAAATAAAACGGTGGAATCGATAATTATCGAAAACGTGAAAACTAAAGAACAAAAGACTGTGCCCGTTAAAGGCGTTTTTATTTTTATAGGCATAAAGCCGCAGACATCTTTTTTAAAAAATATAGAACAAGATGAAAATGGATTTATAAAAACCGATCCTTATACCTTAATGACGTCGATGCCCGGCGTATTTTGCGCCGGCGACTCTCATTCAAAAAAATTGCTTCAGGTTGCCACCGCCGTGGGCGAGGGAGCACTTGCGTCAACATCCGCAACAGAGTATATCTGCGATATTTGTTAATTTTTTTTGTGACAAAAGTCATTTATTAACTTTTCAAAATCCTATAAAATTATAGTATGGATATTTAAAATTAATTTTATGGAACAGAGCAGAGGTGTTTATAAATTGGAAAACGGCGGAAACGAAAACAATTATAATCCTATGCAGGATATGGTTTTAACGAGGCACGGATTCGTCAGGGGAAAAGAGCAATCTTTTCTTAAAAACCCTAAAGACAAGCCTTTTATAGGAATTATAGGCGTTCCTCCAAAAGAAGTTATGGAGGAATTAATAAAAGAAGACGCGGTTATTCTGTCGTTAGATATGTACAAGGTTGACCGGCTGATAACCGAGCCTACCGATAATATACTTCCTAAGGCTTATTGCGCCCAGATTAAAAGAATAATCGCCAACATTTTATCGGTAACGGACTTTTGGAACGAAGACGTTATGGATTCTGTTTTGGTAGGCAGAAATCCGATTTCGGAGATAATAATCGAAGATTCCGAAATTTGCAGATGCAACGAAATGGGGTTTGTTGCGGATTTTATCGAAAACGAGCTTAAAATTAAATTAAGGCGCGTAAAAAATAACGATATCGAAAGAAAGGGCGATTTTATTTGCAAAAGCGGTATTCCCTTAGACGAAAAGTTCGGCAAAATAGCCGGTTATTTTTACCGCGATATTGAAAGGAAAAAGCCGTTTAAACCGGAATACGTTAAACCCAAATGCGCTTTTTGGGGAACGCCTCCCTGGGGGGATTTTTCTATAGCAAATTATTTTCCCGACGAAACCCATATATACGGATGGACAAGGTGCGTTGAAAATCTGACCCCCGGGGACCTTAAATTAGAATTAGAGTTCGATCCGGACGTTCCTACGGTGTTCTTCTCTCAAAGTTTCTGTCCGAAGGCGGGTCTCGCCTCTTACCTTGCAAACAAGCATCCGCGCGGAATGTTTATAGATATGGATATAGGGCTGACGAGAAGCACGGTTGCAAAATTAACGGCATTTTTGCAATTAAATAAAGTTATTTAAGATTTAACTAACCCATAGAGGAAAGAAATGATACTGCTTGATGCGGGAACGACCTATGCAAAAATATTAGATACCGAAACTGATGAAAGGACGGTTAAAAGAGTATCCGACCTCGAAAAAACCTTCAGGGCGGATGTGGGAACGGGACATAATATTAACAGATTTGCAAACCGTTCGGTCAACGAAATTATCGCCCTTGCTAATGCGGGCAAAAGCCTTATAAAAGATAATTCTTTTACGCTTCTCGACATCGGTTCGAGGGATGCAAAATACGTAGTGTTTGAAAACGGCAGTTTTATACATTCCGACTGGAATACCGAATGCGGCGCGTTCACAGGTCAGGCTATAGAAATTCTCGGGAATTATTTAAATATCGATTATTCAAAAATAGAGCCTCAGAAAGAATTTATAACGGCAACCTGCGGACTTCTCGGAATGGGTCACGTTTTCGATCTGGTAGCGGCGGGAGTAGAACCCGAGATAGCCGCCGCAAGATTAATCAAGGGCGTATGTATCTCTATGTACAGGTTTGCAAGGAAGCCCAAGAAGATATATCTTACGGGCGGACTTGTCCGGAACAGGCTTTTTGTGGAATCTATGCCGTGTGAGACGGTAATTTTAGACAGGTTTACCCTGCTCGAAGGCGTTAAAGAATATGCGCTGAATATGAACGGCGCTTAATACGACAGTGTTTTAACGTTATCGTCCATTACCATTTCAACGACATAGGCGCCTCCCACGACGCCGCCGCATTCTTCTATGAGATCTTCTTTAGTAAGGTTATTTAATTCCAGCGCCGGCGTGCATACTTTAAAGACTACCCCAACTTCATAAGCGTCTTTTATAAAATCATAGACAGATTTCGGGCTTCCTTCTTTAACCCTGAGATTTTCCGCCACGCCTTTTTTCATCAATAGACCTGCGTCCGCGGTGAGAACTACTTCTACTTCATAGTCCATGGTTGCCGCCGCCGCCGCTTGAAAAAAAGGGGCCCCGAGAGCGTGCGGATTTAAGGGCGAGGTGTTTTGAAGCATAATAAAAAGTTTGTTTGCCATTGTAATAATTCCTCCGTTTTTTTTGTAAATTTTTGCAAAATATTTGTCTTTGTTAGAATAACATTAAAGCATGTTTACTTGCAACAGGAAATTTTGGGTTTATAAAGTCTTATATAATATTTCCATCGAATTTTTAACCTCTTTAATCGTTTCCGAAGCAATTATTTTAGCTTTTTTTGTTCCGGCAAACAGAATGTCCCATACTTCATCTTTGTTCTTTAAATAATAAGTTCTTTGTTCGTTCATAGGCTCGAGAAGCGATTTAATAACTTCGAACAGATTCTCCTTGCATTTTACGCATCCTATTTTTCCGTTTTTGCAGTTATATTCGGTTTCTTTAATCAAACCGTCTTCGGAAAAAGCCTTGTGATAAGAGTAAATAGTGCAGATTTCCGGATTCCCTTTGTCGGTCGGATGAATTCTGTTTTTGTCGGTCAGAGCGGATTTTATCTTAGTTTTTATAGAATCAAAATCGTCGGAAAGGTTTATAGCGTTTCCGTAAGATTTACTCATTTTTAAATTTCCGTCGAGTCCTATAAGTTTAGGAGATTCGCCGATGAGAGCCGAAGGTTCTATTAATTTTCCGCAATATAATTCGTTAAATTTTCTGACTATTTTTCTTGCGAGTTCGATATGCGGAAGCTGGTCTATGCCTACAGGGACTAAATCTGCTTTAAAAATAGCTATATCGGCAGTCTGGCTTACAGGATATCCTAGGAATCCGTAAGTTAATTCTTTGTAGCCCCTTTCTTTTGCTTCGGTTTTAATCGTAGGATTATGCCTTAAAGGATTTATTGAAATAAGCATAGAAAAAAAAGTCGTTAGTTCGGAAATTTCAGGTATCATGGATTGTATTATTATTGTGGATAATTTCGGGTTTATTCCGGCGGAAAGATAGTCTAAGGCAACGAGAAAAATATTTTCTCCGAGCTTTTCGGGATGTTCGAAATTTGTCGTAAGCGCTTGAATATCGGCTATTAAGATAAAAGTTTCGTATTTATCCTGAAGTTTTACCCTATTTTTTAACGAGCCGGCATAATGCCCCAGATGAAGCGGTCCCGTCGGTCTGTCTCCGGTTAAAATTCTTTTATATTTAAACTTTGATTCGTCGGCTATTGCGGCATTTTCAATTTTTAATTCCATAAATTTAGATTATATTATGTTATAATGTTATAAACAAGTTAAAAAAAATCTCGAAGACGATAATAACAGAATAAATAGAATAATAAGCGGCAGATATAATAATAACGACAATTGGATTAGAGATATAATCGGCAATATACGGTTATATGACGGTTAAATATGAATAATAATAACGGAAACAACGAAGAAAATTTTAACTTGATAAAATCTAAGCAAAGGATTTTAAGAGAACTTTTAAGAAAAAAAAATGCGATATTGCTGGCTCATAACTACCAGAGGGACGAGATTCAGGAGATTGCGGATTTTCAGGGCGATTCGCTGGAACTTTCCATTAAAGCAAATAAAACGGATGCAGATATTATAGTTTTTTGCGGCGTAAGGTTTATGGCAGAAAGCGCGGCTATTATGAATCCCGAAAAGACGGTCATTCTCCCAAACGAAAATGCAGGCTGTCCTATGGTCGATATGATTACCGCTAAAGACATCGTTAATTTAAAAAACGATTATCCAGGCGCCCCGGTCATCGCCTACGTCAATACTTCCGCCGAATGTAAAGCCGTTTCCGATATATGCTGTACTTCCGCTAACGCCGTTAAAGTCGTCAACTCTTTGCCGTCTAAAAGAGTAATAATGGTTCCCGATAAAAATTTGGGAAGCTATGTTCAAAGATTTACCGACAAAGAAGTGATATGCTGGCCCGGATACTGTCCTCCGCACAGAAGAACGAAACCAGATGATATTAAGGCATTGAAAGAGAAATATCCGGGAGCGGTGTTCGTAGCTCATCCGGAATCTACGCCGGAAACGATAGACGTCGCCGATCATGTTTCATCTACGTCCGGTATGTACAAATTCGTAAGGGAATCATCCGCAAAATATTTTATCATCGGAACCGAAAGAGGAATAATGTACAAAATGAAAAAAGAAAATCCCGATAAAGTTTTTATTTCTTCTAATAACGGTCTGGTATGTCCCAATATGAAAAAAACCCATTTAGACGATGCTATAGATTCATTGACTAATATGAAAAACATTATAAAAATTCCCGAAGACGTTAGAACTAAAGCAAGAAAATCTATTGAAAATATGTTGGCCCTTTAGTATAATAATTAATTCATTTTACATTTAAAAAAGAGGGAAAACTATTAAAATATCCGGATTTCAACAATTAATATTCAAACTCCAGAACTTTTGGTCCGATTTTGGATGCGTCATTTTAGAGCCTTACGATTTAGAAGTGGGGGCGGCTACTTTTGCGCCATATACGTTTCTTAAATGCTTGGACAGCGAAGACTGGAGAGCCGCCTATGTTCAGCCTTCCAGAAGACCTACCGACGGAAGATACGGTCAAAATCCCAACAGGTTAGGAAAATACTATCAGTTTCAAGTAATTATACAGCCGTATATTAACAAAATTCAGGAGATATATTTAGATAGCCTTAAAAGCGTCGATATCGACCCTCTAATGCACGATATAAGGTTCGTAGAGGACGACTGGGAGTCGCCGACTCTCGGCGCATGGGGTCTGGGATGGGAAGTCTGGCTCGACGGCATGGAAGTGACGCAGTTTACATATTTTCAACAGATAGGCGGCATCGAGCTTTCTAAGCCGGCGATAGAAATTACCTACGGGTTAGAAAGGATCGCTATGTTCCTTCAAAATAAAGACGTCGTTTTCGACCTGCAATGGAACGATTCTTTAAAATACGGCGACATACATAAAGATGACGAATCGCAATTTTCCAAGTACAGTTTTGAATATGCGGACGGAGAAATTCTGCATAAATTATTCAATTTGTATGAAGCCGAATCTAATAAACTTCTTTCTTTTAAACTTAAAGAATTGGTGAAACCGGCATACGAATATTGCCTGAAATGCTCGCATGCATTTAATTTGCTCGATGCGAGGGGTCTTATAAGCGTATCCGAAAGAATGAATTTTATATTGAGGGTGAGGACGCTTGCGGAGGGATGCGCAAGGCTTTATACCGGATTTAACGCTAAAGACGAAGAAAATAAAAACATGAAACCTAAGTTAAAATAATTTATAATAATTCGGGCTATTACAAAGTGAGCGAATATCTACTTGAAATAGGTTCAGGCGAGCTTCCTTACGAAGAGGTAAGGAAGATACCGCCGGCTTTAAAAAATATTGTAGAAAATTTTCTGGTCGATGAGCTTTTCCTTGTAGAAAAACCTCATATAGAAACTTATACTACTCCGGGACGGACAGTCTTATTTATTGAAAAACTGCCGCTCAAAACGCCGGACAGAGAAATAGAAATAGTAGGACCTCCGGTTAATATTTCTTATCACGGGGGCGTTCCTGCCGAGCCGCTTTTGCAGTTTATGAAAAAAACCGGAATTTCCGACCATAAGAAAATTTATACGGTTAATCAAAAAAAAGGGGTTTATACGGCTTGCAAAAAGAAAATAAAGGGTGCGCTTTTAAAAGATTTGCTTGCCGAAAACATACCTTTGCTGATAAAAAAAATTCCGTTTAAGAAAACTATGTTCTGGCTCGACAAAGAAATACGTTATCCAAGACCAGTTTTGTGGATATTGTCCATATTCGACGGAAAAACGGCGGCGGTAGGTTTCGGCGATATTAAAGCGTCTAACCGCACCTATATAAAACCGTCTTTTTCGTATAAAATGAGACCGGTAAAAGTTTATGGCGCCGAAAACTATTTTAATATTATATCTTCGAACGGAATAATACTAAAAAACGCCGAAAGAAAAGAAAGCATAGAAGCCGCTTTAAAATATGCGTCAAAAACGATTAATGCCGATATTCCCGAATACGACGACGATTTTATAGATGAAATCGCAGGTTTAACCGAAAGCCCTTATGCTTTACTGTGCGGATTCGACAAAAAATTTCTGTCTATTCCGCCCGAGCTGCTTTCAGTGGTTATGCGCAAACATCAGAGGTTTTTTCCCCTTGCGAAAAACGGCGAATTAATGCCTTATTTCATAGCGCTGGCGGACGTTAATCCCCCCGGCCCGCTTAAAGAATCCTTAGAGAAAAATATTAAGTCGGGCTATTCAAGGGTTTTGAGCGCAAGGCTTGCCGATGCCGAATTTTTTTTCAAAGAAGACGTAAAGAAAAAACCTGCCGAATTTGTCGAAGAAACTAAGAATATTATATTTTATCACGGATTAGGCTCATATTTCGAGAAAACCGAACGTATCAAAAGTTTAGGATTATTTATCGGTGGAGAGTTGAACATTGCTCCCGGCGTTTTATCGGATTTTAAAACTGCATCAGGATTATTGAAATTCGATCTTGCAACCCACGCGGTTTACGAATTTCCGGAGATGCAGGGAATAATGGGAAGAATATATGCAAAAGCGGCTAAAGAAAGCCACTTGGTATCTCTGGCTATCGAAGAACATTATTATCCGGTATCTAAAGCCAAAAAGAAAATACTCCCTTCAAACGATTTATCCGCCCTATGCGCCTTGTCCGACAAATTAGATACGGTTTTGTCTTTTGTAATGCTGAAAAAACTTCCTACCGGAGAATCGGACCCTTTTTATCTGCGTAGAGCAATGATAGGCATAATAGAAATTATTTTAAATAAAAAATATAAAATTAATCTATTAAACGTATTCAATTTTTATTTTAACGAATTTTTCAGGGAGCGAAAATTAAATATAGAGGAATTAAAAACCGTTTTTATGAGTTTTTCGGATACGAGATTTAAAAACTTTATGCTTTCTGCGGGTTATAAATCCGATGAAATAACGGCGGTCGTAAATTCGGGAACCTACGAAAATTTCTATACGGAGTTTCTTAAAATAGATTTTCTTTCAAAATTTAAGGAAAACGAGGCAGTTTTTGAATTGTCGCAGGTATATAAAAGAATTAACAATATTACAAATAAATTTTCGGGCTTAATCTATTTTAACGAAGAAAAATTAACTTTACCGGAAGAAAAACGGCTTATTTCCATGTTTAAATCCGTGAGTAAAAACGCTCCTTTTTCGCTTGAAAAGGACGATTTTAAAGCCGCATTTGGCGAAATGCATAAATTAGTCCGACCTGTAAACGATTTTTTCGACGGCGTTACGGTTTTAGCAGAACAGGAAGATATTAGAAGTTCAAGGCTCGGATTATTGAATAATGTTTTGAATTTTCTCAAAAATTTTTGCGATTTTTCTAATTTAGATTTATAATTATATTTTTTAAATAATATCGTTTTATTTATCCGGAGGGTGGCGTTATGGGCAGGTATGTTTATTTTTTCGGTAACAAGCATGCGGACGGCGGCGGTTCTATGAAAAATTTACTTGGTGGGAAAGGAGCGGGTCTAGCCGAAATGACCAATCTCGGCATAAGGGTGCCTGCCGGTTTTACCATTACTACCGAAGTTTGCACATACTATTACGAACATAATAAAAAATATCCGGAGGAATTAAAGAGTGAAGTAAAAGAAAACATAAAAAAGATGGAAAATGCAATGGGGTCTAAATTCGGCGATGTTAAAAACCCCCTTTTGGTTTCCGTCAGAAGCGGAGCAAGGGTGTCTATGCCCGGAATGATGGATACCGTTTTGAATCTTGGATTAAACGATAATACCATTAAAGGCCTTATCGAAAAATCGGGCAACGGAAGGTTTGCTTACGATACATACAGAAGATTTATTCAGATGTTTTCAAACGTAGTTCTTGGAATAGACTCTGCAATTATGGAATCTATTTTAGAAAATAAAAAGAAAGAAAAATCGGTAAAAAACGACAATGAGTTAAATGAAGCGGATCTTCGCTATCTTGTAGCCGAATTTAAAAAAGTCGTGGAAAAAGAAAAAGGCATTAAATTTCCGGACGATCCGGAAGAACAGTTATGGATGGGCATTTCAGCCGTCTTCGAGTCTTGGAACGTACCGAGAGCCATAACATACAGAAAACTTAATAAAATTCCTGAAAACTGGGGAACGGCGGTAAACGTGGTGTCCATGGTTTACGGCAATATGGGGGAAACGTCGGCTACCGGCGTCGCCTTTACCAGAAATCCCTCTACGGGAGAAAACGGTTTTTACGGCGAATATCTTATTAATGCGCAGGGGGAAGACGTCGTTGCAGGAATAAGGACGCCTCAACCGGTGAACGAATTTTCGAAGAAAAATCCCTCGGATCTTTCGCTTGAAAAAGCTATGCCGGTAGTATATAAAGACTTGATAGAATATGCCGGACTACTTGAAAAACATTATAAAGACATGCTAGATCTAGAGTTTACGATACAGGAAGGCGTGCTTTATATGCTTCAGGTTAGAACCGGAAAAAGGACCGCTAAAGCGGCTGTCAAGATTGCGGTCGATATGGAAAAAGAAGGCATGATAGATAAAAAAACCGCCGTTTTAAGAATAGACCCATATTCCATTGCCCAGCTTATGTATCCCGCGGTTGACCTCAACGCGAAAAAAGACGTTATAGCGAAAGGACTTCCGGCTTCACCCGGCGCGGCAAGCGGCGAGGTAGTTTTTTCCGCGGAAGAAGCCGAAGAAGAAGTAAAAAAAGGCAAGAAAGTAATCTTAGTAAGGATGGAGACTTCTCCCGAAGATATTCACGGAATGAGCGTAGCAGAAGGAATTCTTACGGAAAGGGGCGGAATGACTTCCCATGCCGCCGTCGTAGCGAGAGGTATGGGGAAATGTGCCATTACCGGCTGTTCGGTTCTGGAAATTAACGAAAAAAAGGGCGAGATAGCGGTAGGAAACAGGAATATAAAAAGAGGCGATATTATTACTTTAAACGGATCAAACGGCGAGGTTTATTCCGGTTACGTAAAAATGATAACCCCCGAAATTAACGAAGATTTCAGGACTATAATGAAATTTGCCGACGGATTCAGAAAACTTAGCGTCAGGGCAAATGCGGATACTCCGGAGGATGCTAAAGTTGCGCGCAGTTATGGGGCGGAAGGCATTGGACTTTGCAGGACCGAGCACATGTTTTTTAAAGGAGACAGAATAAAAGCGGTCAGGGAGATGATACTTTCCGAAACCGTCGCCGAAAGACAGAAAGCTCTTGCAAAACTTCTTCCGATGCAGAAGTCGGATTTTATTGAATTATACGAAGAAATGAAAGGATATTCGGTAAATATAAGGTTGCTTGACCCTCCTCTGCATGAATTTCTTCCGAAAACAGAAAAAGATATAAAAGAATTATCGGAGATTATGGGTATTTCCTATGAGAAGCTAAAAGCCAAAACTGCTTCTCTGCACGAAGTCAACCCCATGCTCGGTCATAGAGGCTGCAGGCTCGGGGTCAGTTATCCGGAAATATACGAGATGCAGGTTCAGGCTATTATAGAAGCGGCATGCGAATTTCATAGAAGCGGCAATAAAATTATTCCAGAAATCATGATTCCCGTAGTCGGAATTTTTGAGGAGATAAGATTATTAAAGGAATTAGTCGATAAAAAAGCTGCGGAAGTCATGAATCAATACGGCATAAAGCTTAAATATTTAGTCGGAACCATGATCGAACTTCCGAGAGCCTGCATGATAGCCGACGAAATAGCCGGAGAGGCGGAGTTTTTTTCATTCGGTACAAACGACCTTACCCAGACGACTTTTGGTTTTTCCAGAGACGACATAGGTTCTTTTTTGCCGGATTATCTTAATAAAAATATTCTAAAGACGGATCCGTTCATGGAACTTGACAGAAACGGCGTCGGCGAGCTTATGAAGATTGCCGCGCATAAAGGTAAGACCGCCAGAAAGGATATTAAACTGGGAATATGCGGAGAGCACGGCGGCGACCCCAGTTCTATTGAATTCTGCCATAATCTTAATCTCAATTACGTCAGCTGTTCTCCTTACAGGGTTCCGGTCGCTGTTATTTCTGCGGCTCAGGCTTCAATTAGAGAGGTAAAATCTTAGAGCATCGATTTGGATTCTATAAAATCAAAAATACCGGCCGTTTTTTCTTTAGATATTTCATTATCTATAAAAAACGAAAAAGGAATATATATTTTTTTATGCGACAGCTATGCCTCGGCTAAAGGTTTATACGGAAACCTTTCATTTTTTTCTTCAAAAAAAATATTTTTCTGCGAAGAAATAATTCCGGTAAGTCTTTTATATGATTTAAAGCAATTCGACTCCGCCGCGATAATCATGACGCCGGTTTCTTTTTTTTCAAAGGTTCCGGAACCGGACAGCCTTCTTAATTCATTCATACATATCAGGAAAGGTTTTAATTTTTCACGGGACAAACTTATAGAAACCCTGTCGTCTTACGGCTATG
Source organism: bacterium (assembly GCA_027318865.1). Taxonomy (GTDB): domain Bacteria; phylum SZUA-79; class SZUA-79; order Acidulodesulfobacterales; family Acidulodesulfobacteraceae; genus Acidulodesulfobacterium_A. Next base: position 16,447 of record DAHVOJ010000003.1, on the reverse strand, counting down.
AAAGAACGAACCGGATAGAAAACGAAAACGAATTTGCGGTCAGAGGCGAAATAATAGACATATTTAACGCAGACGGTTCTTATCCTGCAAGAATAGATTTTTTTGACGAAACTGTGGAAGATTTAAGATATTTTGACCTGAATACGCAGATAAGTTTTAAAAGTATCGACGGTTTCACCGTATTTCCGATAAATTCCGATTATTATCCTAAAAAATTAAATATCTTAGAAGCTCTTAAAAACCCTATTTTATATATAGAAGAACCTGAAACCGAGCTTCTTGAATTTTTAAACCGCGATAACGAAAACAAAAACATCTTTAACCTTGCTTTAAATAATTTAGATAAATTTTATTATTTTAATTTTAAAAAATCCGCAGTATATTACGGCGTTGAGAATTACAACAATCGTATAGGAGAGCTGTCGGCATCGATAAAATCAGGCAATATGGATTTTATCGAAAAATTGAAATACGGGAGCGGCAAATTAAATTTAACCTTAATAAAAAAAATATTTCTTAATCTTATAAAAAAAGAATATAAAATAATTATAGTTTCAAAGAGTGAAATTCATAAAGAAAGACTTAAAAATATTTTTGATTCTATCGGTTTAGTAGAAGAAGAAGTAAAAGACGGATTATTTAGGGTTGAAAACGGAAATGTTTCGTCCGGTTTTATATCTAAAAAAAATAAACTTTTAATTATTAAAGGGGAGGAGCTTTTTAGAGAACATTTAGATGTAATCGACGAAAATATAACTCCTCGAAGGACTTCCGGATTCGATTATTTTAAAAGCATAGAAGAGCTTAATCCCGGAGATTTTGTAGTTCATGACGAGTTTGGAATAGCCAAATTTACCGAAATTAAAAATATAACGCTTAGCGGAATTTCATCGGACTATTTTACGCTTATTTTCGAAGGAGGAGACAAACTTTTCGTTCCGGCGGATAAAATATATCTTATACATAAATATATAGCGGCTTCGGAAGATAATTCGCCTGCATTAAGCAGGCTTGGAAATAAATCGTGGGAAAAAGCAAAAATAAAAGCAAAAAAGAAAATCGAGGAGATAGCGGAAGATTTAAAAATTCTTTATGCAAAAAGAATGACGGACAGGGGTTTTGCATTCTCTGCCGAAGACGAAGATTACCTTGAATTCGAAGAAAATTTCGAGTTTGAAGAAACCGAAGATCAGGCAAAGGCAATAAAAGAGGTCCTGCGGGATATGCAGAGCAATAAACCGATGGACAGGTTAATATGCGGAGACGTCGGGTTCGGGAAAACGGAAGTTGCCATAAGAGCGGCTTTTAAGGCGGCGATGGACGGCAAACAGGTTGCGCTGATTGCTCCCACGACTATCTTGGTAGATCAACACTACAATAATTTTAAGAAAAGATTCGATAAATATCCGGTAAAGATAGCCAGAATCTCGAGATTTGCTAAGAAAGACGAAGAAAAAGAAATAATTAAAAGGATTAAAACCGGTGAAATAGATATAATTATAGGTACGCATAAATTATTATCGGAAAAAATAGAATATAAAGACTTGGGTCTTTTAATTATTGACGAAGAACAGAAGTTTGGAGCGCTTCAGAAAGAAAAAATTAAAAAAATAAGATATTCCATAGACGTTCTTGCCATGAGCGCTACGCCTATTCCAAGGACGCTGTATATGTCGATGTCCGGGATAAGGGACTTAAGCATTATAAGTACTCCGCCTTCCGGAAGAAAAAACGTTATTACCGAAATCACCGGTTACGACGAAGAAATAATAAAAAAATCAATATTTAAAGAAATAAGCAGGGGCGGACAGGTTTATTTTATCGACAACAGAATATCCCATTTAGATTATATTTACGGCAGGCTTAAAAAAATAATGCCTGATATGCGGATAGGGGTTGTTCACGGTCGGCTTGATTCCGAAGAAATTATGGATATTATGCATATTTTTTACGACAAAGGATACGATATTCTCCTCTCTACCGCTATAATAGAATCCGGTCTAGATAATCCCAACGTAAATACGATTGTTATAAATAATGCCGAGCGGTTCGGTCTGAGCCAGCTGTATCAGCTTAGAGGGAGAGTCGGGAGATCTCATATACAGGCATACTGTCTGCTGGTCATAGGGACGGCTTTCGATGATTTAAGTCAGGAGCGGATAAAAAGGCTGAACGCGATAAAAGATTACAGCGAATTAAGCTCCGGTTTTAAACTTGCTATGGCTGATTTGGAAATAAGGGGCGCCGGAAATATTCTCGGCGGCGCTCAATCAGGGCATATAAACTCCGTAGGTCTTGAAATGTGTATGCAGATGCTTAGGGAAGAGATAGAAAAAATGCGCGGAATTACCTTGCCGGTACAAATAAACCCGGAGGTTAAAACCGCCATATCCGCTTATATCCCGGATTCATATATAAACGACGAAAAAACCAAAATGTCTTTTTATAGAAAACTTATGAATTGCGTTACGATATACGATGTAGAAAATATAAAAAACGAACTGAAAGACAGGTTCGGCAGGACCGAAGAACCAGTAGAAAACCTTTTGAAAATTACCGAACTTAAAATTTATATGAAAAACTCGAAAGTTCGTCTTATGGAAATAAAAGAGACCGAGTTTATACTGGAATTTCACGAATCTGCAGCTTCTATTTTCGAGGCGCTGATTAAGTTCGTAAACGATAAGGAATGTTCGTCGGAATATATAATTAACTTTATAGATGAATTTAAAATAAGGTTCAGGCATAAACATTATGATTCTATGCGGGATAAAACGGAAGGAATTAAAATTGTCTTGCAACGATTATACGGCTATGTTAATATTTAAATATATATAATTTAAATCTAAATCTAATATATTTAATTTTAACTTTTATTTGTTTAAGAGGGGAAAATGAAAAAACTTAAAGGTTCTATTTTATTAATCGCTATATTTTCGATTGTTTTATCTATGGGTCTTTACGGATGCGCAAAAAAACAAGCCGTATCATCCAAGGTTATAGCCGAAGTAAACGGTAAGCCCATTACGGCTGCTAAATTTAAACAGGAAATGTCGAAATTTCCGCCGGAACTCAGGTCTTATTTAGAAACGCCGGCGGGCGAAAAAAGACTCCTTAAAAGTCTTGTCGATAGGCAGATTTTAGTAAACGAGGCTATAAAAGAAGGAGTAAACAGATCAAAATCCTATAAAACGCAGATTTCCGATTTCAAGAAAGGTCTTTTGGTCCAGCTTTTATTGCATAAAGAAGTTGCCAATAAAGTAAAGGTTACCACCGCCTCCGCTAAAGCATATTATAAAAAACACTATCTTTCTTTTAACCTGCCTTCTAAAATTAACGTAAGCTATATGCAGTTAAATTCTCCAAAGACAGCGCAGATAGCATATAAAATGCTTGCGTCCGGCAAACCGTTTCCCGCGGTTGCGCAAAAATATTCAACGGCGCCTAACGCTAAAAACGGCGGTATGCTCGGCTGGATAAAATTTCAGCAAACGACCCCTGCGTTTAACAATGCCGCGTTCAGTATTTCAAAGGTAGGCGGCATATCAAAAATAGTAAAAGTAGGCGGCCATTTCGATATAATTAAATTAAATAACGTTGTATCGGGAAAACCTAAGCCTTTTTCCTCTATTAAAAACCAGATAATTACGATGATGAAACAAAAGGAAGCTTCTAATATTTTAAAGGCTTTTGTCGGAAATTTAAGAAAAAAAGCTAAAATTAAATATTTTTATAAAAATTTACCGGTCATACATACGGCATCGGCGGCTCCGGGCGTTTCAAACCAGGCTAAGCCCCGGATAAACGGAAAAAAACAGGGATAGTATAACCGAATTAGCTTTAGAAAAGTTTATACATAAAATCTGCGAACGGCATAGATTTTTTTATGGCGTTCGCATTTATAACGAAAAAAATGAAAAAAAATAAGATTTTAGCATTTATATCCACAACTATTTTTGCGGTCTTTTTATTTTTGACATTCGTAAAAAATGCAAACGCCGTAATAATAGACCAGGTAATTGCCGTAGTAAACAAAACACCGATTACCCTGTATGAATTTGCAAAATTCGACAGGGGAGCTTTCGAAGAATACGAGCAAATGCAAAACGAAGCGTCCCGCGGTATTTTTACTCAATCGGATTCGGCGGTGATGTCTAAAACCAAAGAAGTGCTTAATGTATTAATTAATAATGTCTTAATAAAGCAGGAAGAAGAAAAAGCCGCAATATTCATTACCCCGAAACAATTAAAAGCATATATCGGAGGAGTAGCTCTCGCTAACAATTTCACGGTTACGCAGTTTTTTAAATTTCTTGCCAAAAGAGGCATAAGCAAAAAGGCATATATAAAACAGGTTAAAAATCACTTTGCCGAGGTAGAACTCTTAAGGAAAGTTTACGGCAATAAGATGGTTATAACGAAACGTCAGTTAATCGATTATTATAAAAAAAACGTCGAAGAATTCAGAGGCGAGCCTAAGGTTGATTTAAAACTTATTTTTTTAGCCGTTCCTTCAAACGCAAGCCAAAAACTAAGAAAAGAAATATATAAAAGGATTTATAAAATAAGAGAAGAGGCTATATCCGGAAGTAAAAGTTTTTCAGAGCTTGCAAGAGAATATTCCGAAGACCCTTCCGAAAAAAACGGCGGGAGAATAGGTTATGTTTATAAAAATAAATTATCCCCTAATTTTTCCGATATAGCATTTAAACTGCATGTAGGACAAATAAGTCCGGTAATAAAAACTAAATTCGGCTATGCAATATTGAAATCGGCAGGAAAGAAAACGGGGTCGTTTAAAACGTTTAAACAGGTAAAACCGGAAATTTTTACCATCTTGGAAAAACATAGGACGAACAAGTATTTAAAAAAGATTTTAAAAAAAGCAAGAAAAAATTCTTACGTTAAAATATTGATTGCCGTGTAAAAAAATAAAAATAAAATTGAGCAAAGAGAGCCGTTTTATAGGTATTACAATGGGTGATCCCGGCGGAATAGGGCCGGAAATAGCAATAAAGTCGGCGGAATATTTTATATACAGAGATGAATATATCAAGCCCGTTATTTTCGGATCTTTCGGATATATAGAATATACCTCGCAAAATATAACAAAGACCGGCGTTCCTTTAAATTTAATCAAACCGGATTTACCCCTTAATTTCGCTTACCAAGAAGGAAAAATAAACGTAATCGATTTGGCGGCGGAGTCTTATAAGTCTGTCAAATGCGGGGAAATTAACCATCTTTATGCAAAAGACGTCGAAAGATTTATAAAAACCGCAGTCGATTTTTCAATAAAAGAAAAAATACTTGGTTTTGCAACCGCTCCAATCAATAAAGATATGATGCTTAAAGGCGGCGCAAGATTCGGAGGACATACCGAACTTCTCGGATATTTAGCCGGTTCGGACGACTTTGCAATGCTTTTTTATTCGGATGAACTCATAACTATTCTTTCAACTATTCATATACCTGTTTACGATGTTCCGGCTAAAATAACGAAAGACTTGCTAAGGAAAATAATCAAAATTTCTCTTAAATGGTTAAAAATAGATTTCGGAAAAGATAATCCGCGCATAGCGGTTCTTGGCTTAAATCCGCATGCGGGAGAAAACGGAAGAATAGGAAACGAAGAGAAAGAAGTTATAACTCCGGTGATAGATGAATTTAGAAACGATAACGAAAATATAGAAGGTCCTTTTCCGGCGGATAGTTTTTTTGCAAAAAAATACAGTGATTTTGATTTGATAGTAGCGATGTATCACGATCAGGCATTGATACCCTTTAAATTGCTTAACTTCGATAAAGGAGTTAACGTCACCGCAGGTCTAAGATTTATCAGAACGTCTCCGGTTCACGGTACGGCTTATGATATTGCGGGTAAGAATATGGCGGATTGCGGCAGCATGCTCGAATCGATAAAATTAGTCCGCAGGATATCGGAGAACAGAAACAGATGGAAAGAAAAATAATTATTAAAGGGGCAAGACAGCATAATTTAAAAAATATAAGCGTCGAGATACCTAAAGATAAACTTGTCGTTATTACCGGACTTTCCGGTTCGGGAAAGTCGTCTCTTGCATTCGATACCATATTTGCCGAAGGACAGAGGAGATATCTTGAATCCCTCTCCTCTTACGCAAGGCAGTTTATGGAGCAGATGGACAAGCCGGACGTGGATTCCGTAGAAGGACTTTCTCCGGCTATTTCGATAGAACAAAAATCGGTGAGTAAAAATCCGCGCTCTACGGTAGGAACTATTACCGAAATATACGACTATCTGAGAGTTCTTTTTTCCAGAATAGGGATTCCCTACTGTTATAACTGCGGTAAAAAAATAGAGCCTAAAACTATCGACCGTATGGTGGAGTCCGTTTATTCCAATAAGGCGGGGGAAAAACTCATAATACTGTCTCCGGTAGCTATAAACAGAAAAGGAGAATTTAAGGCAAAGTTCGACGACTATCTGAAACACGGATTCTATAGAATTTATGTCAACGGGAAAGAATATAATCTCGACGAGCCTATAAACTTGGATAAAAAGAAGAAGCATGACATAGATTTGGTAATAGACAGACTTCTTATAAAAGAAGAAAATAAAAAAAGATTATTCGATTCCGTAGAACTTGCCTTAAAATTATCTTCCGGTATTTTAAAACTTAAATATGAAGACAGGGAAGAAATATTAACCGAAAATTCGATTTGTTTAGACTGCAATATAAGTTACGGCAAGCCTGAACCGGCTGTTTTTTCGTTTAACAGTCCGCAGGGCGCATGTCCGGAATGCGGCGGACTCGGTTATAAAGAATATTTTGACGAAGAACTGGTTATACCGGATAAAAACCTTTCTCTAAAAGAGGATGCCGTTATTATTTTTAAAAATTCAACCCCGGTCTATAAAAACCAGATTATAAATGCATTATCGAGACATTACGGGTTTAATCTCGATACTCCGTATAAGGATTTAAGCGATGATACAAAGCATGCGGTATTATACGGTTCCGGCGACGAAAAAATAGAGTTTTTCGATTCTATCGGCGGCGGCGGGTCTTATCATTTAAAATACTGGGAAGGCGTAATGCCTATGCTTGAAAGAAATATAGCCGAAGGAAATTATCTGTTGGACCCCAGGAAATATAAAGCCGAAAAAGTTTGTCCGGAATGCGGCGGCTTCAGGTTGAAGAAAGAATCTTTAAGCTATAAAATAGGCAGGCTTAATATAGCCGAAATTGTAAATCTGAGTATTAAAGACGCATTAAGTTTTTTTAATAATTTGAAATTAAGCGATTACGAAACGGAAATTGCGGCAAAAATTTTAAACGAAGTTAAAGAAAGGCTCAGATTTTTAGTCAATGTAGGACTTGAATATTTAAATCTTTCGAGGCAGGCGCAAACGCTTTCCGGAGGAGAGTCGCAGAGGATAAGGCTTGCCTCGCAAATAGGTTCCGGTCTTACCGGCGTTCTATACGTAATGGATGAGCCGAGCATAGGCCTGCATATGCGGGATAACGAGCGGCTTCTTAAAACGATTATAGATTTGCGCGATAAAGGCAATACGCTTATTGTGGTCGAGCATGACGAAGCTACTATGCTTAAATCCGACTATATTATCGATATGGGGCCAGGAGCTGGTAAAAACGGAGGCTATATAGTAGCTCAGGGAACCCCGGAAGAAATTATGAAAAACCCCGCTTCTTTAACCGGAAAATATTTAACCGGACAATTAAAAATTCCGGTGCCGGAATTCAGAGGCGGGCATTTATCCGGTTATTTAGAAATAAAAGGCGCAGAAATGAACAACTTAAAAAATATCGACGTTAAAATTCCGCTGAATAATTTTATATGCATAACCGGAGTTTCCGGGTCGGGGAAAAGCACTTTAATTATCGACACGCTTTATCAGGCGGTATTTGCATATAAAAACGGCTATGCGGCGGACTTTAAAAAATTTAAAGTAAAGGATATAATTAATGTAAATTATTTCGACAGGATAGTGAATATAGACCAGTCGCCGATCGGAAGAACTCCAAGATCTAATCCCGCCACATACACGGGAATTTTTACTTTAATAAGGGAAATTTTTGCGGGAACCAAAGAGTCGAGGTCAAGAGGATACGACCCGGGCAGATTTAGCTTTAACGTTAAAGGGGGCAGGTGCGAGGCTTGCAGCGGGGACGGAGTAAAAAAAATAGAAATGCTTTTTATGCCCGACGTTTATGTAATGTGCGATGTTTGCAAAGGAAAAAGATATAATGCCCCTACTTTAGAAATTTTTTATAAAAATAAAAATATTTACGATGTTTTAAATATGACGGCAAAAGAGGCTTATGAATTTTTCAATGCCGTTCCTTCCCTTGCGCATAAACTTAAATTTTTAATCGACGTCGGACTCGATTATATAAATTTAGGTCAGCTTGCAACCACTCTGTCGGGAGGCGAAGCCCAGAGAATAAAGCTGTCAAAAGAACTATCGAGACCGGGTCTGTATAAAACTTTATATATACTCGACGAACCGACCACGGGGCTTCATTTTGACGATATAAGCAAGCTTTTGACTATATTAAACCTCCTTGTAAAAGCCGGAAACACCGTAATAGTCATAGAACACAATTTAGACGTTATAAAATCAGCCGACTATATAATCGATATGGGACCAGAAGGCGGCGAAGGCGGCGGCAGGATAATCGCATGCGGAACGCCGGAGGAGATTTCTATTAACGGGGCTTCGTCTATCGGCGGGTATTTAGCCGGATTATTTAATTTCAAATAAATTCATTATATATCATTTTATTTCATACTATCTCATTATATTTCAAAAAATTATTCTAACCCAAATCCCGATGCCTCGTCATTGCGGGCAAAGCGGATTGGTCATATCTTAAAGAAGAGAAGCACGATAAGAATATTTTATGGCATAAAAAATGCTACTCATTTCTTCGCACGTATTTTATCTTACTAATCTATTTTTATTTTATCTTACTAATCTATTTTTATTTTATTTTTTAAATTAACAGTATTTTTAAACAAATTGGGGGAGTAAATGGCTAAAGAAAAGGAAACTGTGTGCGAGTATGTCTGCCTTACGACCGAACAGGCAAACAAGAAAATCGAAGTATGCGGTTTGAACTGCGTGGAGGAAGAGAAGAGAAATCCAGTAAAAGAATTATTAAAAAGGTTCTGGGGGCCTATTCCGTGGATGCTCGAATTTGCGGCGTTATTGGAAATTATAGTAGGAATAACAAGAGGGCAGGACGTAAAGTTTATTGAAGCCGCAATAATATTGGCGCTTTTAATATTCAACAGTATAATGTCTTTTATGCACGAAGGCAAGGCCCAGCAGGCGCTTGAGCTCTTAAAACAGCGTCTTGCCGTCAAGGCGAGGGTTATGAGGGACGACAAATGGACTATACTCGACGCAAAATATCTCGTTCCCGACGATGTCGTTCATTTAAGGATGGGCGATTTTGTTCCTGCGGATATTAAAATTCTTGACAGCCAGATACAATTAGACCAGTCCGCGCTTACGGGAGAGTCCCTTCCCATAGAAGCCGAGAAAGGAAGCGTCGCCTTTTCGGGTTCCATCGTAAAAAGGGGCGAAGCGACCGGAATCGTCGTTGCCACCGGAAAGGAAAGTTATTTCGGAAAAACTGCCGAACTCGTTAAAATAGCCAAGACCAAGAGCAACCTGTCGAAGCTTATTTTTAAAATCGTCAAGTATATGATGTATATGGATTTTATTCTTCTGGCATTTTTTCTGGTTTATGCGCTTTCGCACGGTTTCAGTCCGGCGGACACGATAGTATTTATACTTGTTATTCTAATAGCCGCCATTCCTATAGCGCTTCCAGCGACTTACACGCTTTCCACGGCGTTGGGAGCCCTTGAACTCTCAAGAAAAGGGGTTCTTACCACTAAATTATCGGCTATCGAAGAGTCTGCGGCAATGACCGTGCTATGTTCCGATAAGACCGGAACGCTAACCGAAAATAAAGTTATACTGGAAGATATAACTCCCGTCGGAGAACATACGAAAGAAGAATTGCTCACATATTCCATTATGGCAAGCGACGAGAAAAGTCAGGACGCCTTAGACGATGCGATATTTAAGGTTACTAACCCGATGAACTTAAAACCGGAGGGGGAGAGGGTTTCTTTTACTCCGTTCGATCCTGCCACTAAAAGAACCGAAGGTTTATATAAAGTCAAAGGAGAAGAAGTTAAAATATTCAAAGGACAGCCCGGAACGATATGGAATCTTACTCAGCAAAACTCCGAGGCGGCCTATAAATATGAAAACATCGAAAGAGAGCTTGCCCAGAAAGGCGAAAGAGTTCTTGCGGCGGCTTACGAGAAAGGCGGAAAATACGAATTTTTAGGATTTTTAGGGTTTATGGACCCTGAAAGAGTGGATTCCAAACCTCTTATCCACGAGCTTCGCAATCTCGGCGTAAGAGTAATAATGCTTACGGGCGATACCGCTATTACCGCCAGAACCATCGCCAAAAGGCTGGATATAGGCGAAAGGGTATGCGAGAGAAAAGAACTTATAGAAATGAGCAAGGATAAAGAAAAAGAAAAAGGACTTGCGGATTACGACGTGTTTGGAGGAATTTACCCCGAAGACAAGTATAATATAGTTAAAGCCTTGCAGGACAACAACTATATAGTGGGCATGACGGGCGACGGAGTCAATGATTCTCCCGCGCTTAAACAGGCGGAGGTCGGTATTGCCGTTTCCGCTTCTACCGATGTCGCAAAAGCCGCCGCCAGCATCGTCCTTACCGACCCCGGTTTGTCCGATATCGTTTCTGCCATAAAAACCAGCAGGGAAATATTTCAGAGAATGGCGACCTGGATTCTCAATAAGATAGCGAAAACTATAGAGATTTCTTTCTTTACGATATTCGGCATTATTCTTGTGAACTATTATTATAATACGCCGGCAAAAAATTCTTTTATAATTACGCCCGTGCTTGTTATTTTACTGCTTTTCACCAACGATTTCGTGACTATGTCGATTTCGACAGATAACGTTAAGCATTCGCTGAAGCCGAATGAATGGAAAATTAAAAATATGGTAATAGGTTCGGTGGCTATGGGCGTATTTCAGCTGATTTTTTCGTTTGGCGCCCTTGTTTATTATAAAATGCAGGGTCATTACGATATGAACCAGATTGCGACCATAGTTTTTTTAATAATGGTGTTTACCGGACAGGGAGTTCTTTATTTGGTCAGAACGGCGGACTATTTTTATAAGAGCGCCCCGTCCAAATATATGCTCATTGCGACTATAGCGGATTTAATAGTCGTTTCTTTGCTGGCATGGTTCGGCATCAGTTTTGAAAACCATCCTCTGATAGCACGGATTCCGCTTGCCGAGATAATCCGGCTTTATGTATTCGGAGCGGTTTATCTGTTCTTAGTCGATATAGCAAAAGTATGGATTTTCAGGAAATACAACGTCAGACCGTAGTATTGTCTAAAACTTGCCCCGTCCGTGTTTTTATTAATAGCGGATGGGGTATTTATTTATTGATTTATCTTAGTTTCTCGTAAATCTCGTATCGTTTCAATTTCCGCCACAGCGTGGAGTATGAAATATCCAATATTTTGCATGCTTTATTTCTTTTGTATTTTGCTTTTTTTAATGCGGACATGATTCTATTTTTTTCTGAAGTTATATCGAAAATATCTTCTCCGCCGCCGTTTTGTTTTAATCCCGGCGGATAATTTTCCGAACCGCTTTGCGGCGGACTTTCGTCTTTGCGTTTATGCCAGCGTGTATCGATGCCGCATTCTTTAAGCGATTGAACCTTTTTGCAACCGTCGTAATTTAAAATTTGAATTCTATCAAGTGCAGAAGTCATTTCCCTGATATTTCCCGGCCACTCGTATTCAAGGCATTCTTCCATAAATTTTTTGCAGTACGAAATTTTTAAGCTTTCCAAATAATTTTTAATAAAATATCTTATAAAATTAGGTCTTTCCCTTAAAGGAGGGATGTTTACCTTAATAGTCGAAATCCTGTAATAAAAATCTTCCCTCATAAATCCGGTCATTATTTTTTCTTCGATATTAGAATTCATAGAGAATGCCGTCCATAAGTTTAATAATTCCGGCACTGTACTGCCGACTTTTTCACACATGTGATAATCCAGAAAATATAAAAGTTTAGACTGGTTATCCATAGTTAAAGTGTCCACATCGTCGAAAAACAACACTCCGTTATTGGCTGTTTGGGCTTTACCCTCGGTAGTTTCTACAGCGCCTGTAAATGCGCCCTTTAGATGTCCGCAAAGCACGGATTGAAAAAGTTCGCCAGATAAATTAAAGCATGAAACCGTTACGAGAGGCTTTGCCGGGAAAATTTTTTTTCCGACAAAATTAATCAGTGTTGTTTTTCCTGTGCCGGTTTCTCCCTGAATAAGAAGATTTGTTTTCATCTTCGCCGCTTTTTCTATTATCTTTATGCATTTCCCAATTCTTGAATCTGGAAATTGCTCTGCGTAGCGTTCGATTAATTCATTCTGTAAATTCATTTTCGATGCATATTAAAATTATTAATTAAGACAAATAATATAAAACGCTTTTTATTTTTTATACATCATTTTAAATTTAAAATCAAATTGTGATTAGGAGTTTAAAAAATATATAAAAAAATATATAAAAAAAATAACCCAAAATTGCCGATAGAAACCATTAAAATGGCTTTAAAGTTAAATAAATACTGGATTCCCGCCTACGCGGGAATGACACCCGTTGGGTGAAGACCTTAAAACCTGCGAAGTCATTCCTGCGTAAGCAGGAATCCAGAAAAATAATTTTCTATCGGCAATTTTGGGATTAAGGTAATTCTTGACAATTAGGTTAAGAATATTATAAATTATATAATTATAAAATATTATAAAATACAATAATATCAATATATAATAATATGTTAATATTAAAATATATAACTGTTACAGCGGCAATATTATTTTTATCCGTATCGTTATCACTGATTTCGTCGTCGGGAAACGCATATGCCGGCGGTCAAAGCAATGCAAATTCGATAAATTGGGAAAACCTTACCGTTGCAATAAAAAAAAATAAACTGCATAAAAAAGTTTTTTTACTGCACTTTTATTTCCCTACCTGCGCATACTGCATCAGAATGGACAAACATGTATTTAGCCGCAAAAGCGTCATAAATTATGTAAATAAACATTTTCATCCCGTATTGGTAGATATTTACGGCAATAAAAAGATTTTATATTTTAACGGCGCTTATTTAACGGAAAAGCAATTAGCCGCTAAACTTAACATTACCGGAGTTCCGACGGAGATTTTTTTTACCCCTTATTACCGCAAAATATTTCTGCTTCCGGGTTACTGGAAAAAAAGCGATTTTATGCTGGTGTCGAGATGGGTTGCTTCAGGCAAATATAAAATTGAAAGTTTGAGAAAATTTTCGCATAATTCCAAATGATACGGCGGAATTATTTAATATTTTAACATTAATTATTATTAAGTATTATTAAGGAGGTTTCAAAAATGGGTAATTATGTTTCGAGAAGGGATTTTATAAAAAAAACGGCCGCCGCCGCCTTAATTCTTGCAGGTCCGGCTGGGAGCGTTTTAGACGCGGGGAATGTTTTTGCCAAGACGGCGGTTAAAAAGGAAACCGCTATTTCTCCGATAATTAAATCGGACGTAAAAGAAATAGAAGGGGAAAAGGTAGTATGGCTCGCCGAAGATTCCGCCGAATATAAGAAATTAATGCTGCCGAAGATTCATCTGCCGCTTATCGCCCAGAACGGAGGTCTTGTTCCTTTAACCATCGACTCTAAGCATCCTATGAAAAAAGGGAATTATATTAAAGCATTCCATATTTTCGATTTTAACAATCCGAAATCTAAATTAGCGACGTTTAATTTGACCCCGGAAAACGGCAGGGCATATATATCTACCAGAATTAAGCTTCAGCAGGAGTCTTACGTTCAGGTGGTTACGGAATATTCAGACGGAAAAATGTTCGGCGGAAAAGAGTACGTAAAGGTAACCGTAGGCGGATGCTGATAGGCGGCTACGAATCGAATGTGCCGGTAAGATGCTGCAACGCCCGTTTGCTTTATTGGATAGCCTAATAAATAATAACGAAATAACTAAGGAGGAACGTATATGAAAATAGGAACTATTATGGTAAGGGTCCCGAGAAAGGTTAAAAAAGGGGAAATATTTAAAGTAATGTCTATAACAAGGCACCCTATGGATACGGGGCTCGTTAAAAATCCAAAAACGGGAAAGATAATACCTATGTGGATTATTAACAAAGTCGATATTTATTACGATAAAAAATTAGTAACCGCCTGTGATTACGGCATAGGAATATCCGCCAACCCTTTTCTTGCCTTTTATTTAAAAGCCGATAAAAAAGCGCCTTTAGAATTCGTTATGTACGACACGCATCATAATATTTACAAGAAAACGGTAACGATTAACGTAGTTTAAGTCAAATTTATTATAAAATATTAACGTTTAACGATAGAGGGTACTGGAGGGGTTGGGCGGATGATTAATAAAAAAAAGAATATCGGACTTCCGGCATTTTTAATTATAGTTTTAACGGCAGTTTTTTGCGGGTCTGTTGTTTTTGCGGGACATTCTTATGCGGTAAAGATCCCTAAGGGTCCCTTTTATATCCTGAAAGTTAAAAAGAGTTTTAAAAGCGCTCTTTTCGACCTCAAACAGGGGATAGAAGACGCTAATTTCAGCATACTTGCGATTGCTCCTGTATCCACGGGCATAAAAGGTATAGGTCATAAAATACCCCATTTAAAGGTCATAGATTTTTGCAATCTTGAGGACGGTTACGACCTTTTAAAAAACAACATGAATTATTCGGCATTTATGCCGTGCAGAATAGCCATATACAAAGACGGAAAATATACCGTTATGATATCTTTTCTGCCGACATATTTTTCTAAGTTTTTCAAAAATACCCCGGAGCAGAAAAAAACCATTATAAAAGTTACTAAACAGATAATAAGCATAATGGATTCCGTAAAGACGGGTTTTTAATTAATTTTAATTAATATTGATAAAAATTACCTAAAAATAATTTATAATTTATTTGCAAAAAGGGGCTATAATTAAATGGATTTAAAAAAAGTTTCCAGAAGAAGTTTCATAAAAACCGCCGCCGTCCTCGCCGGGGCGGCGGCGGTCAATCCGGTTAATCTTCTAAAGTTCAAGCCCGTAGGCAATTTGACCATCATATGGAATTCCGACTCCCATGCACACTTGAAGCCTACTCTTTACAGGGAGCCTTCCGTAAATATAGGCCCTCATTTTATGAACGGAAGACCGGGACATCTCGTAGGGGATTCTTTCAACCTTTACTACGATATAAATCCTAAGTCCGCAACGGGATATTTCTGTTCGTACGTAGATTTTTTAAAATTAAATAAAGAATACGGCCCCATGGGCGGCTACGCCCATATGGCAGCCGTATTCAACAAAATAAAAGAAGAAAGATACGGAAAGACCATAATGCTCGATACCGGCGATTCATGGCAGGGTACGGGCATAGCCCTTCTTACGAAAGGCATGGCGGTGGTAAACGTTCAGAACGCCATGGGATACGACGCTATGACCGGACACTGGGAGTTTACCTACGGCGAAAAACAGCTTTTATCCAACATAAAAAAACTGAAATTCCCCTTTATTGCGCAGAATGTTACGAACGCTACATGGGGAGGCCTGATTTTTAAACCCTATATAATCAAAGAAGTCAACGGATTAAGGGTAGGAATAATAGGACAGGCGTTTCCGTATGTTCCGCTTGCGCATCCTTCCCATTTCGTTAAAAACTGGAACTTCGGCATTGACACGAGTCATGCCCAAAAGATGGTAAATAAACTGAAGAACGAAGAAAAAGTCGATTTAGTAGTCGTTCTTTCCCATAACGGACTTGAAGTGGACAGAAAGTTTGCATCCCTTATCAACGGAATAGACATTATAGTAGGCGGACATACGCACGACATACTTCCCGCTCCCCAGATTATAAACAATACGATAATAGTTCAGGCAGGCACCCACGGAAAGTTCGTCGGCAGGATAGATTTAAACGTCAGAAATAAAAAAATAGTCGATTACGACCATAAATTAATCCCTATAGTTACTAACTGGATTAAGCCGGATCCGGAAATAAGCGGAATAATCGATAAAGAATATGCCCCCTATGCCGATAAGTTAAACGAAGAACTGGGAACTGCCGAAGACCTGTTGTACAGAAGGGCGACTTTCGTATGCTCCGTCGATAGTCTTGCCGAGCAGGCATTTATAGAAAAATTCGATACCCCGCTATTTTTTGCTCCGGGCTGGCGCTGGGGGGATACCGTGCTTCCCGGCGAAAAAATTACCATGGAGCATGTTTACGGATGGTACGGAACGACTTATCCGGAGG